>NZ_JCALCX010000025.1:0-94915 GCF_059812565.1 Mycobacterium sp. NGS49 | reverse complement strand
CGGCGTGTCAGGTCGCACGATTCACACTCGGACGCACGTCGGGCGCCGGTGCGCAATGCCGCCCCACTATCACACCGGAATCGTGTTGGGGCACACCATCAGCGGCGCCTGGCGTTATAAAGAGAGCAATTGGATCTCCCGCGCCGGGGACACCGTTTACGAGGTAGCCGGGTCCTCACACGCTCCAGAAAGCTTTGAAGACACGGAGGTGTTCTTTTACCTGGTCGGTGAGCTGTTGTTCCTCGATCAGGACAACAAAATCCTCTGGCAGGAAAACTGCAAGACGTCCCTGGAGCGCTACACCGGCCACTGCGCGGCCCACGGCATTCCCGCCCGTGACCTGACCAGCTGGGACGCCTGAATCAGCCGCTGCGCCGCTCAACTCGGTTGCGCGGCCGGCCGGCCCGGATCCAGCACGTCCACCCCATCATTCAGCCAAGCCTCGCGCATGGCCGCAGCCCCCTTGAGTCGCACCCACGCCGCTTCATTGGCCGTGATGGGCGTGGCGGACAGGAACCGCACGGGGTCGCGAGGCGCGTCGAGCGGGAGATCGGGAATGTCGCTGTGGCCCAGCAATACTGCGGTGAACGGGGCACCTGACCACAACGGCGCGCCCAGGTCGATCAGCGCATCGGGCACCAGCACCACGCCGTCGACGGCCGGCGTGGCCGCCAGCACAGCCAGGGTGCGTACCAGCCCGCTGATCGGACCGGGATCACGCAGGGCCACCACGACTTCGGCACGTGGCCCGCGAACGGTATCGGCGACCATCTCGGTCGGGTCCGTCATCGGATACCTGGAGCAGCCCAGCGACGCGTAGTGCACCACGGCCCGGCCCCGGAAGCGCAGCACCTCGATGGGTTCGGTTCCCAGGAAGGTCACGCTGGCCGAGTCCGGTTCGACATCGAAATGGCGACGCAGGTGGCTGCGCACGATGTCGAGCGTCACGGCGCGGCCGGTACCGTGAGGTTCACACCCGAGTCGGCGTCGAAAACCGCGAGTTTGGCGGGGTCGAAGGCGAACTCGATCGGCTGTCCGATCGCGGCTTTCGACTCGGCGGGAACCCTTGCCACGAACTGGTTTTCATTGACCGCCGATTCGGCGGCGACCTCGTCCAGTCGAGCCGAGTGCACCTGCGGACCCGCGGTGGTGAAATACACGTACTTGTCAGAGCCCAATGATTCCACCAGCTCGACGGTGACTTCGAAGATCAGCGAACCGATCCGTTGGTAACCGTCGATCAGGGCCGCATCCTGAAGGTGCTCGGGCCGCAGCCCCACGATGACGTTCTCCGGCTTGGGGTGTCCGGCGATCACCTGCTGCACCTGCGGCGCCAACGTCACCTCACCGAACGACAGGGCCAGCCCGAACGACGTCAAGTTGGCCGGAAAGAAGTTCATCGCCGGCGAGCCGATGAAGCCGGCCACGAACAGATTGGCGGGCCGCTCGTAAAGCTCCGTGGGCGTGCCGACCTGCTGCGCGATGCCACCGTGCATCACCACAACCCGATCACCCAGCGTCATGGCCTCGGTCTGGTCATGGGTGACGTACACGGTGGTGGTGCCCAGCCGCTTCTGCAGCCGTGCGATCTCGCCGCGCATCTGCACCCGCAGCTTGGCGTCCAGATTGGACAGCGGCTCGTCCATCAGAAACGCCTTGGGCTGGCGCACGATAGCCCGGCCCATCGCCACGCGCTGGCGTTGGCCGCCGGACAACTGTGAAGGACGACGATCCAGCAGCCCGGTGAGGTCCAGGATTCTGGCGGTCTCCTCGACTTTCAGCGCGATCTCGGTCTTCTTCATCTTCGCCAGTGTCAGCGGGAATGCGATGTTCTGCCGAACCGTCATGTGCGGATACAGGGCATAGGACTGGAAGACCATCGCGATGTCGCGGTCCTTGGGCGCCCTCTCGTTGACCCGTTGCCCACCGATCCGCAACTCCCCCGACGAGATACTCTCAAGCCCCGCAATCATATTCAGGGTGGTGGTCTTGCCACAGCCGGACGGCCCGACCAGAATCAGAAACTCGCCGTCGGCGATGGTGATGCTGAGGTCCCGCACCGCCGTATGACCGTCGGGGTAACTCTTGTTGACGTGTTCCAGCACAATCTCGGCCACCGCGCTATCCCTTCACAGCCCCAGAGGTCAACCCGGCGACGATGCGCCGCTGGAAGATGAGAACAAAGACGATAATCGGAATGGTGATCACGATGGCACCAGCCGCGATCGAAGCGGTCGGCTCCTCGAATTGCGAAGTGCCGGTGAAGTTCGCGATCGCCACCGGCGCGGTGATCGCCGCCTTGGTAGCGGTCAACGACAATGCCAGCAACAGATCGTTCCACGCGAAGATGAAGACCAGAATCGCAGCCGTCACCAGGCCCGGCGCCGCCAGCGGCACAATCACCTTGACGAAGGCCTGCCCGGGCGTGGCGCCGTCCATCTTGGCCGCCTTCTCCAAATCCCAGGGTATTTCCCGAAAGAACGCCGAAAGGGTGTAGATCGCCAGCGGCAGCGCAAAGGTGATGTAGGGCAGGATCAACCCCGGCCAGGTGTCGAACAACCCGACCGCGCGCTCGATGTCGAACAACGGCGTCACCAATGAGATCGCGGGAAACATGGTGATCAGCAAGGTCATCCCGATCAAGACTCGCTTGCCCGGGAAGCTCAGCCGCGCAACCGCGTAGGCCGCCATCGCACCCAACACCACCGCGATCACGGTGGTGGTCAAACCGATTCCGATCGAGTTGATCAACGCCGAACTGAAGAAGTCGCCGCGGAAGATGCCGCGATAGTTGTCCAGGGTCACCGATGACGGTATCAACCTGCCGTCCTTGACCATTGACGTCGGCTTGAGCGAGAGGCTGAGGATCCACAGCACCGGCAGCAACGCGTATGCGACCACCAGCACGTCGATCACGGCCCAGAAGGTGGCGCGCCGGGCATCCAACGATTCACCCGCCATCGGCGTCGCTCCCGGGCGCTGAGGCGCCGAACAGCTTGATGAACACGAGCGCGATGATGCCCACACAGAGGAAGATCAGCACGCTGATGGCCGAGCCCAGGCCCACGTTGAAGCCTTTGAACAGGTTGTCGTAGCCCAGGATCGAGACCGAACCGGTGTTGTTGGCGCCGGCGGTCAGCACGTAGATGTTGTCGAACACGCGAAACGCATCCAGGGTCCTGAACAGCAACGCCACCACGACCGCCGGCTTGATGATCGGCAAGATGATCCTGGTCAACCGCCGCCAGGCGTTCGCGCCGTCGACCTGCGCCGCCTTCAACAGGTCCTCGGGCACCAACGCCAAACCGGCCAGCAACAACAGGGCCATGAACGGGGTCGTCTTCCACACCTCGGCCAGCACAACTATGGCCAGCGACGAAATCTGGTGTGTCAGCGGCGCACTCCCGTCGGGCAACAGGTTGGCCAGGTAGCCGGTGCCCGGTGTCCAGGCGTAATACCAGCTGTAGGACGCGACCACCGTGACGATGCCGTACGGGATCAGCACCGCGGTGCGCACCAATCCTTTCCCGACCAGCGTGCGGTGCATCACCAGCGCCAGCGACAGACCAAGCACGAACTCGAAGGTCACCGACACCACGGTGATCCCCAGCGTCACGCCCAGGGCGGTCCACCAGTACCGATCGGTCAGGATCGTCTGGTAATTGCCCAGGCCGACGAATGCAGTGTCGCTGGGCATAGCGAGGTTGTTGCGCTGCAGACTCAACCACATCGCGTAGCAGATCGGATAAGCCGTCACCACCAGCATCAGCGTCACCGCGGGCGCGATGAGGAGATAGGCCAACCGCCGCTCGGGCGACCACATGACGCCGCTCTCCCCCGCACGCGGGAGGTGCCCCCTCCTCATCGCTTCGCTCTGCATCGTCGCCGGCGTCACGGCAGCAAGCCCTTGCCGTCGATGGCTTTCTGTACCTGCACCACGAGTTCGTCCGCCGTGCGCTCCGGGTCGATCGCGGTGATCGGGCTCAACGCCGAGGCCAGCCGGATGGAGACCGCCTGGTACGCCGGCGTCGCGGGCCGCACCGCAGCGTCGGTGAGCTGTTGGCGGATGGCGCCGTACATCGGGTATTTGGCCTGGAACTGAGGGTCGGAGTAGAGCGAGCTCCGCACCGGGGGCAGCCCGCCTTCAAGCGCGACGTACTTCTGGTTCTGCAGGTTCCGCACGCACCGGACCGCTTCGAACGCCTCGCCGCGATGACGGCTGGTGCTGGCGACCGCCAGATTCAGCCCACCGATCGTCACCTTGGCCGGCTGTCCGGCCACCACCCCGGGGTAGCGGGCGAAACCGAACACCTTCCGGCTGGCGGTGTAGGCGATATCGAACTGTTCGTCGCTGGGCGCGAACGTGCCGACACCGTTGATGCTGCCGGCCAACTCGGGCTCGCGGTTGAGCGGCAGAAATGCCACACCGCCTTTGACCGCATTCTCCAGCATGGAGGCCAGCACGTAGGGCCAGTTCACCTCGAGCGCGGCTCTGCCCTGCTCGACCGCCAGCCGCGCGGCGCCCTCGTCGCTGCGGGTGATCGACGGGTCGGCCCCCGGCGCGGTGGCCACCGCCTTCAGAATCCGCAAGGCAGCCACCGTGGCGGCGCGATGCTCAGGGGTATCGGTGAGCGTGACACGTTTGCCGTCGTCCGAGAGCACCTGGCCGCCGGCGCTGACCAACAGCGTGTTGAACCACACCACCAGCCCTTCGGATTCGTTGGCCTGCACGGCGATCCAGCTGGGCTCGCCGGCCGCACGCAAGCGAGCCGCCTCGGCCACCATGGCGCCCCAATCGCGCGGCGGCTGGGGCACCAAATCGGTTCGGTACCAGAGCAATTGGGTGTTCGTGGTGACGGGGGCACCGTACACCCGGCTGTTCCAGGTAGCCGTCTTGAGCGGGCCCGGCAGGGTGTCGGCGATGGCGTCGGACTCGGTCAGTCCGGACGGGTCGTCGGACAGTGGCAGCGCCCACCCCGCTTCGGCGAACTCCGCGGTCCACACCACGTCGAGCGCCATCACGTCCAGGGTGTGGTCGTGCCCGGTGAGCCGGCGGGAGAGCTGCAGCCGTTGCTGGTCGGGCGATCTGGCCAGGCTCACGTGCTCGATGCGGTATCGGCCTCCGGCCTGCTGGGTGCAGCGCTGGGCCACTGCGGTGAATGTGGCCCCGTCAGTGGCCGGCGTGTAGAAGCTGATCACCAGACCGCGACCGGCGGAGCCGCAAGCGCAAATCACCGACGCCGTGGTCAGCGCCGCCAACAAAACTGCACCGCACCGCCGCACGCGACGATTCACCACCAGCTAGATCGCCAAACGCGCCAGCAGATCTCGCGCTCGCTCAGCGTTCTGCGGGTCGCACAACACGTCGTAGCGACCGGCCACCAACTGCATGGTGGAGCTGAAGTCCCTGGTTCCGCGCGCCATGGCGTACGGGACCGCCGAGGTGATCAGCCCGAAGAAAACTCCCGCGACCAGGCCGGTGATCAACGCGCCCCAGGGGTTGGGGCTGAAGAAGCCGAGCACCAAGCCGATGAACAGCCCGAGCCAGGCACCGCTGAGCACTCCGCCACCGAGTACCTTGCCCCAGGACAAACGCCCGGTCACGCGCTCCACCTGCATCAGGTCAACGCCGACAATGGTGACCTGCTGCACCGGGAATTCCTGGTCGGAAAGGTAGTCGACGGCACGCTGCGCCTCGACGTACGTCGGATACGAGCCGACCGGCCATCCTTTCGGGGGCGTCGGCAATGCGGGCACATTGCGCCGGCCCGAGGCTGCGCCGGCGGGTGGTTGTCCGGGTTGGAAGGGGCTAGTCATCGGTCCTCATTCTCCTCCTGCCCGGCCTTTACCGCAGCCATCGTTTCATCTCGGCCACCGAGACGCACATTTCGCCTGGCACGGACGTCCCCCCGCGGGCCACGTCGCCGCCGGACCCGGTGCCCGCCCATACGCTACGTTCATCACCATGACAGCTCCCGGCGACTCCTCCGGCGAGGCCAAGGACAACGCGTTCCAACCGGCTGAGCAGCCGGTTTCTGATGCTCCCTGGGCATCGCCGTCGTCGTCTCCGGTGGCGGACTACCTGCCTCCGGTGGACTTTCCGCCCACCCAGGCGGCCCCGCTGCCCGGCTACCCGCCCGACCCGGGGGCCGGATACCCGCCCGACCCGGGGGCCGGCTACCTGCCGCCCAATCCGCCGCCCGGCTACGCACCACCCGGATACCAGCCTTACGGCGCGCCGCCCCCCGGCTTCGCCGACTACGGCGGCCCAGCGGCTTATCCGCCGCCGGCCATGCCCAGCCCCTACGGCGCTTATCCCGGTGGCTACTACCCGGGGACTGACTACGGCGGCGGTTACGGCGCGGTGCAGTCCGGCATGAACACCATGGCGATCATTTCGCTGGTTGCCGGCATCGTCGGCATCTTCTGTTGCGTCGGCTCGCTGGTGGGCGTCGTATGCGGCACCATTGGCATCAATCAGATCAAGCAGACCCGCGAAGACGGCTTTGGTCTGGCGGTCACCGGCATCGTCATCAGCGCCGCGACGATCCTGGTGTACTTCATCGCGGTGATGTTCAGCATCGGTTCGCGCTAGGTTCCGCATGGCCCGCCCCGACCTGCCGATCGGGGCCTCGCTGCCTACGCTCTGTCCTATGGCGTCGGTCAACAGGGTGTACGTGGCGCGGCTGCCGCGGATGATGGTGCTCGGCCCCCTCGGCGAGTCTTTCGGGCGCGTCCGCGACGTGGTGATCAGCATCAGCATCGTCCGCCAACAACCGCGGGTGCTGGGCCTGGTCGTCGATCTCGCGACACGGCGCAGCATCTTCATACCGATCCTGCGAGTCGCGGCGATCGAGCCCAACGCGGTGACACTGAGCACCGGCAATGTGTCGCTGCGCCACTTCGAGCAACGGCCCGGCGAGGTGCTGGCCATGGGGCAGGTGCTCGACACCCAGGTCAGGGTCAGCGACCCCGACTTGCCAGACCTGGCCGGCGTGGACGTCGTGGTCACCGACCTCGGTATCGAGCAAACCCGCACCCGCGACTGGGTGGTGACCAGGGTGGCGGTGCGCACGCAACGGCGACTGGGTCGGCGCGGCCCGGTGCACGTCGTGGACTGGCAGAACGTGCACGGTCTGACGCCCTCGGCGCTGGCCATGCCCGGTCAGGATGTGGCACAACTACTCCACCAGTTCGAGGGACGGCGGGCCGTCGACGTCGCCGACGCCATCCGCGGGCTTCCCACCAAACGCCGTTACGAGGTGTTCAAGGCACTCGACGACAACCGGCTGGCCGACATTTTGCAGGAGTTGCCAGAACTCGACCAGGCGGAAGTCCTGGCTCATCTGGGCACCGACCGCGCGGCCGACGTACTCGAAGAGATGGATCCCGACGACGCCGCCGACGTGCTGGGCGTACTCAACCCGACCGATGCCGAGGTGTTGTTGACCCGGATGGATCCGGACGATTCCAACCCGGTGCGACGGCTGCTCAAGCACTCCCCCGACACTGCAGGGGGATTGATGACGTCCGATCCGGTGGTGCTCACCCCCGACACCTCGGTCGCCGAGGCGCTGGCCCGGCTGCGCGATCCCGACCTGACCCCCGCGCTGGCCTCGATGGTGTTCGTCACGCGCCCACCGACCGCCACGCCGACGGGCCACTACCTGGGCTGCGTGCACCTGCAACGACTGCTGCGCGACCCGCCCGCCGAACTGGTGGGGGGCATAGTCGACACCGACCTGCTCACGCTGTCGCCGGAAACCCAGTTGGGCGCGGTCACCCGCTATTTCGCCGCTTACAACCTGGTCTGCGGCCCGGTGGTCGACGACCAGAACCACCTGTTGGGCGCGGTGACGGTCGATGACCTGCTGGACCATCTGCTGCCGCATGACTGGCGGGTGGATGTCCAGCAGCTCGACCCCGCCGGCAGGCCACCAAGAACCGGAGAAGCCTGGTGAGCAAGTCACAAACGCCGCGGCGGCTGTACACCCCGCGGACCTCGCGCCGCTACGCGCCCCGGGTGGATCCCGAGACGGTGGGGCAGTTCACCGAATCCATCGCGCGGTTCTTCGGCACCGGCCGCTACCTGCTGCTGCAGACGCTGGTGGTGATCGCCTGGATCGCGATCAACATGATCGCCATCCGCTGGCAGTGGGACCCCTACCCCTTCATCCTGCTCAACCTGGCGTTTTCCACCCAGGCGGCCTACGCGGCGCCGCTGATCCTGCTCGCCCAGAACCGGCAGGAGAACCGCGACCGGGTCACGGTGGACGAGGACCGCCGGCGCGCGGCACAGACCAAGGCCGACACGGAATACCTGGCCCGCGAGTTGGCGGCACTACGACTGTCCATCGGCGAGGTGGTGACTCGCGACTACCTGCGCCACGAACTGGAAGGGCTACGGACAATGCTGGCCCACTTGCAGCCCGCCGCACCGGAAACCGGGACGCGGGATTCGGACACCGCCGAACGTCGTGCGAAGAAATCCGGCTGAGAATCAAGTCCACCATTGCGCAACTCCCGTGACGAGAGTTATGTATGGTGATCTAGTTCACGAAGCTAACAAGTGGTCAGTTTCCCGGCGGCTCACAGAATTTGAGGACGGTCGAGGTGCGCATAGGGGCAGGCTGGGTTGACAACTCGGCCGTCGCGAAGGTGCGGCAGACGGCACTTCGCGTCACACGCACTCCGGTCTTCGGCGTCGTCATGATCTCCCCGTTGATCTTCGCCAGCGCGGTCGGCGCCGCGGCGCCCACCTCCCACGGAAAGCCCCAGCCGCTTCGTGCCGCCATCACACCGGTGGCCGCGGTGGGTCCCGCCCCCCGCATCGACCTGTCCGGTCCGACCGTCATCTCCATCCAGCGGGTACCGACCAGCTTCCACGTCGCAGCGGCCAGCAGTTCCGCGCCGCCGCCCCCCACGGTCGTGAATACGCCCGGCGCACTTGGGATTCCAATCATGGCCCTGTCGGCCTACCGGAATGCCGAGCAGAAGATGGCGGGTGTGGCACCGGCCTGCGGTGTGAGTTGGAACCTGCTCGCCGGCATCGGGCGCATCGAGTCGGGGCATGCGGGCGGCGGCGCCGTCGACGCCCGCGGCACCGCTACCAACCCGATTTACGGCCCGGCGCTGGACGGCACGCTGCCCGGCAACGAGGTCATCATGCAGCGGGACCAGGGCAACCGCGTGACGTATGCCCGCGCGATGGGCCCGATGCAGTTCCTGCCCGGCACCTGGGCCCGCTACGCCGTCGACGGCGACGGCGACGGTGTGCCCGACCCGCAGAACCTGTTCGACTCCACGCTGGCCGCTGCCCGGTACCTGTGCAGCGGCGGGCTCAACCTGCGGGACCCGTCGCAGGTGATGGCCTCGATCCTGCGCTACAACAACTCGATGTCCTACGCCCAGAACGTGCTGGGCTGGGCTGCCGCGTACGCGACCGGCGTGGTTCCGGTCGACCTGCCACCGATCACCGGCCCGCCGCCCCCGATCGGTGACGCGCACCTCGAGCATCCCGAGGGGCTCGGTCCCAACCTGCCCCTGAATGTCACCGGTCTGGGCGTCGGCGACCCGATGGGTCAGCACATGCCGCTGATCGACTTCGGGCAGCCGCAGATCATCTCCCAGTATCCGAACTCGCTGTACCCGAACCCGCAAACGCCGATGTGGCCGTGGCTGCCGCCGCAGATGCAGCCGCCGGCTCCCGCGCCGGTGGCCACACCGGGCTGCACGTTGATCTGCATCAGCTCGCAGACCCCTGACTCGCTGCCGCCGGGCGCCGGGCCGATCCCCAACGGCGGGATCGTCATCGCACCCGCGGCTCCCCCGGCCCCACCGGCATTCCCCGACCCGTTCGCCGCACCGGCACCCCCGGTCGCGCCCCCGGCACCTGCCGCGCCGGAGGTACCCGCAGCGCCCGCGCCACCGGCACCGCCGGCCCCAAGGACGCCCAACGGGCCACCTGCGCCCAAGCCTGCCGGCCCGGCCCAGCCCAGCCCGCCGGCTCCCGGCGAACCTGTGCTCGCCCCGGTCAGCTGACCGTCCGGGAGGCCAGCGGCCGAGCCGCCTACACTCGGCGTTGATGTCCGCAACCCAAGATGACGCAGCCGATCTGACCACCGCTATCCGCTCGGCGCTGGCCAAGGTGATCGACCCGGAGCTACGGCGCCCCATCACCGAGCTCGGGATGGTCAAGAGCATCGATCTGGGCGCCGACGGCGGGGTGCACGTCCAGATCTACCTGACCACCGCCGCCTGCCCGAAGAAGACCGAAATCAGTGACCGGGTGACGCAGGCGGTCACCGACGTGCCCGGGACGGGACAGGTCCGGGTCAGCCTGGACGTGATGAGCGACGAGCAGCGCACCGAGCTGCGTAAGCAACTGCGTGGGGATGCCGCCGAGCCCGTCATCCCGTTCGCTCAGCCCAGCTCGCTGACCAGGGTGTACGCGGTGGCTTCCGGCAAGGGCGGCGTCGGGAAGTCCACCGTGACGGTCAATCTGGCCGCGGCGATGGCGGCGCGCGGCCTGTCGGTCGGCTTGCTGGACGCCGATATCCACGGGCACTCCATTCCCCGGATGATGGGAACCACGGACCGGCCGACTCAGGTGGAGTCGATGATTCTGCCGCCCATCGCCCACGACGTGAAGGTCATCTCGATCGCTCAGTTCACCAAGGACAACACCCCGGTGGTGTGGCGTGGGCCGATGCTGCACCGCGCGCTGCAGCAGTTCCTGGCAGACGTGTACTGGGGCGACTTGGATGTGCTGCTGCTCGACCTGCCACCCGGCACCGGTGACGTCGCCATCTCGCTGGCGCAACTACTGCCCAACGCCGAGATCCTGGTCGTGACCACTCCCCAGCTGGCCGCCGCCGAGGTGGCCGAGCGGGCCGGCAGCATCGCGATACAGACTCGTCAGCGCATCGCGGGTGTGGTGGAGAACATGGCCGGTCTCACGCTGCCGGACGGCACCACGATGCAGGTGTTCGGCGAGGGCGGCGGCCGGCAGGTTGCCGAACGGCTGTCTCGCGCCGTAGGCGCTGACGTGCCCCTGCTGGGGCAGATACCGCTGGACCCCGCACTGGTGGCCGCCGGTGACGCGGGCGTGCCCGTGGTACTCAGCACGCCCGATTCCGCCGTGGGCAAGGAATTGGCGCGCATCGCCGACGGCCTGGCTGCGCGGCGTCGGGGCCTGGCGGGCATGTCGCTGGGGCTGGATCCGACCCGCCGCTGAGCATTCCGGTGCCGGGCTAGGTGGCGTCCGAGTCGAACGGCGTGCGCTCGGGGGTCGGCGGCGACTCGGGTGGCTTGGCGGGCGGGGTTTCCGGCGCCGGATCGTCGAAGTTGCCGGTGAAGATGGAATCGTCGCCGTCGAGGAGATGCTTGGTCAGGGCGGCGCGTGGCGTCATACCTCGCAATTTCTGCAGCTCGCTGAGTTGGCCGCGGATATCGTCGAACTCCGGACCCATGTCCTCGCGCAGCTGGTTGCTCACACCGCTGAGGTAGTCGCGGGCCTGCCGCAGGGCACCCGCCGTCCAGCGGATCGCACCGGGCAGCCGTTCGGGCCCGAGCACCACCAGCCCGACCACGACGAGTACGAGCATCTCCCCCCAGCCGATGTTGGCGAACATCAGGTCGGGTGACCCGTCCCCCGCAAGCGGGTGGGGGTACCTCCCACTAGCGGGGGCGTGCCCGCAGCTCCGGGCTGCGCCGCGCTTGCGATCATCACGAGCTGGTATCGGGGTCTGGCTTGACCGTCAGCGTGACACGGCGGCCGTCGCGGACCACCTCGATCTGCGCGTCCTGACCGATCGTCAGCTGCCGCACGGCGACGACGGCTTCATCGGAGTCGGCGACCTTGCGGCCGCCGATCTTGACGATCACATCGTTCTCCAGAATCCCGCCCTTCTGCGCGGGTCCCCCTGCCTTGACGTTGGCGACCTGCGCACCCGAGGCGATTGCGTTGCTCACTGACCGGGTGCTGATGCCCAGCGTCGGGTGGACGATCTTGCCGTCCTTGATCAGCGTCTGGGCGACCAGCTTCATCTCGTTGACCGGGATCGCGAAGCCGAGTCCGCTGGCGCTGTCGGATAGCGACTTGCCGGCGGTGTTGATGCCGATGACCTGGGAGTCCATGTCGATCAGCGGACCACCCGAGTTGCCGTGGTTGATCGATGCGTCGGTCTGGAGGGCGTCGATCACGGTGTCGGTGTCCGAGCCCTCGCCCGACAACGGGACCGGGCGGTGCAGGGCACTGATGATGCCGTGCGTCACCGTGCTGCGCAGACCCAGCGGAGCACCGGCCGCAAGCACTTCGTCGCCGACCCGCACCTTGTCGGAGTCACCGAGCCGGGCCACGCTCAGGTTGTCGACGTTGTCGACTTTCAGGACGGCCAGGTCGGTCTTGGGGTCGCGGCCCACCAGGCTGGCGGGCACTTCCTTGCCGTCGTTGAACACCACCGTGGTCTTGAACTGGCTGGGGTTGGTGGCGGCTTCGGAGATGACGTGGTTGTTGGTGACGATGTAGCCCCGACCGTCGATGACGACGCCGGAACCCTGCATGCCTTCCTGGTCACTCTTGGACTCGACGGTGACGACGGAGTCGGCCACCGCGGCCGCCACCTTGGTGAACCGGCCGGCGGGCTCCTCGGCGTTGCCCGCGGTCGACAACGTCACCTTGGAGGTGGTGAACGCTTCGACCACCTCGGCGGTCTTTCGCCCGATGACCCCGCCGAGTGCGCCGATCACCAGAGCGATAAGCAGCAGCACCGCCAGCGCGACGTAGGACACCTTGCCGCCGAACAGGACGTCGCGGACACCGAGCTTGCCGGTGTGTCGCAGCTCGCCGTGAGTCACCACCGGCGGCAGCGCCGGGGTGCCCAGCGCGGCGGCCGCGCCCGGATCGCGCCACGGGTCGTCGGGCTCGTCGGGCGCACCGTTCTTCTCGCCCGCCAGCGCGGCGGCATCGATCGGGTGACGCTGCAACGTCTCGGTGCCGCCGTAGGGCCGGCCGAAGGCCTCGGCCAGCACCGGGTCGGCCGGCCGCTCATGGGGCCTGAATTCGGACTGCTCCTGAAACTTCTGCGGACGCACGCGTTCGGCGACAAAAGAGCCCTGCTGCCCGGCGGGACGGCCGAACGTCTGACGCGACCCGGGGTCGACCGGAGGCCGATAGATGGGGCGTGGCGCCAGCCGTTCGGTGTCCCGGCCGCTGTTGTTGCCTTCGTCGGAGGTCACGGTTCCTCTTCTAGATCCATTACAGAACTCATTGCAGAGCCCGGCGCCGGGCCGTTTGTGCAGCAAAAGACCGCACGGCCCTGGGAGTCATGTTCGTGTCCACCCTAGTATCCACGGATCCGTGCCGGTCGGCATGAACCCACGCGAAGACCGACGCAGGCGGGCAGGCTCGAGCTAACGACGCTTGCGCTGATCACGGACCTCGCGCTCGGCGACCTTGTCCGCGAGCGGCAGGGCATCGTCGTGCGGGTAGTGCGGTATCTCCGACAGCAGCCCCAGCAGCGAACTGGGGATGCGGATGGGCTGCGAGTCACGCAGTGCGGCGCGGGCGCGGCTGTGGTCGTCCACTTCGGCGGCGCACTGCGGGCACAGCGAGAGGTGATGCGCTGCGCGCAAATGTGCGTTCATGCGTAGCTCGCCGTCCACGAAGGCCGCGATGGCCTCGAGGGAGAGATGTTCGGTGGACCCGAAGCGACGCGGCGCGCCTACCGGGGCGTCGCTCTGGGAGGCGAATTGGGCGGGGAGCCAGGAGAAAGCGCGCCGAAAGACATCTCCCCGGTCGGCCATCACCAGCTCCTTTCGCGCCCTTTCAAGCCATTTGTATCTCGAATGTAGCGCGGCATGCTGCGTGATAACCATGATCGGCCTGAGAACCCCACATTTCGGAACCGGTTGGCAACCGTGCAGTGGCCGAAATGATGATTCGGCCAGGTGACTTAGCTGGCCGTTCGGATCGATCGGTCGTCGAGCGCCAGACCGTGTTCGGGATGGGCGGCGAGATAGTCGCGCAGCGCTTGGCGCCCGCGGTGGATCCGGCTGCGAACCGTGCCGAGCTTGACGCCCAGCGTGGCGCCGATCTCCTCATAGGACAGGCCTTCGATATCGCACAGCACCACCGCGGCACGAAACTCCGGCGGCAGGGAGTCAAGCGCCGCCTGCAAATCCGGACCGAGCCGGGAGTCGTGGTAGATCTGCTCGGGGTTGGGCTCGTCGGCGGGCACCCGGTCGTAGTCCTCGGGCAACGCCTCCATCCGGATGCGCGCCCGGCGGCGGACCATGTCCAGGAAAAGATTCGTGGTGATGCGGTGCAACCAGCCTTCGAACGTGCCGGGCTGGTAGTTCTGGACAGACCGGAAAACCCTGATGAAGGTCTCCTGGGTCAGGTCCTCGGCGTCGTGCTGGTTGCCCGAGAGCCGATAGGCCAGCCGGTACACCCGGTCGGCGTGCTGACGCACCAGCTCGTCCCACGACGGCATGGTGGCCTTGTCGCCGGTCGCGTCGAAAACCGCGGTTCCCAGCAACGTGTCAGAGGGTTCCACCCAGTCGTCGACCGCAATCTGTTGCGGGTGCGACATGGTGGTCGGGCTCAAAGTGGTGATGTTCGGTCCTTCCGGGTTCGTCCTGCCATCCAGGGTTGGCATTTCTCCACTGGACGAAACACGAAGTTGCCATTCCGTATTCCCGCTGTCGTCGCCCCAGAGTGCACCGCGTTCCATAGGGCCTACCGTCGCCTACCCGCGTGTGGGCGACTTATGAGCAGTCTGAGCTTTGGCTGAGAAACCATACTGTTACCTGCGCTTTCCAGCAGTTATAGAGTTTGCTATGACCTCGGTCGCGGCGCTAGCCCCGGGCGTGTCGGCACCTTCTTGATCGGGCGCGCCTGAGCGACGGCGCTGCCGGTTCGGCATACTCTGCGGACATGGAGGGCACGTCCGGCACCAGTGACGACACCGGCCACCCGACCCGCAGCAGGGCCGATTCGCTGTTGACGCACGCGGAGCAGTCGATATCCGAAGACGCGATTCTGGCGGGTGCCCGCGAACGCGCCGTCGACAGTGGCGCCGGCGCAGTCACGCCGGCCGCCGGCGCGCTGCTGAGTCTGCTGGCCAAGCTGAGCGGCGGCAAGGCGGTCGCCGAGGTGGGCACCGGAGCGGGGGTCAGCGGGCTGTGGTTGCTCTCGGGCATGAGCGACGACGGCGTCCTGACCACCATCGACATCGAACCGGAGTATGTCCGGCTGGCGCGGCAGACCTTCGCCGAGGCGCACGTCGGACCGTCCCGTACCCGGCTGATCAGCGGGCGCGCGCAGGAAGTACTGACCCGGCTCGCCGACGACTCCTATGACCTGGTGTTCATCGATGCGGACCCGATCGACCAGCCGGAATATGTGGTGGAAGGGGTTCGACTGTTGCGGTCCGGCGGTGTCATCGTGGTGCACCGGGCCGCGCTGGGCGGGCGCGCGGGCGATCCCGAGGCACGCGATGCCGAGGTGGCCGCCGTGCGCGAGGCGGCCCGGCTGATCGCCGAGGACGAGCGGCTGACCCCGGCACTGATACCGCTCGGTGACGGGTTGTTGGCCGCGGTGCGCGACTGAATCAACGGTCGAACTGCTGGACGACCTTCGCCAATTCGGCGCGACTGGCGATGCCGGCCTTGCAGGTGGCGCGGTAGATGTGTCCTTCGACGGTGCGCACCGACAGCGATAGGGCCTCGCCGATCTCCCGGTTGGTCAGACCCTTCGACACCATCAGGGCGATCTCACGTTGGCGGTGGCTGAACGGGTAAGCAATCCGGGCCCCTGCCAGCGCCGGACTGGTAGCGCCACCGCAGCGTTTGGCCAGGCTCTCCGCGCGAGCGACGGCAGTCAGCGCGCTGCCCCGCCGGTCGGCCATGCGGTAGGCCGACGAGGAATGGGCGGCCGCGTCTGCGGCGGCGAGCAAATCACCCATCGCTTCGAAGTCCTCGGCGACGGCCTCGAGTTCCGCGGCCGCGTTGTCCGCGAGTGCCTTGACGTAGCGCGCGGCGACCGCTGCCCGCGGCCCCTCGACCAGGGTGGTCAGCTCGGCCAGCCGGTCGGCGACCGTGGTGTCGCAGAACTGGACCGCGGTCTGCAGGCAGAGGACTTCGCTGGCCAGGAGGCCGCGGCGACGGGCGAAGGACGCGGCCTGCCCGGCGATCTCGCGTGCACGCTCGCTCCGCCCCTGCGCCGCCGCGACCCAGGCCTGGGCCAGCAGGTAGGTGACCTCGATGTACAGCAAATGTGGGCGGCGGACCTCGGCGGCCCGTTCCAGCGCGCGCACCGCCTCTTCGACGTTCCCCGACCGCGCCAGCGCCGCGGTGTAGTGGGCCTGGAACCGGTATGTGTGGCCCATGATCAGGCCGAATTGACCGAGCTCGAGCTGGCCGGGATGCAGGCGCCGGCGTGCCGCCACCAGGTCACCGCGGGCCAGGGACACCGCGCCGATGGTGGCGGAGCAGAGCTGGCGCGCGATCGGCGCCATTTTCGCGCAGCGGCGCTGGGCCTGCTGGGCCACCTCGGCAGCTGCGGCGAGGTCTCCCGCGAGCACCAGCACCTGGGTGTGCAGCTTGGCATGGTTGGCCACGTTGAATCCGTCGCGCGCGCCGTCAAGCAGTCCCCAGCAGGCTGCCGCCTCGCGGCGCACCTCGCTGAGGTGCCCGCGCTCACCGTGGGCGAACGTCCGCATCCCCAGGCAGACGACGGCTCCGTAGTCGTCGAGCTGCTCGGGGTCGGCCGCGCTCAACGCTTCGATAGCCCCCACTGGGTCGGCGGTGAAGCCCAGGTGCAAGCCGCGCAATGTATTGAGCTGGTGGGCCCGGATGCCGGTAGAACCCTGCAACGCCCGGTCCACCAGGCGCAGAAATTCGTCCGGCGCGGCGAAGCCGAACAGCAGGTTCATCGCCATCAGGCTGAACTCGTCGAGGAAGTCGGTGCCGCGCAGTTCATCGGGGCGGATCCGGCTCAGTTCCCCATGCGCGTCGCCACTTCGGCCGAGCAGGAACAGGCAGTAGGCGTGCTGGAGTTTCGCCCCGATGCCGCCTCCGGCGTCGACGGCGGCCCGCGCGCAGCGTTCGGCGAACTCGATGTCGAGCTGCGCGGCGGCGACTTGCGCGGCCGCCAGGAAGACTTCTGCGTCGGGCGCCAGATCGGATTCGAGCCAAAGCAACCCGAGTTGGACCGGGTCGACCGGGGCGGTGTTCTGCGGGCTGGCCATTGCCGTGGCGAGGCGGCCGCGCAACCGACTACGGCGCAGCGGGCCGCACTGAGCAAGCCGGACAGCGGAATACAACGGGTGCGCGACCCGGATCACGTCGGGCGCTGCTTCGTCGGCGCGGATCAAGCCGAGCCGTTCGGCCTCAGCCGACGCCTCACGGTCAGCCAGCGAGGCCATTAAGGAACGGTTGATCGATCCCGCGACCACAACCAGATCGACGACCTCCTGCACCGATTCGGTCAGAGCCCCGAATTGCATCTGCACCAGATCGGACAACGACGGTGACATGGTCGGAGCCGCGCGCAACTTCCAAATACCCTGCTGTTCAACAAGATTGCCGAGGGCGCGTTCTTGAACTATCAGCTGAGTCAGGTACGCACAGTTACCACGAGTCAACTCCCACAGCTGCTCGGCACACTCGCCGCTGACCTGCCCACCCAATGCGCTCCGCACGACATCATCGCTTTGGGATTCGGACAGGGGCTGCAGATCGACGCGGTGCAGAACTCCTTCTTTCCATGGCTTGATCACCGCGTCGGGCAGCGGGCGGCTGCTGCGAACCGTCATCAGCACCTTGGCATTCCGCCGCTGCAGGAGGCTGAACACGACGAACGCCGACAGATTGTCCAGCAGGTGCGCGTCGTCGATGCTGATGAGGATCCGGTCAGATCCGCGGGCGCCAGTCATGGCCGCAACCACGTGGTTGGCAGCGTCGTGCGGATTTTCGGTTGTCCCACTTGACCATTCGGTGAAGGCGCCCAATGGGATCGCTTGCGCGGTGAGGCTGGCGGTCACTCGCTGGACGACCCAGCCGAGGGCCGTAGCCGCCGCGGCGGCTTCCTGAGCAAGCCGGGTCTTGCCCACCCCCGGATCCCCGACGACGAGGACGCCCCGGCAGTCGTCCGAGCCGAGTGCGTCGGCGATCACCTGGAGTTCGTCGCCCCGACCGATCAAGGGGCAGCTCACCATCACAGACTGAATGTAAGTTCTGGCGCTGACTCATGGTGGCGGTCCGGCGAATATTTCTTCGCATGACGTACCTATCCTGTTCGCTCTGGATCGCGCCCACCGATGCCCGTCAATCTTCCGCTGCTCCGCCGGACTGGGGTAGTTCGACTACCTGCGGCCGGGTGGGTGAGGTAATCGATTACGGGTCCCTCCCGGAAGGGGCCGTGCTGCGATTCGGATCCACGGTGTGCACTTGCGAGAAGGAAAGCCATGGCGTTTGTGATCGCGGCACCAGAGGCGTTGTCGGCGGCGGCGCTGGATCTACCTACGTAGTCACCGCCCTCAATGCCCGCAGCGAGAAGCTGCTGGCGGCAACGGCTACGCCCCCGCGGGCGGCGCTGCGGGGCGCGGGCATGTCCGGCACCGCGCGGCCTACTGAGGTAGTCCGATCGTGCCGGGGCGCCCGCGGTGAGGTAGTCAGCTACGGGCTCCTGCGGGTCCGAGTGATCGACGATGCCCCCGTTGGGAGTTTGTCGTGCGAGGTAACCCTGGTCGGGCGGAGGACAAATGTCGTCTTTTGTGATTGCGACGCCCGGGCATTTCGCCGCCGCCGCGGGCGACTTGGCCGTGGTCGGGGATGCGATTGGGGCGGCTCGCCTGACGGCCGCCCGCTCGACGACCCAGGTGCTGTCGGCAGCGGGCGATGAGGTGTCGGCAGCGATTGCCCAGCTGTTCGGCAATTATGGGCGGCAGTATCAGGTGCTGAGCGCTCAGGCGGCGGCGTTTCACGAACAGTTCGCGGCCGCTGTGCGCGGCGCCGGTGCAGCCTACGCCGCTGCCGAAACGACCAACGCCATCGAGCAGGACGTCCTCGGTGCGATCAACGCACCCGACTCAATGGCTGTTGGGGCGTCCCCTGATCGGTGATGGCGCCCACGGGGCGCCCGGGACCGGGCAGGACGGCAAGCCGGGCGGGTTGTTGTGGGGCAACGGCGGCAACGGCGGCTCGGGGGCGACCGGTCAGGCCGGTGGTCGGGGCGGCGACGCCGGCCTGCTGGGCAATGGCGGCAATGGGGGGCTCGGCGGAGCCGGCAATGGAGGGCAGGCGGGCCTCGCCGGGAGCGGCGCTGCCGGGGGGAGCGGCGGCAGCGGCGGCCATGGCGGGGCCGGGGGCAATGGTGGATTGCTGTTCGGGTACGGCGGCGCCGGCGGCAGCGGCGGCAATGGCGGCAATGGCGGCAATGGCGGCGCAGGGATGGCTGATACCGGCTCCGGCGGCGGCCATGGCGGTAACGGCGGCGACGGGGGGCGAGGTGGACTAGGCGGGGCCGGCGGCGCCGGCTCACTGTTCGGTCGCGCGGGCGTCGCCGGTCAGATCGGTAATGGTGGCGACGGCGGTGATGGTGGTGATGGAGCCGCCGCCACCACCGGGCCCGGCGGTTATGGAGGCAACGGAGGCACAAGCACCACAGGCATCGGTGGTGATGGGGGAAGGGGCGGCACAAGCACCGCAGGAATCGGCGGCAACGGTGGCAACGGTGGGGACGCGACTGCCGGCGGCATTGGCGGCAATGGCGGCAACGGCGCCTCGGGCCGCTTCGGCGGCAACGGCGGCAGCGGCGGCAACGGGGGCACGGGCGGCGACGGCGGTGACGGCGGAATCGGCACCACCGCCTCGGGCGGTGACGGCGGTAGTGGCGGCAGCGCAACCATTGCCGCCGGACACGGCAGCGCCATCGGAGGCAATGGCGGCCGAGGCGCCTGGGGCGAGACCCGCGGGGGCGACGGTGGCAGCGGGGGCGCCGCTGACAACCTGGCGACCGGGAACGCCGTCGGCGGCAACGGCGGCAACGGCGGCGGCAGCACCAGCCAGAACGGCGACGGCGGCGGCAATGGCGGCACCGGCGGCAGCGCAACCGTCGCGGCCGGAATGGGATTTGCCGCTGGCGGCAGCGGTGGCGACGGCGGAACCAGCGTCACCGGCGCCGGCGGCGCCGGCGGTGGTGGCGGCAGCGCAACCGTCGTGTCCGGCAGTGCAAACGCGATCGGCGGCGATGCGGGCAAAGGC
The DNA here is from genome assembly GCF_059812565.1 of Mycobacterium sp. NGS49. Classification (NCBI taxonomy): domain Bacteria; kingdom Bacillati; phylum Actinomycetota; class Actinomycetes; order Mycobacteriales; family Mycobacteriaceae; genus Mycobacterium; species Mycobacterium sp. NGS49. The sequence goes on along the minus strand of NZ_JCALCX010000025.1, from coordinate 74,647 downwards.
GCCGGTGGTGCTTCTCGGGGAGGCAATGGCGGCACCGGAGGACAAGCAATCAACTACGGAACCGGTAATGCCGACGGCGGCCGGGGCGGCGACGCGAGCTTCGCCACCAGCGGCACCGGTGGTATGGGCGGCAATGGCGGAAGCGCATCCGTCGCGTGGGGCGGAATCGCCGTCGGGGGCGATGGCGGCAGCGGTGGTGACGGTGCGACCGGCGGGGGCAGCGGCGGCACCGGCGGCGCCGGGCTCAACTCCGGAACCGGAAACGCTTTCGGCGGCGCCGGCGGCAAGGGGGGTTTCAGTGGCACCGGAGCCGGTGGCGCAGGCGGTAGCGGCGGCAGTGCAACGATCGCCGGCGGCACCGGAAACGCCGCCGGTGGCAGCGGAGGCACCGGCGGCAACAGCGCAACAGCGGTCGGTGGGTACGGGGGTGAGGGCGGCGGCGCTTCCGTCCAAGTCGGCGACGGAAACGCCATTGGCGGCAGGGGCGGCCAGGGCGGCGTCGGCGCTACCGGCGGAGGCATCGGCGGGACCGGAGGGGAAGGGAGCAATTACGGCGCCGGGAACGCCATCGGGGGCGGCGGCGGCACCGGCGGCAACATCGGCAACAGCGGGCTCAGCCCCAGCGCCGCCGCGGGCAACGGCGGCACCGGCGGCGCCGGCCAAACCTACGGCGCCGGAAACGCCACCGGCGGCAACGGCGGCCGGGGCGGCAACGGGTATACCGGCGGCAACGGCGGCACCGGCGGCGCCGGCCGAACCTTCGGAGCCGGGAACGTCAACGGCGGCGATGGAGGCAACGGCGGCAACGGTACGACGGGCATCGGGGGCGACGGCGGCACCGGCGGCAGCGCCACCAACCTCTCGGGAACCGGCGCCGGAAACGCCACGGGCGGCGAAGGCGGCGGCGGTGGTGCCGGCGGCAAGGGCGGCGGAGGCGGCAGCGGATACACCAATGGGATCGGCAACGCGACCGGCGGCAACGGCGGGGACGGCACCTCCTACGGCGGCGACGGCGGCAGCGGGACCCGCTTCGCCTCGGCCGGCAGCGGTATCGCCCTCGGCGGCGACGGCGGCAACGGCGCCGTTGGAGGAGCCGGGGGCCGGGGCCTTGCCTTCTCCGGTGACGCCCGTGGCGGCACGGGCGGGACCGGCACTTCGGTCGGCGGAGTGGGCGGCGAGGCCTTGAGTGGCGGAGCCGGAAACGCGGTCGGCGGTGACGGCGGTGATGGAGCCGCGGCCAGCGGCGGAAAAGGCGGCAACGGCGGGCAAGCCACCAATACCGGAACCGGAGATGCCATCGGCGGCGCCGGCGGCGATGGCGGCGACCGCTCGGGCGGCAACGGCGGCAACGGCGGTAAAGGCGGTAAAGCGACCGTCATGCCTCCCTACGGGGGGTCGGCTGGACCCGGCAGCGCGACGGGCGGATCTGGGGGCAACGGCGGCGACGGCGGCACCGGTGGCAACGGCGGCGACGGCGGTATGGCGTCCACCTCGGGCAGCGGGGACGCCACCGGCGGCCGGGGCGGAAGCGGCGGCGCTGGCACCGCCGGAGATGGCGGTGCCGGCGGCGCCGGGGGCGCCGGATCCATCGATGCCGTTGACTCCACCGGCACCGCGACCGGCGGCGGCGGCGGGGACGGGGCAGATGCATTTGGCGACGGCGGCCGCGGCGGCAGCGGCGGTCAAGCAAGCAACCGCGGAGGCGGATCCACCGCCGGCGGCGCCGGCGGGAACGGCGGCGACGGGCTGGAAGACAGCAGCAACGGTGGAGACGGTGGCGCAGGAGGCGACGCGAAGGCAGTCGCCACGGGTCTGGCCACGGCGGGCGTGGGCGGCGACGCCGGGCAGGGCGGACCGAGCGGTACGGGCGGTTCACCAGGCTCGAGCGGAACGGTCAGCGCCCTCTAGCTGGGGCCACACGATCCAGTCGCGATCGGTGCGGCACCTCAAGTGCCGGTGTGGGGTAGTCCGCCGGGTCCCCGCGGGTGCAGATGGGGTAGCCGGCTACGGGCCCGCCTACGCGTTCGCTCACTGACGATGCGAGCGGTCGGAATTTCATCGTCGTCATAGGGGCTGCAGATGTCGTCTTTTGTGATCGCGGCGCCCGGGCTCATGGCGGCCGCCGCGCAGGACTTGACCGGGATCGAGCAGGCGGTGGGGGCCGCCAATGCGATGGCGGCCGGTTTTACGACACGTGTGCTGGCCGCGGCCGAGGATGAGGTGTCGGCAGCGATCGCGAGGTGGTTCGGCAACTACGGCTACGAGTACCAGGCGCTGAGCGGCCAGGCGGCGGCGTTTCAAGCCCAGTTCGTGCGGGCCCTGGATGCCGCCGCGGGGGCCTATGCGGAAGCCGAGGCGAGCACCGCGACTCAGTTGCGGGTCCTGGGGGACACCTTTGGCGCGATCAACGCCCAAACCCGGGCTGTGCTGGGCAGACCCCTGATCGGCGATGGGGCTGACGGGACCGCCGCCCACCCCAACGGTGAGGCCGGCGGGCTGATCTACGGCAACGGCGGCAATGGATACTCCGTGGCAGCCGGTGCTGCTGGTGGTAAGGGTGGGGCAGCAGGGCTCATCGGCAACGGCGGTGCGGGCGGCAGCGGCGGCAGCGGGGCCGTCGGCGGTGCTGGCGGTCGCGGCGGATGGCTCTACGGCGCGGGTGGGGCCGGCGGCAATGCCGGCACCGGCGGCAACGGCGGAAGCGGCGGAGCTGCCGGGCTGCTCGGCACCGGCGGAGCAGGCGGCAACGCTGCTGCTGGCGGTGTCGGAGGCGCCGGCGGTCACGGCGGATGGCTCTACGGCACGGGCGGAGCCGGCGGCAACGGCGCACACGGCGGTAACGGTGGCGCGGCCGGACTGCTCGGCACCGGCGGAGTCGGCGGCGACGCCGCCGCGTCCGGTGCCGGCGGTCGCGGGGGGGACGGCGGTAATGGTGGATGGCTCTACGGCGACGCCGGAGCGGGCGGCAACGGTGGTGACCGTGGCAACGCCGGCAACGGCGGAGCTGCCGGCTTGATCGGTAACGGCGGAGCCGGCGGGCTCGGCGGTGACGACGGCGGCAGTGGCGGCCACGGCGGTAGGGGTGGCTTGCTCTATGGCAGCGGCGGGGACGGCGGAGCCGCCAGGTTTAGCGGCAACGGCGGAGACGGCGGCAGCGGCGGGCTCGTCTATGGCTCCGGCGGGGCCGGAGGCGACGGTGGGGCCGCAACCATCGACGGCGGTCACGGCGGCGACGGTGGTACCGGCGGCCATGGCGGGCTGCTGTTCGGCAACGGCGGCGCCGGCGGGGCGGGTGGCTCAGGCTTCGCCGGCGCCCCCGGCGCCACTTCGGTAGCTCCCGGCCTCGTCGGCGGCGCGGGCCAGGCAGGCGGCTCCGGCGGCGCCGGCGGGGCCGGCGGGGCGGCCGGGCTGATTTTCGGTAGCGGGGGTAATGGCGGGGTTGGCGGCTCCGGCGCTGACGGAGGCGACGGCGGTGCCGGCGCAGTCGGCGCCAAGGGCGGCCTGGGCCTGGCCGGTGGGAGTGGCGGAGACGGCGGCCGCGGTGGAGATGGCGGTGCGGGCGGTCGCGGCGGCACGGCTGGCCGGGGCGGCTATTGGGGACAGGGGCAGGCGGGCATCGCCGGTGACGGCGGCGGCGCAGGCAACGGCGGCAACGGTGGGGCTCCCGGCAACGGCGGCGCCGGGGGTCAGGGGCGTGTCATCGGCGGTATCGCTGGTGCCGGCGGGGCGGGGGGTGGCGGCGGCAACCCCGGGGCCGGCGGTGCCGCCGGGATCGGCGGCGAGGCCGGGGGCGCCGGCGGTATGGCCGGCGCGAACGGTACCGCTGGTCAGCTGGTCAGCACCGGCGGCAACGGGGGCAACGGAGGTGACGGCGCTGATGCTGTCAACTTCGGTGGGGCCGGTGGGGCCGGCGGGGCCGGCGGCAACGGCGGGGCAGTCGGCAACGGTGGCGACGGCGGGGCCGGCGGCGATGGAAAGCTCGGCGCGACAGGCATGTCCGGCAGCCAAGGCGCTTTGGCTAGCGGCCCTGGTGCTGACGGCGGTAGCGGCGGCATCGGCGCCACCGGCGGGATCGGCGGCGTAGGTGGTGCCGGGGGGGCGGGCGGTAGCGGTGGATCTTTGTCCGGAAACGGTGGCAATGGCGGGGCCGGCGGGGCCGGCGGCAATGGCGGGGTCGGCGGTGGCGGCGGTGCCGGCGCCGCTGGCGCCAATGGCCCGAGTTTCGTTGGCACTCCGGTCGCTCCTGGCGGAAACGGCGGCATCGGCGGCGACGGTGGCCTGGGTGGAGCCGGCGGGGCCGGGGGTGCTGGCGGCGCAGGCGGCATAGCCCTGGCCTCATCCGGCCAGGCCGGCAACCACGGCGCCGGTGGGGTCGGGGGCAACGGTGGTCTAGGCGGGGCCGCCGGCGCCGGCGGTAAGGGCGGCAATGGCTACTTCGGAGGCGACGGAGGCGACGGCGGCGACGGCGGCGACACTGGCGTCGGCGGGGCCGGCGGCTACAGCGGTAATGGCACATACGCGCAGAGCGGCGTCGCGCCCAGCAGCAATGTGGGCGGGACCCGCGGCAACGGCGGCAACGGTGGCAACGGCGGCAACGCGACCGCCCCCGGCGGCCAAGGTGGCCACGGCGGGGACGGCGGCGACGCCGGGACGGTCGGCGACGGCGGCAAAGGCGGCACAGGGGGTGCCGGTGCAGTGGGCAGCGCTGGCATCTCAGGGACGTCGGGCACTCCAGGTGCTTTCGGTGGCGGTGACGGAGGTTCCGGTGCCACCGGTGGCATCGGCGGCGACGGCGGCGATGGCGGCGACGGCGGCCGCGGCGGTCGCGGTGGGTCGGTGTCCGGCAACGGCGGCAGAGGCGGCGACGGCGGGGTCGGCGGCACCGGCGGGGTCGGCGGGGTCGGCGGAGACGGGGCCCACGGCTCCGACGGCTCGCCCATCGGCTTTGGTGATGGTTCCCTGCATCTCGACGGGGGGGCCGGTGGATTCGGCGGTGACGGCGGGACTGGCGGGGCCGGCGGGGCCGGCGGCAACGGTGGAGCAGGCGGTGCCGCACTGGCAGCATCCGGCCAGGCCGGGACGCACGGCGTCGGCGGGGTCGGAGGCGGTGGTGGTCTCGGTGGGGCTGCCGGCAGTGGCGGGAACGGTGGCCACGGCGTCGGCAGTTTCGTCGGCTTCGGCGCAAGCAATCCCGGCGGTACTGGTGGCGCCGGCGGTGACGGTGGTAACCCGGGACTCGGCGGGGCCGGCGGTGCCGGCGGCCACAGCGGCAATGGCGCCTACGCCAGTAGCGGTACCAGTGGCAGCAATGACGGGCCCGGGACCGGGGGCAACGGTGGCGACGGCGGCAACGGCGGCGCTGGCAGCAATGGCACCAAGGGCGGCAACGGAGGAGCCGGCGGCCACGCCGGGACGGTCGGAAACGGCGGCGACGGTGGAGACGGCGGCACCGGCGGCAACGGTGGGGGTGGAGCTTTTGTCACCGACAGCACCGGCGTGGCCGGTGGCACTGGTGGCCACGGGGGCGCAGGCGGAACCGGCGGAACGGTCTCGGGTAACGGTGGTGACGGCGGCAACGGTGGAGTCGGCGGCAGCGGCGACAAAGGCACCACCGGCAGCAAAGGCATCACTGGCGTCAATGGCAGCAGCGGCGACAACGGCGGCACCGGCGGCGCCGGCGGCAACGGAGGCAACGGAGGCGCCCCCGGCGCGGCCCTGGCATCCTCGGGCACCCACGGCAGCCCCGGCGGCGGCGGCCAGGGCGGCAACGGCGGCACCGGCGGCACCGGCGGCAACGGCGCCACCGGCCCCGCAGGCAACAGCGGCCTCGGCGGCACCGCGGGACTGCCCGGCGGGGCTGGCGGCGACGGCGGCAACGGCGGCGTTGGCGGCAACGGTGGCAACGGCGCCACCGGCCTGACGCCGGGCGTACACGGCAAGGCTGGTGCCGGCGGCAACGGGGGTCTCGGCGGCGCGGCGGGTGCCGGCGGTGACGGCGGTGCAGGCGGCAGCGGCGCTTTCGGTCAGCTGGGCGGCGGTGACGGCGGCACCGGCGGCAGCGGCGGTGACGGCGGAGCCGGCGGAAACGGCGGCACCGTCACCGACGGCGCTTCCACTTTCTACGACAACAAGGGCGGCAACGGCGGCAACGGCGGCAGAGGCGGTGACGGCGGCGACGGCGCCGACGCCCTTGGCGGGATCGCCCCGCCCTCTAGCGGCGGCAGCGCCGGTAGCGGCGGCAGCGGCGGCAGCGGCGGCAGTGGCACCACCACCGGGGCACCCGGGGGCTCTGGCGGCAGCGGCAAGGTCGGCGCTAAAGGCGCCGTGTAGCGGACAGGGCGGGATGCCGCCGACGCCGGCACCGCGTCCCCGTGTCAAGACGCGGGGTGAGCTCCACTCCTTCTACAACGCCATTCTTGCGCCGCGCTGAACGAGCGTTTAATGTACTGAACATGCGTTCAGCCGACTTGACTGCGCCGGCCCGGATCCGGGATGCGGCCATCGAGCAGTTCGGTGAGCACGGTTTCGGTGTTGGAGTCCGCGCGATCGCCGAAGCCGCCGGAGTCAGCGCAGCACTGGTCATCCACCACTTCGGTTCCAAAGACGGCTTGCGCCAGGCCTGCGACGAATACGTCGCCGAGGAGATCCGCAGCGGCAAGTCCGCGGCGATGCAGTCCAACGACCCGGCGACCTGGTTGGGGCAAATGGCCGAGATCGAGTCCTACGCGCCGCTGATGTCCTACCTGGTACGCAGCATGCAGTCCGGCGGTGAACTGGCGAACATGTTGTGGCGGCGGATGATTGACAACGTCGAGGCGTACATGGAGGAAGGCGTACGCGCCGGTACCGTCAAGCCCAGCCGCGACCCGCAGGCCCGGGCGCGATATCTGGCCATCACCGGAGGCGGCGCCTTCCTGCTCTATCTGCAGATGCACAAGACCCCCACCGATCTGCGCGCAGTCCTGCGCGACTACGCCCGTGACATGGTGCTGCCCGCCCTCGAGCTCTATTCCGAGGGCCTGCTGACCGACCGCACCATGTACGACGCGTTCCTCGACCAAGCGAACGAAGGAGATTCCCATGTCGGCTGATCAGGCACCCATCGAGGTTCAAGGCCTCATCAAGAGCTTCGGCAATGTCCGGGCACTCGACGGCCTCGACCTGACCGTGCATGAAGGCGAGGTGCACGGCTTCCTCGGCCCCAACGGCGCCGGCAAGTCCACCACCATTCGCGTCCTGCTCGGCGTGGTCAAGGCCGACGCCGGAAAGGTGCGCCTGCTGGGCGGTGACCCGTGGAACGACGCGGTCCGGTTGCACCGTCAAATCGCTTATGTCCCAGGCGATGTCACTCTATGGCCATCATTGACCGGTGGTGAGACCATCGACCTGCTGGGCCGCATGCGGGGGGGCATCGACCAGGAGTTGCGGACGGAGCTGATCGAGCGCTTCGAGTTCGACCCGCACAAGAAGGTTCGTACCTACTCAAAGGGCAATCGCCAGAAGGTATCTCTGATTTCCGCGTTCTCGTCCCGGGCCAGGCTGCTGCTACTCGACGAGCCGACCAGCGGGCTGGACCCGTTGATGGAGAACGTCTTTCAGCAGTGCGTGACAGAAGCACGCCGGCGTGGCGTCACGGTGCTGTTGTCCAGCCACATCCTTGCCGAGACCGAAGCCCTGTGCGAGCGGGTGACCATCATCCAAGCGGGACGGACGGTCGAGAGCGGTTCGCTGGAGTCCATGCGTCATCTCAGCCGTACTTCGATCAAAGCGGAGTTGATCGGCGACCCGGGCGATATCACCCGGATCAAGGGTGTCGCGGACGTCAGCGTCGAAGGCAACACGCTGCGGGCTCAGGTCGACAGCGACAGCCTCGGTGAACTGATCCGGGTGCTCGGTGACGCCGGCGTGCGCAGTCTGATCAGCCAGCCGCCCTCCCTCGAGGACTTGTTCATGCGGCACTACAGCACCGCGGCGGCCCACGACGGGCAGGAGGTGGTGGTGCGATGAGCACGGCGTTACGCGAACGTCCTGCCGTTGCGCCGCAACGCGGTTCGAATTTCACCGGAACATTCCAATTGTTGCGGCTTTACCTGCGCCGTGACCGGGTCGTCTTGCCGCTGTGGGTGCTTCTGCTGTCGGTCCCGCTGGCAAGCGTGTACATCACCAGCATCGAAAAGGTCTATTCCACCGAGGCCGAACGGGCCGGATTCGCGGCCTCCATCATGGCGAGTCCGGCGCAGCGAGCGCTTTACGGTCAGATCTACAACACCAGCCTCGGTGCGGTCGGCATCTGGAAAGCCGGCATGTTCCATACGCTGATCGCAGTAGCGGTCATTCTCACCGTCATTCGCCACACCCGGGCCGACGAGGAAACCGGCCGCGCCGAACTGATCGATTCGACCGCCGTCGGCCGCCACGCAAGCCTGACCGCCGCGCTGCTGCTGTCGTTCGGGGCTTCCATGGCGACGGGGTTGATCGGCGCCGCGGGACTGCTTACCACCGATGTCGCGCCGGGCGGGTCGCTGGCATTCTGCGCGGCGCTGGCCGCATCGGGTCTGGTCTTCACCGCCGTGGCGGCGGTGACCGCTCAGCTCTCACCGAGCGCCCGGGTTGCCCGTGGCCTTGCGTTCGCGGTGCTGGGCGTCACGTTCACCCTGCGCGCCGTCGGTGACGCCGGATCGGGCGCCCTGTCGTGGTTGTCGCCGCTGGGGTGGTCGCTGCAGGTCCGTCCTTATGCCGGCGATCGCTGGTGGGTGCTGCTGTTGCATCTGGTCACGACGATGGTGCTGACAGCCGCGGCATACCGGTTGCTGGCCGGCCGCGACGTCGGCGCCGGATTGTTCGCCGAACGCGCCGGCCGCGGTACCGCCTCAGCAGCGCTCGGTGGCGTTTTCGGCCTGGCGTGGCGCCTTGATCGCGGCGCGCTGCTGGTGTGGACGGTGGGCCTGGTGTTGTACGGCGTGCTGATCGGAAGCGTGGCGCACGGCATCGGGGACGAACTGGGCGGGGCGTCGGCTCGCGACATCGTTGCCCGGATGGGCGGCACCAGTGCGCTGGAGCAGGGTTTCATCACCGTGGGATACGTGATGTTGGGCATGATCGCCGCCGCGTTCGCAATCTCGTTGTCGCTTCGGGTGCACCAGGAGGAGACCAGTCAGCGCGCCGAGACCCTGCTGGCCGGCTCCGTTCCGCGGTACCGGCTGCTGGCCAGTCATCTACTGATGGCGTTGGGCGGATCGACGTTTGCGATTGTGCTCTCCGGGTTGGCCGGCGGGCTGGTCTACGGCATGGCGGCCGGTGACGTGGCCGCGAAGTTGCCGATGGTCGTGGGCACGGCCGCGGTCCAGCTGCCCTCCGTGTGGCTGTTGTCGGCGGTGACCGTCGTGCTGTTCGGTCTAGCACCACGATTCACACCGGTCGCATGGGGTGTACTGGTCGGTTTCGTCACGCTGTATCTGCTCGGCTCCCTGTCGGGATCACCGCAGTGGCTGCTCGACCTGGAACCGTTCGCGCATATCCCGCACGTCGGCGACGACTTCACCGCAGCGCCGCTGCTCTGGCTGCTGGCCATCGACGTGGCTTTGATTGCTCTGGGCGTCAAGGCGTTTCGTCGCCGCGACATCCGGTCATGAACGTCGGCCGCAAGGCCGCCGGGTCACACCTGTACGCGGTTGTCCTGTACGGCGCGCTGGTGTTCATCCCCGCGGGAACGGTGCACTACTGGCAGGGATGGGTGTTCGTGGCCATCGCGATGACCGCAACGATCACCTCCACCGTCTGGTTGGCGGTGACCAATCCGGCGGCACTGCAACGCCGCATGCGGGGTGGTCCTCGTGCGGAACCCCGGCCGGCGCAGAAGGTGCTCGTCACCGGTCTGTTCCTGTCCTCCATGGCCGCGATGGCGTTCAGCGCCTTCGACCATCGCATGGGGTGGTCATCGGTTCCGGCGTGGGTGTCGGTGATCGGCGACGTCCTCGTCGCGGCCGGGCTGGGTGTGGCGTTGCTGGTGGTCGTCCAAAACGGTTATGCCGCAGCCACGATCACGGTGGAAGAGGGCCAGACCCTGGTCACCGACGGCCTTTACGGTTGGGTTCGGCACCCGATGTACAGCGGCTCGCTGCTCATGATGGTGGGTATCCCGCTGGCGCTTGGGTCGTACTGGGGTCTGCTGACCGTCATCGCGGGGGCCGTCGCGCTGGTGCTGCGGATCCGCGACGAGGAGGCAATGCTCAACGCCGAGCTGGCGGGATACCGCGAATACAGCCGGCGGGTGCGCTACCGGCTGCTCCCCCACGTCTGGTAACCCACTCACCCCCTCCCGCGAGCAGTCGCAAACTCACCGCGGAGCAGGCGTTCCGACGCGACTTTGCGTCTGCTCGCGCAGGGAAAGGGGCGCGCGTCTAAGGTGGCGGCGTGGCCCGAGACCCGGCACCTGCCCTGGACCGGCCCTGGCGACGTCCCGGCGCCGCACGGTATGCGTTGGACCGGCTTCGCGGTATCGCCCGGCCGCCGGTCACTGTCACCGATCCGCCCTCGGACCTGGTCGTCGAGCGCGACGTCGAGGTGCCTACCCGCGATGGAACGGTGTTGCGGATCAACGTCTTTCGCAGCGGCGAGCCCGCACCGGTCATCGTCAGCATCCACCCGTACGGCAAGGACGAGCTGCCACGTCGGCGCCGCAGCCGCTGGACATTCTCCGCGCAATTCCGCGCTCTGCGCCAACCGAAACCGCTGACCTTCTCGGCGCTGACCGGCTGGGAGGCGCCGGACCCGGCATGGTGGACCGCGCAGGGTTTCGCCGTCGTCAATGCCGACGCGCGCGGTTGCGGGCACTCGGACGGCACCGGCGAATTGCTGTCCCAGCAGGAGGCCGAGGACACCTACGACCTGGTGCAGTGGGTCGCCGAGCAGCCGTGGAGCGACGGTCGCGTGGTCATGCTGGGGGTGTCGTACCTGGCGCTGAGCCAATACGCGGTCGCTGCCCTGCAGCCCCCGGCCCTGCGCGCGATCTGTCCGTGGGAGGGCTTCACCGACGCCTATCGCGACCTGACCTTCCCCGGGGGAATCCGGGAATTCGGTTTCACCAGATTGTGGTCGCGGATCTTGGCGACTCGGACCCGCCAGGCCTACAGCCTGCAGCAGCTGCAAGACGAGCATCCGTTGCGCGACGACACCTGGGGGGCGTTGGCACCCGATCTGCCGTCCATCACGGTGCCGATGTTGGTCTGCGGCAGCTTCTCGGACAACAACATGCACGGCCGCGGCTCGGTCCGGGCCTTCACGCGGGCCGGCTCCCGCCACAGCCGGCTGTACACCCACCGCGGCGGCAAATGGGAGCAGTTCTATTCCCGGGAAGGGCTGGCCGAACAACTGCGGTTTTTCAACGGGGTGCTCGACGGCGCGCCGGAGTCCCGCAGTGTGCGCCTCGAGGTGCGAGAGGACCGCGACACCGTCACCTCGGTGCGCGACGAGAGCGAATGGCCGCTCGCCCGAACCCGGTGGCGGCGGCTGTATCTGGCCGGGCCCGGGACACTGGCCAAGGAACCGCCGAGCAGTGCGGGCAGTATCACGTTCGAGACCCATTCTCGGGCAGCGGCTTTCAGCTTGACGATCCCGCGGGACATCGAGCTGACCGGCCCCATGGCGGCCCGGCTCTGGGTTCAGTTGGACGGCTTCGACGACGCCAACATCTTTGTAGGAGTGGAGAAGTGGCGCGACGGGCGCTACGTCGGATTCGAAGGGTCCTACGGGTACGGCCGCGACCGGGTCACCAGCGGCTGGCAGCGGGTGTCGCTGCGCGCCCTCGACGCCGAACTCTCCAAGCCCTGGGAACCGGTCCCGGCCTGTGACCGCCGGCAGCCGGTGCGACCGGGCGAGGTGCTTGCTCTGAATGTGGCGTTAGGGCCGTCCGCGACGTTGTTCCGCGCGGGCGAGCAGTTGCGCTTCGTGGTGGCCGGGCGCTGGTTATGCCCGCGCAATCCGCTCACCGGCCAGTTCCCGGCGGCATACCCCGACCCCCCGCGCGGTCTGGTGACATTGCGTTGGGGCCCACGCTATGACGCGCACCTACTGGTCCCAGAGATCTCCTAGTCGGCGCGGCGAGCAGTCGCAAAATCGCACGTTCGCCTGCTAAAACATGCGATTTTGTGTCTGCCCGCGAGAGTGGGGGCTGCCCGCTAGATCCAGACGCCCTTACCCACCGCGACCACGCCCCCCGCGCTGATCGCGAAACGCTCGCGGTCCTTGTCCAGGTCCACGCCGACCATCTCGCCGGGGCCGACGACAACGTTCTTGTCCAGGATCGCGTGCCGCACCACTGCGCCGCGACCGACGCGCGCCCCCGGCATGATCACACTTCCCTCGACGATCGCGCCGTCGTCCACCACCACATTCGATGACAGCACCGAATTGCGCACCGAGGCCGCCGAAATAATGCTCCCCGCTCCCACGACGGATTCCTGCGCCGATCCCCCGTTGACGAACTTCGCCGGTGCCAGATTCTCCGACTCTCCGCGGATGGGCCAGCGCTTGTTGTACAGGTTGAACACCGGGTGTACCGACACCAGGTCCATGTGCGCGTCGTAGAACGCATCCAGTGTCCCCACGTCGCGCCAGTAGGCCCGGTCGCGATCGGTGGCACCCGGTACCTCGTTGTCGCTGAAGTCGTACACCGCGGCCATCCCGTCGGACACCAGTCGCGGGATGATGTCACCGCCCATGTCGTGGTCGGAGTGGTCGTCATCGGCATCCGCACGGATCGCGTCGATCAGCACCTTGGTGGTGAAGATGTAATTGCCCATCGACACGAAGGTGCTGCCGGGATCGTCGGGAGTGCCCGGCGGGTCGATCGGCTTCTCCACGAAATCGCGGATCCGGCCCGACTCGTCGGCGTCGATGCAGCCGAAGGCGCTGGCGTCCGTGCGCGGCACCCTGATGCCGGCCACCGTTGCTCCGGCTCCGCTGTCGATGTGGAAGCGCACCATCTGCTCGGGATCCATCCGGTACACGTGGTCGGCGCCGAATACCACGATGTAGTCGGGGTCTTCGTCGTGGATCAGGTTGAGCGACTGGTAGATGGCGTCAGCCGAGCCGGTGTACCAACGAGGTCCCAGTCGCTGCTGCGCGGGGACCGGGGTGATGTACTCGCCGGCCAGACCCGACAGTCGCCAGTTCTGAGAGATGTGGCGGTCCAGAGAGTGCGACTTGTACTGCGTGAGCACGCATATCCGCAGGTAGCGGGCGTTGACCAGGTTCGACAACACGAAGTCGATGAGCCGGTAGGCCCCGCCGAATGGAACCGCCGGTTTGGCCCGGTCGGCAGTCAGAGGATAAAGCCGCTTGCCCTCGCCACCGGCCAGCACGATGCCGAGCACGTGCGGCGCTTCCCTCATGGCTCAAACCTATCGGCAGCTACTCAGCGCTGCCACCGGTAGGCCCCCGATTGTCGATCCGGTGGGCAACCAGCCAGTCAGGTCCGTTGGGCCCGGTCCGGCGGGACCGGCGGCACGCGGCGACGGCCACCCCGTCCAGTTTCCCACCGGCCCGATATGCGGGCCGCCTCGTCGCCAAACTAACGTGCGGGTATGCGGGTGGCGATGATGACTCGGGAATATCCACCGGAGGTCTACGGCGGAGCCGGCGTACACGTCACCGAACTGGTATCCCAATTGCGCAGGCTGTGCGCCGTCGACGTGCACTGCATGGGTTCCGACCGGCCCGGCGCCATCGCGCACCAGCCCGACCCGCGCCTAAGTGCCGCCAACGCGGCACTGTCCACCCTCTCGGCGGACCTGATGATGGCCTACGCCGCCAACGCTGCCACCGTCGTGCACTCGCACACCTGGTACACCGGCCTGGCCGGACATCTGGCCAAGCTGCTCTACGGCGTGCCGCACGTGCTGACCGCACATTCGCTGGAACCGATGCGGCCGTGGAAGGCCGAGCAGCTCGGCGGCGGCTACCACGTGTCCTCCTGGGTCGAACACACCGCTGCGCTGGCCGCCGACGCGCTCATCGCCGTCAGCTCCGGCATGCGGGACGACATTCTGCGGGTCTACCCCACCGTCGACCCCAATGCGGTGCACGTCATCCGCAACGGGATCGACACCGAGTTCTGGCACCCCGCCGGCCCCGTGCACACCGGCTCGGTGCTCCACGAACACGGGGTCGACCCGAACCGGCCCATCGTCGCCTTCGTCGGACGCATCACGCGGCAGAAGGGCGTCCCGCACCTGGTCGCGGCCGCGCACCAGTTCAGTCCGGACATTCAGCTGGTGCTGTGCGCAGGGGCGCCCGACACCCCCGAGATCGCGGAGGAAGTGCGCTCTGCGGTCGCCAGACTGGAACGCAGCCGCACCGGGGTGTTCTGGATACGCGACATGCTCCACAAAACCAAGTTGCGTGAGATCCTTACGGCCGCAGATGTTTTCGTGTGCCCCTCGGTGTACGAGCCATTGGGCATCGTCAATCTGGAGGCGATGGCCTGCGCGACGGCGGTGGTCGCCTCCGACGTCGGTGGCATACCCGAGGTGGTGGCGGACGGCGTCACCGGATCATTGGTGCATTACGACGCCGAGTACGCCGACGCCTTCGAGGCACGGCTGGCCGAGGCGGTCAACGCGCTGGTCGCCGATCCTGCAAAAGCGCAACAGTACGGCCACGCGGGTCGTCAACGCTGTATCGAGGAATTCTCGTGGACACACATCGCCGAGCAGACGCTGGACATCTACCGGAAGGTCTGTGCGTGAAGCAGACGGGTCAACCGCCCGCAGGTTAGCTGGTGACGCCCTTCAGTTCGTCGCCCAGCGCGGCAGCCTCGTCGGGCGTCAGCTCGACCACCAGGCGACCGCCGCCTTCAAGTGGTACCCGCATCACGATGCCGCGCCCCTCTTTCGTTGCTTCAAGTGGACCGTCACCGGTCCGGGGCTTCATCGCCGCCATCGAGTGCTCCCTCCAGATTCGAGCTGGCCCGCACCCGCGGACCTGGTCGGCGCCGAGCATGCCCCGCCAGTGGATTTCCAGCCATACCCGACATTGAACTGCCAAATCACCCCTCCATTGTTCCCTATCGGGGAGACGAGGTGCACAAAGACCCGCTTGTGAGGCCAACCTGACGCCTACTGGAGACGCCCCGAACCGCTCGTCTGGACCCAGCAGGCGCTGATGTGATCGTCGACCATGCCTGTCGCCTGCATCAGCGCGTACGCCGTGGTGGGTCCTACGAAGCGGAAGCCGCGGCGCTTGAGCTCCTTGGCCATGGCTTTCGATTCCGTGCTGGCGGAGGGTATTTCGGCGAGATCAGCAAACCGGGGACGCGGCGGCGGCGCGAAGGACCACAGCAGGTCGGCAAGGTCTTGTGGCGACCCCAGGTCCAGGACGGCACGCGCATTGGCGATAGTCGATTCGATCTTGGCCCGGTTGCGCACGATTCCGTCGTCAGCCAGCAGCCGCAGCACGTCAGCCTCGGTGAAGCCGGCGACCTTCTCGACGTCGAAGCCGCAAAAGGCGCGCCGGAAGTTCTCCCGTTTGCGCAGAATGATCAGCCACGACAGTCCGCTCTGGAAGGCCTCCAGGCTCATCCGCTCGAACAACGCGGTGCCGTCTGTGAGCGGGCGGCCCCACTCGTCGTCGTGGTAGGTGCGGTACAGATCGGCGTCGGGACCCGGCCGAACGACGGCCCAACCGCACCGAATCATGCCGTCGTCGCTCATCGCCGGCTCATGTGGGGCCGGAGCGGTCGATCGCGACGGCGTCGGCGTCGGGCACCTCGGCGCCGGCGGCGGGTGCGGCCTGAGCGCCGGACCCTTGCAGGGCGGCCACCTGGGCGCGCAGTGTGTCCAGCTCGCGCCCCAGCCGCTCCAGCACCCAGTCGACCTCGCTGGTCTTGTATCCGCGCAGTACCTGGGTGAATTTCACGGCGTCGACGTCCGCAGCGGTGACGCCGTAGGCCGGCAATACCGTCGCCGTCGTCGCCCGGGGCAGAGGCGGCAATTGCTCCCCGCGCCCGAACAGCAGGCTGGCCACGCCGAACAAGACGGCCGCCACCACAATGAGAACCACCAGGTAAAGCAACACCAACGCCACGAGAGTCGATCTTGCCCTAAGGCACCGACAGGCCGCGATCAGCGGGGCCTCAGTGCGGCCGGAGCACACTCATCGGGGGACGGTCGGCCAACGACACCGGCAACGTGTGCTGGGTGTAGCCGTCACCGACGGGAAAGAATTGGCTCAACCCCACGCCCGAATCGGGAATTCCGCAGCGCGACAGCAACGTCGCGATCACCTGCCGGCTCATCGCGCCCAACTCCTCCAACGGCCGGTTCCGGTGGGCTCGCACACCGAGGTTCACCTGGGCGATCGCATCCAGCCCGAGCCGGTCGAAGGTGTCCACGAGCAGCCCGATCTCCACCCCGTAGCCCGGCGCGAACGGCAGCGCCATCAGCAACTCCCGGCTGGCCGCGTATTCCCCGCCCAGCGGCTGCAGCACCCAGCCCAACTCAGGCCGTAGCGCCGCCAGCAGGGGCCGCGCCACGAGTTCGGTGACCCGGCCACCACCGGTGGAACCCGCGTCGCCGCTCGCGTCGCCAACCTTGAGCGGCCGTCGGTAGAAGCCTTTGACCAGTTGAACGCCTTCGCCGGTGAGCAGCGGGCCGACCAGGTAGGGCACGAACATCGGATCCGGGTCGATCAGGTCGGAGTCGATGAACACCACGATGTCTCCACTGGTGGCCGCCAGTGAACGCCACAGGGCCTCGCCCTTGCCGGGCAGGGCGGGGAGCTCGGGCACCGCCTGCTCGCGGCTCACGACGCGCGCCCCGGCCGCGATGGCGCGGATCTCGGTGTCGTCGGTGGATCCCGAATCCAGCACGATGAGTTCGTCGACCAGTCCGTCAACCAGCGGCGAGATGCTGTCGATCACCGAGCCGACGGTGTCTTCCTCGTTGAGGGCGGGTAGCACCACCGAGATCGTCCGGCCCGCCTTGGCGGCGACGAGTTCATTGACGGTCCAGCGCGGCCGGTTCCAGCTGCGCTCGGCCAGGTCGCCGACGAGATCCGCCCCGACCAGTTCCGACGCCGTCATGCCAGGCCTCGCACGGTGCGCGCCGGCGGCCGGGTGCCCTGAATCGAGGCCACCATTTCCAGCACCCTTCTGGTCGCCGCGACCTGGTGGACACGGAACATGCGCGCCCCGGCGGCCGCGGCCAGTGCGGTGGCCGCCAGCGTGCCCTCGAGCCGTTCGGTCACGTCCACCCCAAGAGTCTCCCCGACGAAGTCTTTGTTGCTCAAAGCCATGAGCACCGGCCACCCGGTCTTAACAAGATCGGCCACGTGCCGCAACAGGAGCAGGCCATGAAAGGTGTTCTTGCCGAAGTCGTGCGCCGGATCGATCAGTATCCGGTCGCGGGCCACCCCGGCCGCGACTGCCCGCTCTGCGGCGGCGGTGACCTGGCCGATCACGTCGTCCACCACGCCGCGGGTAGTCGTACCATAGCTCACCCGGAAGGGCCGGGTCCGCGGTCGCGCTCCCCCCGTGTGCGCGCAAACCAGGCCGGCGCCGAACTCGGCGGCCACGTCCTGCAGGACCGGGTCCACCCCGCCCCACGTGTCGTTGATGATGTCCGCGCCGGCCGCGCAGGCCAGCTTGGCCACCTCCGAGCGCCAGGTGTCGACGCTGATGAGCTGGTCGGGGTAGGCGCCGCGCAACCATTCGACGAAGGGCACCAGTCGCGCGACCTCGGTGTCGGTGTCGACGGTCTCGCCCGGGCCGGCCTTGACTCCGCCGACATCGATGACATCGGCGCCCTCGGCGATCGCGCGGTGCACGGCCTCGCGGGCGGCGCCGTCGGCGAAGGTCGCCCCCTTGTCGAAGAACGAGTCCGGGGTGCGGTTGATGATCGCCATGATCAGCGCGCGATCCCCCGCAACGGGGCGGCCGCACAGGCTTGACTGCACCTCTCCATAGTGCCCGTTGGATTGGGATCGACGGCATCTAGTGTGCGGTGGCGGCACGGCGTGTGCGTTCATGGCGGGAAATTCGCGATGTCGCCGCCATAGCCACACACCCGAAGCCGGCACGCGGCCCCGACGGGCGTTCAGCCCTGCGGCCGTTTACCCGCGGCGACTTCCTCCGGGTATTCGTCGTAGAACTTCACATAGCCCTCTTTGCGACCGGCGAGCACGTACAGCGGGTCCTCGACGTCAGAACCGTAAGCCTGCTTGCGCAACTCCACCTTGCGGCTCTTGAAGGTCGTGGTGTGCTCCAGCGACTCCACGATCCGCACGAACAACGGCAGCGCATAGGCCGGCAACTTGTCGTACACCGCGCGGGCCAGGGACTGGCCATCGAACTCCGCACCCTCGCGCAGTTTGATCGCGGCCATCCCGGCGCGCCCGCCGGTGTGGGGCACCTCGACGCCGAAGACCGTGCACTCCTCGACGTGTGGATCGGCGGACACCGCCGCTTCGACCTGGGTGGTGGCCACGTTCTCGCCCTTCCACCGGAACGTGTCGCCCAGCCGGTCGACGAAGGCAGCGTGGAACAGGCCCTGGGGGCTCATCACGTCGCCGGTGTTGAACCAGCAGTCGCCGTCCTTGAAAGCGTTGCGCACCAGCTTCTTCTCGGTCGCCGACCTGTCGGTGTAGCCGTCGAACGGTTGCAGCCGGTTGACCGGGCTGAGCAGCAGGCCGGGTTCACCGGCGGGCACCCGGCGCACCCGTCCGCTGTCGTCGCGCACCGGCTCACCGGTGTCCGGGTCGTATTCGACATAGGCCAGCGGCATCGGCGAAATCCCGGTGCTGCGAGGCACATTGAAGACATTGATGAACGCGGTCGTGCCTTCGCTGGCGGCGTAGAACTCGCACACCCGGCCGATACCGAACCGTTCGGTGAATTCGTCCCAGATGTCGGGGCGCAGGCCGTTGCCGGCGATGACGCGGATCTTGTGCTTGCGGTCGGTCGGCTTGGCCGGCTGGTTGAGCAGGTAGCGGCAGACCTCGCCGATGTAGATGAACGCGGTCGCCCCGCTGTCGATCACCTCGTCCCAGAACCGCGAGGCCGAGAAAGACTTCCCCAGCGCCAGCGTCGCACCCGAGTTGATCACCGACGACACCGCGACCGTCAGCGCGTTGTTGTGATAAAGCGGCAGACAGCTGTAGAGCGTGTCGGAGCTCTTCAACCGCAGTCCGAGCCCGCCGAATGCGCCGAGCGCCTTGAGCCAGCGGTAGTGCGTCATCACGCTGGCCTTCGGATACCCGGTGGTGCCGGAGGTGAAGATGTAGAAGGCGGTGTCTTTGGCCCGCACCGTCGTCGATGAGGCGGGGTTGGTGGCGGGAGCGGTGGTCGCGAATTGCGCCAGATCCTCGACGGTGAGCACGTCACCGGCCGGCCCGCCGGATTCGCTGACGGCACTGACCAAATCGGATTCCGCGATCAGCACTTTGGCGTCCAGCAGACCCAGGCTGTGCGCCAGGACGTCGCCGCGCTGGTGGTAGTTGAGCATGCCGGCGACGGCGCCGCACTTGACCACGGCCAGCATCGTCAGCACCGCGTTCGGCGAGTTGCGCAGCATGACGCCGACGACATCGCCGGGGCCGATCCCGCGCGCGGCGAGCACCGCGGCGTATCGGTTGGCGGTGGCGTTGGCATCGCGATAGGTGAGCTCCTGATCGCCGAACCTCAGGAATACGCGGTCGGCGTAACGGGCGGCCCGGTCCTGGAACACCGACGCGATCGACGTCTTGGAGTTGGGCCGGGCCAGCAGGCCGCTGACCCCGCGCGCGATCGACGGCGTATCCGCGATGAGGCCGGGCACCCGCAATGCGATATCGGTGAGCTTGACTCGTGTGCGCGCGCCTTGGTCGGACACGTGATCCCTCGCTTCGTTAGTACCCGCTGGTCCCGTCAGTCGGGCGCACACGCCTGTAGCGCATCGCCGACTTTATCCACCACGATCAACCTGTCGACGGCGGCCTGGGAGATGTAACCGCTGTCGACCAATCCGTACACCCAGGCGCGCATACCGTCATAGTGGCCCCAGGGATCGAGCAGCACGATGGGCTTGTCGTGCACGCCGAGGTATCCCTCGGTCCATGCACTCAGCAGTTCGTCGAGGGTGCCGACCCCGCCGGGCAGCGCAATGAAGGCGTCGGCCCGCTCCTCCATCACCCGCTTGCGCTCGCGCAACGTGTCGGTGACGATCAGCTCGTCGGAATCGTGGTCGGCCAGTTCACGGTTGAGCAGCAGGGTCGGAATCACCCCGACGGTCCAGCCGCCGTAGGCCCGTGCCGCCGAGGCCACCGCTCCCATCGCCGAGACATGACCGCCGCCCCACACGAGCGTCCAGCCGCGTTCGGCAATGCCGGCGCCCAGCGACGCGGCAAGCTCCAGCAGCTCCGGGTGCGTAGGTGTCGCGGCACAGTACACCGCCACCGTCCACTGGCGGCTGGTTGTGCGGGGCATATCCGAAACGTAGACCAACCCTGCACAAGCTGTGCACCGAACATGGGCCATAGACTCGCAACGGTGCCGATTCGTTGGAATGTCCCCCAGCACACGGCCGCCCTGCAGCGGCTGACCGCCGCGCTGGCCGAAAAAGGTGGCGCTGTGGTACTCGGGCCCGACGGTGTCGGCAAGTCAACCTTGGCGCGCTTGGCGGCCGAGGAGTTCTGCGGCCAACACCCGCGTACGACCACCCGATGGGTCATCGGTACCCCGGCCGAGCAAGTGGTTCCGTTCGGCGCCTTCGGGCATTTGATCGACTTTCTGGGTTGGGGGGCCGACATCGGGAAGCCGGCCGCGTTGTTGCGTGCCGCCCGCACCTCGCTGGTTCGTGCCGCCGAGCAGGGCGATCTGCTGCTGGTCGTCGACGAAGCGCACGACCTGGACGTGCTGTCGGCGACGCTGGTGTATCAGCTGGCACTCACCCGCGCCGCGCGGATGATCGTCACCGCCCGAGCCGACGCGGCGCCGGCGGCGATCGCCGCGTTGTGGACCGACGGACTGCTGGACCGCATCGACCTCGAGCCGCCCCGCGGGGTGACGACACCGGCCGAGGTCGACGAGTTTCTCAGCGAGTTGCCGGGGCCGGCGCGTTCGGTGCTGGACTATCTCGCGATCGCCGAGCCGCTGTCGCTGGCCGATCTGACCGTGCTGGCGGGCGATGGCGCGGTGAGCCAGGCCGAGGACTTGGGCGCCGCCGAGATCCGGTTGCGTGGTGGCGATCCCGACGAGCCGATGGTGTACACCGCGCACCCGATGTTCGCCGACCGCGCAGCGGCCGCCCTGGGTCGCGACGGCGCGCGGCGGCGCCGCACCGAATTGGTGCACCTGCTCTCGCAGCACCCGTCGGACCACCCCAGCGCACGGCTGCGGCTGGCGTCGCTGGCCTTGGACAGCGACGCCCCTCAGCCGGTCGCTGAGGTGGAGGCTGCCGCGCAGCAGGCGCTGCGGTTGGGCGACCTGCAACTTGCCGAACGGCTGGCCCGCGCGGCAGTGGATCGGTCGGGCGGATTGGATGCGCGTCTGGTGCTGGGGCAGGCACTGGGATGGCAGGGACGCGGCCGCGAGGCCGACGCGGTGCTGGCCGCGGTGGATCCGGCGAGCTTGTCGGAGCCGGAGCTGATGGCGTGGGCGGTGCCGCGGGCGGCCAACCAGTTCTTCATGCTGGGTGAGCCGGAGAAGGCCACTGCCTTCCTCCAGACCACCCGCAACCGGTTCACCGACCCGGCGGCGCGCACCGTGCTGGACGGGTTGAGTGCCACGTTCGCAATGAACTCCGGAAACCTGCACCGCGCAGTGGCTTTGGCCACCGAGGTGCTGTCCGGATCGTCGGCCAGTGATCTGGCGGTGGCGTGGGCGGCGAGCGCTGCCGCGTTGTCCTCCGCCCGGATGGGCCGGTTCGGTGACGTCGAACGCCTGGCCGAACAGGCTGCGGCCGCCGAGCACCCGGGCCTGCTCCGGTTCACGGTGGGACTGGGCCAGATCACGTCGCTGTTGATGGCGGGCGACGTTGCGCAGGCGCAGACGCTGGCCCAGCAGTTCACCGACTTCGCCGAATTACAGCAGCCCGGTCGAGCGATCGGCGAGGTACTGTCGGCTTACGTGCTCCTGATCAAGGGTGAATTCGACCTCGCAGCAGCACTTTTGGAGCCCGCCGCGGCCGAGCTGGAACGCACCGGTTACTCCTGGGGGCCGTTGTCGTTGATGTTGTTCGCGACGGCCATCGCCCGCCAAGGGGATATTCCCGGATCGGCGAAAGCGCTGCGGCGGGCCGAGTCCCGGCACGGAACGAAGTCGGCCCTGTTCGCACCCGAACTCGGCATAGCCCGCGCCTGGACCAGGGCGACCGCGCGGGACCACGCCGGCGCCGTCGCGGCGGCACGAGAGGCCGCGCGGGCCGCCGAACGAGCCGGGCAGTCGGCGGTGGCGCTGCTCGCCTGGCATGACGCCGTCCGGTTGGGTGACCGGCGGGCGGCAGACCCGGTTGCTCGCTTGGCAGCTGAAATACACTGCGCCGCAGGTAGTCTCATCACCCGACACGCCCGCGCCCTGGTCACCGGCGATGCGGGCGAGCTCAGGTCGGTGGCCGACGACCTGGCCGGGATCGGAATGGGCGCGGCGGCCGCGGATGCCGCCCGGCAGGCCGAGCAGCTAGGCCAGTAGCTACCCGCTCAGGTAACCCCGCAGCATGTCCACCGCGGCGGTGATCTGAGCAACGGCCACCCGTTCGTCGCGCTTATGTGCCAAATTGGGGTCGCCGGGCCCGTAGTTCAGCGCGGGGATGCCCCGCGCCGCGAACCTCGAGACATCGGTCCAGCCGTACTTCGCCCGCACCTGGCCGCCGGCCGCCTCGACCAGAGACTTGGCCGCCGGCGCCGACAAACCGGGCAACGCACCGGCCGCAGAGTCGGTCAGTTCGATGGACACATCCAACCCGTCGAGCACCTCGTGGACGTGCCGCAACGCCCCGTCCGGTGAACGGTCCGGGGCGAAACGGAAATTGATCGTGACCGTGGCGGCATCGGGAATCACATTGCCCGCGACACCACCGTCGATACGCACGGCGGAAAGGCCCTCCCGATACACGCAACCGTCGATGTCGACGCTGCGCGCGGGATAACCGGCCAGCCGGTCCAGCACGGCACCTAGCTTGTGAATGGCGTTGTCGCCCAACCAGGAACGGGCAGAGTGCGCGCGGGTTCCGGTGGCGCTGACGACCACGCGCAGCGTGCCCTGGCAGCCGGCTTCGATGAAGCCGCCGGTGGGCTCGCCCAGGATGGCGACGTCGGCTGTCAGCCAGTCCGGCAGCTCACGCTCCAGGCGGCCCAAACCGTTAGCCGCGGAGTCGATTTCCTCGCAGTCGTAGAAAACCAGGGTGAGGTCGTGCGCCGGTTCGGCCACGGTGGCTGCCAGGTGCAGGAAGACGGCGTCGCCGGACTTCATGTCCGAGGTGCCACAGCCGTGCAACTCGCCGTTCTCGATGCGACTGGGCAGATTGCCGGCGACCGGGACGGTGTCCAGATGCCCGGCCAGCAGCACCCGGGACGGCCTGCTCAGTGCCGTGCGCGCCAGCACCGCGTTGCCACGGCGGATGATCTCGAATCCGGCGGTCTGCTCCCGCAGGGCCGCCTCGACCTCGTCGGCGATGCGCGCCTCGTCCCGCGACTCGCTGGGGATGTCGACCAGCGCCGCAGTCAGCTCAACGGGGTCTCCGCGCAAGTCCAGCACGGGTCCCAGCCTAGTCGGCCGAGCAGTCGCAAAATCGCATCCAGGATGCCTTCGGCATGCGATTCTGCGTCTGCTCGGCGACCGAAGTACCCTTGTCGACCGTGACTGGAGCTGCAGGTATCGGCCTGGCGACCCTCGCCTCTGACGGAGCTGTCCTCGACGCGTGGTTTCCCGCGCCGGAATTGAGCGACTCGGAGACGACCGCGACGTCGCGCCTGGCGTTGTCCGACGTTCCCGCCGAACTGGCGGCGCTCGTCGGCCGCGACGACGACCGCCAGACCGAGACGATCGCGATCCGCACCGCCATCGGTTCGCTGGACGATGCGGCCACCGACGCGTACGACGCCTACCTGCGGTTGCATCTGTTGTCACACCGCCTGGTGGCACCGCACGGGCTGAACGCCGGCGGCCTGTTCGGGGTGCTGACCAATGTGGTGTGGACCAGCCGTGGCCCCTGCGCGGTCGAGGGGTTCGAGGCGGTGCGGGCGCGGCTGCGCCGGCACGGACCGGTGACGGTGTACGGCGTCGACAAGTTCCCCCGGATGGCCGACTACGTGCTGCCCGCGGGAGTGCGCATCGCCGACGCCGACCGGGTGCGGCTCGGCGCCCACCTGGCCCCGGGCACCACCGTGATGCACGAAGGTTTCGTCAACTTCAATGCCGGCACTCTGGGGGCGTCCATGGTGGAAGGCCGCATCTCCGCGGGCGTCGTGGTGGGCGACGGCTCCGATGTCGGCGGCGGCGCTTCGATCATGGGCACGCTGTCCGGCGGTGGCGCGCAGGTCATTTCGATCGGCAAGCGCTGCCTGCTGGGGGCCAACGCCGGGCTGGGCATCTCGCTGGGCGACGACTGCGTGGTGGAAGCGGGGCTGTACATCACCGCGGGCACCAAAGTCACGACGCCCGAAGGGGATTCGGTCAAGGCGCGAGAGTTGTCCGGCGGCAACAACCTGCTGTTCCGCCGCAATTCGCTGACCGGCGCGGTCGAGGTGGTGTCCCGCGACGGTCAGGGCATCGCGCTCAACGCCGAACTGCACGCCAACTGAGCCGGCTGCGCCGCGGGGGCGGCGAGCGCACTGCCGTTGGTCTCCGGCAACAGGTAGGTGGCCGCCAGGCTGACCAGCGCCAGGCCCGCCATCATCAGCCCGATCGCCCAGCTGCCGTAGTGCATCAATAGGGGACCGGCGATCAGCGGCGGCACTGCACCACCGACGATGCCGGCGAGGTTGATCGATAGCGCGGTGCCCGTGTAGCGGTACCGGGTGGGGAACAGTTCGGGGATGAACGCGGTGACGGGTCCGAAGACGGCGCCGTCGACGGCAAACAACCCGGCAATCGCCGTCGCGAACAACACGACGTTGCCCGAGTCGATGAGCGGCATCACCACCAACAGCCACGGCACGGCCACCGCCCAGCCCACCACGATGACGCGACGGCGCCCGAACCGATCGCACAGCGTCGAGGTGACCGCCGCCGATGCGATGCACGCCAGCCCTCCCAGCGCACCGACCAGCAGGATGACGTTGCGCGAGTAGCCCAGATGTGAGTGTGCGTAAGCGGTCAGATACGTGCTGGCCAGATAGACCAGACCGAAGCTGCCGAGCACGCAGCCGGCGGCCAGCACGATCTCACGTCCCTGTAGCCGCAGCACCAGCGCGAATGGTGTTGCCACAGCGATGCTCTCGCGCTGCTGCTGAGCGAAGACCGGCGTCTCCTCGATGTTCAGCCGAACGTACAGTGCGATGGCGATCAGCACCGCGCTGAACAGGAAGGGGATCCGCCACCCCCAATTCATGAACGCCGAACTGCCTTCGCCGATGGTGAAATTCACCCCGAGGAAGGTCAAGCTGCTCACCACCAGAGCGATACCGCCACCAACCACGGTAAACATGCCGTAGCGGCCGCGCCGGTCGGC
Organism: Mycobacterium sp. NGS49; assembly: GCF_059812565.1. Classification (NCBI taxonomy): domain Bacteria; kingdom Bacillati; phylum Actinomycetota; class Actinomycetes; order Mycobacteriales; family Mycobacteriaceae; genus Mycobacterium; species Mycobacterium sp. NGS49. The sequence goes on along the minus strand of NZ_JCALCX010000025.1, from coordinate 49,007 downwards.
CGGCGCTGTTTCGGCGCTCAACAGGGCCGACCCCGCCCACTCGCCGCCGACCGCAAAGCCCTGCGCCAGCCTCAGCATGATCAGGATCAGCGGGGCCGCCACGCCCACCGTCGCCGTAGCGGGCACCAGCCCCACCGACACCGTCGAGACGGCCATGATCAGCAGGGTGGCTACCAGAGTCTTCTGGCGCCCCAACCGATCGCCGAAATGCCCGAAGACCGCGGCGCCGAGCGGCCGGGAGAGGAAGGCGGTAGCGAACGTGCCCATCGACGCGACGGTGGCCATGGTCGGATTGAGGTGCGGGAAGAAGACGGTGGGGAACACCAGCGCCGCCGCTGTGCCGTAGATGAAGAAGTCGTAGTACTCGACCGCCGAGCCGACCAGGCAGGCCAGGGCCACCCGTCTCATGGGCGATACGTCCGGGTCAACCGCTGCTCGGTGCACAGCATTTGAGATTATGGCGTCAAGTCCGGTGATGCGCCGCGAAAAGGCTGCGAACATGCTGGATATCGCCTGGATCGGTCACCACAGCTTCGGTGACCGGTATACGTTGGCGGGGTCGTAGTCGGTCCCCGTCGTCGACACGGCACCAACCGCGCGCAGCATCCGCAGTAGTTCGCTGAGCCCGTCGTCACCGATGCGTTCGGCGATCGCCCGGTCCAGCTCGGCCGCCGCCCGCCGCCGCGCGGTCACATAGTCGATTGCCTTGGGCGTGAGCACGACCACCTTCTCACGCTGGTCGGTGGCCGACGCCGCCGTCTGCAGATAGCCCTCGCGGCAGAGCTCTCCGACGAGTTTGCTGGCCGCCTGCCGAGAGACGTCGAACTGGCGTCCCATCTCCGAGATGGTCATCGGCCCGGGCTGGGCGTACAGGGCAAACACGTAGTTCATGGCGAAACGTCGCTCCGGGAAACCGCCGGCCTGCATCTCGGTATCGACCCGATGGACGTAACTCCACCAGGCCATCCGGATGGCCTGACCGAGGTCGGTCTGGGGCGACCGGGGACCGCCTTCGTCAATCATAGTTGACAATATAGCCTGCCGGTCCCTATCATGGCTTAATGTCAACTATGGTTGACGATATTGACCGAAGGGAGACGAAAAGATGTCCACGATTCGCACCATATCGGCGGGTGTGCTGTGTGCCGCCGGATTGTCACTGGCCTCCGTTGCGGCCGGACCGGCGGTAGCCGCGGCCGCCCCAGGCCAGCCCGGCATGGGTCCGATGCATTCGCCGGTCGCGCCGATGCACCCCACCCCACCCCCGACGCACCCGGTGTATCACTACACCGACGATTTGACCCACCCGGTGTGGTCGGTGACCCACCCCTTCTGGGCGCTGGTGCCCTAACCACAACGCCGCTCGCCACGAGGATGCGCAAATTGCCGGCCACCACGGCGTGTCCGCGCACAGCTGCGCACCCTCGCGTGCGACAGCCGACGGGATAGCGTCCCAGGGAGTGGTGGACTTCGGATCTGGCGTAGTTCACGCGTTGTGATCAACGAGTCTTGTTGATCGCTAGGCGATTTGGTGTTGCTTGTCCAGTGCTGCGGCCGCGTGTTTGGCGGCGATGACGGTGCGTAGTTCGTCCATGGAGACATCGGAGAGGTAACGTCGGGTGATCTGCCATTCGTCGTGGGCTTCGATGACCACCGCAGTGGCCAGCCGGAGCAGCGCGGCCGGGTTCGGGAAGATCTCCACAACATCGGCTCGACGCTTGATCTCCTTGTTTAACCGTTCGATGGGATTGTTCGGCCAGATCTTTTGCCAGTGCGCCTTCGGGAACGCGGTGAACGCCAACACGTCGGCCTTAGCCTCGCCCAGCATTGTCGCCACCTTCGGAAAAGACGAGGCCAGGGTGTCGGCGACACGATCCCACTGCGCGGAAACCTCATCGGGATCGGTGTGAGCGAAGATGGTCTGGACCGCCGCGGTCACCGCTGGGACGTGCTTGGCGGACGCCGCGGAGTGCAGGCTGCGCATGAAATGCGCCCGGCACCGCTGCCACGAAGAGTTCGTGAACTGTTGTGCCACTGCAGCTTTCAAGCCAGCGTGGGCATCGGAGATGACCAGATGAACCCCGGACAGCCCGCGGGCCTTCAGCGAGGCCAGGAACTCCCGCCAGAACTCGTACGACTCGCTATCACCCACCGCGGTCCCCAGCACTTCGCGGGTGGCCCTCAATGGATACCCCGGTGGCCACCACCAGCGCCTGAGAGACGACGTGCGCCCCGACCCGCACCTTGCAGAACGTGGCGTCGCAGAACACGTACGGAAACTGCGTATGTGCCAGGCTACGGGCGCGAAACGCCTCGATCTCGCGGTCCAGGCCAGTGCAGATCCGGGAAACCTCCGACTTGGAGACACCGGATTGCACGCCCATCGCCGCGACCAGGTCATCGCCACTGCGCGTCGACACCCCGTGCACGTATGCCTCCATGATCACCGCGTGCAACGCCCTGTCGATACGCCGGCGCCGCTCCAGCAGCGACGGAAAGAACGACCCGGCGCGCAGCTTGGGGATCTGCACCTCAACATCACCGGCAGTGGTCGACACCGTCTTGGGACGATGCCCATTGCGATGCACGCCGCGATCAGCCGATCACTGGTAGCGGCCCGCCCCAATCGCCTCAGTGGCCTCGGCCTCGATCAGCGCCTGCAGCCCAGCACGGATCAACTCGGCGAACACCGCCCCGGCATCAGCAGACTTCAAAGCGTCAAGCTGGGCAAGCAAGGCAGAATGGTCCTGGGTGATTGCGTCGTATGTCTTTCTGTGAGTCACTTTCGTCGGTAACTCACTGACCACTACGCGATGGCCCACCCCACAGCCCTCAACAACACGCCCGAGGCATCGCCGGACCGGTCGACCTCAGATCCGAAACCCCACCACGCCAGGGGACTTACCCAAAACGCGCCGCCGGCAAGAGCCACCCAGAAGCATTGCGCTGCCTCAAACGAAGCCTATCCGACGTCGTCTACCGACAGCTGAGCCGAGATTCCGCACGATGTGAAGCAGGCCCGGGAGGATACTCGGGGGCGGCACTAACATCCGGCGCGGCCAGCTCAAACCCCGCACACTGACGCTTCGGACAAGTCACTTCCCGGACCTACCAGCAGCCACTCTACAACCGGGTACTTGACTCAGAGAGGCGCCGTCTAGCTGATCGGTGTTCTGCTCCCAGCCCCCGGCCAATCCGGTGCGGGGGCAGAACATCCAAAGCCGCTGTGCTAGCGAAAGACTCGGTCGAACCATCGTGCGGCCGGCGAGCCGTGTCAAACCCTGACGTCGTCCGGTCCGCTTTCGGGCGGCATCGACCAGCCCGCCAGGGACACCCGGCAACTGTTGCGATCACCGCATCCCAGCTGCGGGCTCCGTTCGGCAGGACCCCGGGGGCTAGCCGGCCGACAAGGGACGGGGCATCACGAACGGGCGAGGGGTGACTCGCAGCACATTGTTGATCCCATTGTTGGAGCTGCCCCTGCCCATCTGCCCCACCGGCACTCCGCCCGGCATGTGTCCGGCCCCGCTTTCAGCGGCGCTGGCCGCGTTGGTCAGCGGCAACGCCCGCGCCGCCGGAGTGACCGTCTGGTTTGCCGCGGCCCAGCCCTTGGGCACCGAGAGCTCGCCAACCGAAATGGCACGGCCCAGGCCCGCGGACACGCCACTGGCGATACCCGAGGAACCGATTCCGCTACCCATTGAGCCCATCGGGCCGACCGAGCCCAGCGAGCCCATCGAGCCCATCGCCATAGCCCCTGTGCCTATCGTCGTTTCAGCGGCCTTGGTCGCCGCCGGAGCAAACTGCTTCATCATCGAGCTCATGGTGTTGGTCTCCGAGAGCAACGTGTTGCCCATCGACACGTGGTTGTTGACCATCGAAACGATGTTGCCGATAGGCCCTAAGTGGGGAGAGACTGTGGCCCACAACGACTTCGGCGCCTCCGGGGCCGCGGTTTCATTGGCCGGACTGGCGAGCCCCTGCAGTGCCTTGGGGACGGCGTTCATCAGCTGGTTTGCCGCGGCGTTGTCGATAACCTCCTCGACGACAGCGTTCTGCTCGACCAGACCAGCCGCGTCGGTGATCTCCGGCGCCTCCTCGAACGGGGTCAAAGTCTCCGTGGCCACCGCCGCAGCGGCTGCGTAGCCATACATCGCTGCAGCGTCTTGAGCCCACATCTCGCCGTATTCGAACTCGGTCACCGCGATCGCCGGGGTGTTCTGCCCGAAGAGGTTGGTCGCGATCAATGTGAACAACTGGATGCGATTCTCGGCGATCACCGGCGGCGGTACCGTCATCGCATATGCCGCCTCGTAGGCGCCGGCCGCAGCCCTGGCCTGGGTGGCGGTCAGCTCAGCCTGGGTTGCGCTGACATTCATCCACATGATGTACGGTGCGGCCGCCGCCGCCATCAAGACTGCCGACGGACCCAGCCACCCGGCCGTGAGGCCCCAGACCGCCGACTGGAATGACGACGCCGCGGTGAACAGATCAACCGCAATGCCATCCCAGAACTCCGCAGCAGCCAGGATTGAACCCGAACCCGGACCGACGTACATCTTCGCGGAGTTGATCTCCGGTGGTAACGCGCCGAAATCCATCTCAGTACCCTCCTGCTCGAATTACGCGGGCCGCCCTCAGGCCGTCGCCACCGCGTTGGCGGCTTCGGTGGCCAAGTAGGAACTGGCGCTGGTGGCAAGAGTGTCCACGAACTGGTTGTGCGTCGCGGCGGCCTTGGCACTCACCGCCTGATACGTCGCCGCATGTACCGCGAACTGAGCGGCAACCAATGCCGACACCTCGTCCGCGGCCGGCGGCAGAACCCCGGTAGTCGGCGCTGCTGCGGCAGCATTGCTTGCGCTCAATGTCGCGCCGATCGTACTCAGTTCGCCCGCTGTTACCGCCAGCATCTCTGGTTGTGCTGTCACGAAAGACATGCGTTTACCTCCTCCAAGGAACCGAGCATGGGCCCGAAAATGCCGGTTGACTGTTGACTGTTGACTGTTGAGCCATCGTTGGCTCTCGCACTCCGCCACTGGTGGGTTAGCGGAGACGCAATGGAGCCAATGATCACGAAGAGGTAATGGCCGCAATAGGTTATTTCTCCCCGAAGGCCACCTTTCGGTGGGCAGATTGCACCCCTCGGGCCTGGCAGTGGTCGGATCCTCCCAACTTTCGGTTCCCCTTGGTGCAAAATGCACCCTAGGTATATAGTTGCTTCATGCATTTGTTGCACGTGCGGTCGGGTTGGCCGACCGTAGCGCAGGCTTGACTCGCTGTGCCCCACATCAGCCACTAGGGCGTGTCCCGTAACCATTTCGTGGTTGGGCTGGCGTGTGCAGAGGCATGTCGCGGTTGCAGGTGTTGTCTGATGAGATGTGGTCCCAGATCGAGCCTTCGATGCCGGTCGCTTCGGCCAAGGGCGGCAGGCCGTTTCGTGATCACCGCACGGTAGTCGAAGCGATCATCTGGCGTTATCGCACGGGTTGTCCGTGGCGGGATTTGCCGGCCGAGTTCGGGGCGTGGAAGACCACGTGGCGCCGTCATGACCAGTACCGCAAGGACGGTACCTGGGATGCGATCTTGGCGGTGGTACTCACCGCGGCCGCCGATGCCGATCGCATCGATTGGGCGGTCAGTGTCGATTCGACGGTCAACCGGGCACATCAGCACGCCACGAACCTCCCGCGCGACACAGGGGCCCCGACGGACCCGCACCTGGCATCCACCCGCTCAGGATGGCCCTCTAATCAGTGATTCCCTAGCGGCCACCACGTTGCGGCACAGCCGTACGTCGGGTCAGCTGCCCGCCCGATCGAGTTTCAGCCAATTATGTTCAGCCAGAATGCAACTGCGCGGAATCCGCAGCGCAAGGATTTATTGTTTACCTATTGTGCACTTGAGTTTCCTCAGTTCCCCTGTTGGCCCACTCACATCGCACTACGTCTGCACTGGTCAACGGCTCGCCCATGCCCGCACGACTTCCGCACTGAGCACATCGGTCAGCTCGATCGCTAGATCGCACTGCCGGCCGATGGTGACGTAGCCGACACCAAAATTCGAGTGATCAACGGGCCAGGAGCCTTAAAGCCCCCCAACAGCCGGGACATAACAGGCGCATCGCTCCTAATCGTCCTAGAATCGGCGCGTGGCATGGAAGCAACCCTCGCCGCGAATTCGTGAGCTAATCCGAGCGGGAGCCCGGATCGCCCTTAATCCCGCCCCCGAGTGGGTTGAGGAACTGGACCGCGCAACGATAGCGGCTAACCCGGCGATCGCCAACGACCCGGTCCTCTCCAAGGTGGTCAAGACAGCCAATCGCGCGAACCTGGTGCACTGGGCCGCTGCTAATTTGCGTGACCCCGGGAGCCCAGTGCCAGCCAATCTCGGCGCGGAGCCGCTGCGCATGGCCCGCGACTTGGTACGCCGCGGATTAGACACGCTGGCGCTCGACGTCTATCGAAGCGGCGAGTACGTCGCGTGGCGGCTCTGGATGGAGATCGCATTCGATCTCACATCTGACCCGCAAGAACTACGTGAACTGCTCGACATTTCCGCCAGGTCGGTCAACGATTTCATCGAGGCCACGCTCGCGGGCATTGCCCGGCATATCCAGCTGGAACACGACGAGCTGACCCGCGGCACCCATGCGGAGCGCCTCGAAGTGGTCAGGCTCCTCCTCGAGGCCGCCCCGATGAGCCGTGAGCGCGCCGAGGCGCGATTAGGCTACCCGCTGAATCGAACTCATACCGCCGCCGTCGTTTGGACCGACGAACTCGACGGCGACCACAGCAATCTCGATCGAGCCGCTGACGCGTTCAGCCACGCCGTGGGATCGGTGCAGCAGCTGACTGTGGTCGCCAATGCCGCCACTCGCTGGGTGTGGCTAGCCGAGGCCACCGGTCTCGACGTCGACGCAGTCGGGCAGGCCGTGAACAACGTGGCCGGGGCACGCATCGCCATCGGGACTACCGCAAGCGGAACCGAAGGCTTTCGGCGCAGCCACCTTGAGGCGCTGACCACGCAGCGCACCCTGGCGCGGCTTCAGTCGGACCAGCAAGTGGCGTTCTTCTCTGATCTACAACTGGTCGATCTGATCACTCAAAACACAGATGCTGCAAGAGAATTCATCACCGGCACGCTCGGCGAGCTCGAGTCAGCAAGTCCCGAACTGCAGGCGACGCTGCTGACATTCATCAACGAGCAATGTAATGCCTCCCGCGCTGCCAAACGTCTCTACACTCACCGCAACACACTGCTGCGCAGAGTCGAAGCCGCTCAACGACTGCTGCCGCGGCCGCTGAACCAGACGTCTGTGCACGTCGCCGTAGCCCTTGAAGCAGTTCAGTGGCGCGGCCGCAAAGCCAGCGAAGTGGGTTCCGGACGCAGCCGCGGTGATGAAGTTTCTGCGTGACCGTCCTCAACACGAACGTTCGTGCCGACTCAAACGATGAGGCTCAGCCCTCTGCCAACAGCTGCTTCTTGAGCACCTTGCCCAGCGCGTTGCGGGGCAGCGACTCCACGAAGCGCACCTCGCGCGGCCGCTTGTGCACCGAAAGCTGTTGTGCGACAAAGTCGATGAGCTCATCGGGGGCCGCGGAGCCGACGACGTAGGCCACGATCCGCTGTCCCAAGTCCTCATCCGGAGGCCCGACCACCGCCACCTCGTCCACACCCGGGTGACCCAGGAGCACGGTCTCGATCTCGCCCGCACCGATCCGGTAGCCACCCGACTTGATCAGGTCGACCGACTCGCGCCCGACGATGCGGTGCATCCCGCCGTCGTCGACGACCGCGACGTCTCCGGTCCGGTACCAGCCGTCCGGGTCGAACGCCTCGGCGGTTGCTTCGGGCCGGTTGAGGTATCCGTCGAACAACGTCGGCCCGCGAACAAGAAGCTTGCCCACGGTTTCGCCGTCGTGGGGAACCGGCTCGCCGTGGTCGTCGATCATCCGGGTGTGGATGCCGGCCAGCGGCAGACCCACCCAGCCCGGGCGCCGTTCCCCGTCAGCGCGGGTCGACAGGGTGATCAATGATTCCGAGGCGCCGTACCGTTCGATGGGCCGGTGCCCGGTGAGCCGTTCGAGCCGCTCGAACACCGGCACTGGCAGCGCTGCGCTGCCCGATACCAGCAGCCGCGCCGGGCGCAGCGCATCGGCGGCCGCGGCATCACCGACCACCCGCGACCACACCGTCGGCACCCCGAAATACAGCGTGCCGTGGGCTTGCAAACTAGCCTGAGCGTAGCCGGCCGGAGTCGGTTTTCCGGTGTGCACGAAGCGATTTCCCACCCGAAGCGACCCCAGCATGCCCAGCACCAGGCCGTGGATGTGGTACAGCGGCAGCCCGTGTACCAGCACGTCGTCCGGTGTCCACTGCCAGGCGTCGGCCAGCGCGTCCAGATCGGCGGCGATCGCGCGCCGGCTCACCTGTACGCCCTTGGGCAATCCCGTGGTACCCGAGGTGTACACCACCATTGCCACCGAATCCGGTGACGGTTCGGCATAACGGTGCCAGGACCGCGCGTGCAATCGCACCGGAATGTGCGGCAGCCCTTCCGGGTCGTCGGGCATCGGGCCGAGCCATGCCTGGGCGCCGGAGTCGGTGAGCATGTGCCGGCGCTCGGCCACTCCGACGTCGGCAGGAACCGGCACCACCGGCACGCCCGCGATGAGGCAACCGGTGATCGCCAGCACCGTCGATGCCGAGGGCGTGGCCAGCACCGCGACCCGTTGCGCGCCGGCCACCCGCTCGGCCACCGATGTCGCGGCGCCCACCAGGTCGCTGCGGCTGAGGGTGACCCCGTCGATGTTGACCGCATCGGGGATGTCGGTGGCGGCAACCGCCGATGGGTTCAGCGAGGTCAGCAACACGTCAGCGACGCTACCCGCATGGGTCGAACGGCTTGGGAAACAGCGGGCGCAGCGCCGCCGGCGGCCGGAACGGGGCCCAGCTGCCGACCGGCTGCGCCAAGCGGTCGGCAATCGCCCAGATGGTGGCCGGGTGATGGCCATAACCGATGTGGCTGCTGAGCACCGCAATGTTTTCAGCCCGGTCGGCGGCGGCGTCGACGCACGTCTGCCACGCGACCATGCCGTCGAAGCGCGAGTAGATGGAGGTCGCCGGTACCGGCAGCGGCTCGTTCTCCATCGACAACGGCAGCTCGTGCCGCTCTGCATGCATGCGCGCAAACAGGTTGAAATGCCGGGCGGCGCGGGACTGGCCTTCATGCTGCATGCGGTACGGGCTGCCGAGCGTGATCACCTGGCGCACCGCCGCCGGATTGCGGCGAGCCAGCCTGCGCGCGAAAATCCCGCCGAGGCTCCAGCCGATCAGACTGACCTGGGTGTCGTGACGGTCGTGCAGCTCGTCGAGCAGCGCCGACATGCCCGCCACCGCCTTGGTGGTCGGCCCGATGTTGACCCCGAGCCCCCACCCGTGGGCCTGATACCCGAGGCGGGTCAGCAGGCGGCGCAGGGTCCAGGTGGTGCCGTCGCCGGCCAAGAGTCCGGGCAACACCAGTACCGGATGCCCGTCGCCGGTCGGCAGCTTGCGTCGCAGCGGCAGTGCCGCGACCAACTGGCCGTACTCGACCACGGCGCGGGGGATGTCGGTGAGCCAGAGAGCCAGCCCCGGGGCGGCCGCGGTGGTGTGGCCGGACCATGCCGGGCGGTCAACGTCCAGTTCGCTGACTTCGGCGAGCATGATCAAGCCTCCTCGTCCCAGACCTTCATGAGGGTGGCCAGGATCTCTTCGCCGCGACCGAGGCCGGCGAGGTGGCTTTCGCCGGGCAGATGGAACAGCTCGGCGTTGGGGAGCCGGGACACGACGTGCTCGCCGTGCGAGAACGGGATGATGTGGTCGTGGTCGCCGTGCCACCAGCGGACCGGGACGGTGACCTCCTCGAGCCGGAATCCCCAATCCCGGGCGAACACGATGACGTCGTTGAAGGGCGCGGCCAGCTGCTTGCGGCTGCCGTTGAGCAGGTCGTCGAGGAACATCGCCTTGAACTCGGGCCTGGTGAGCAGATGACGGTCGGCCTCGGGCGAGAGCAGCGCGTAGACGTCGAGCGCGGGCGAGGCGATCGGGCGGGCGGCCCGGATCAGCAGGCTCGCGCCCAGCCGCAACGGGGTACCGCCCAGCCGCAGCAACGGCGCGACCCGCAAGCCGAGGTCCATCAGGCCGCCGCTGATCGCGTCGGGGCCGTGCGTGGGCGCCACACCGCCGAGCACGCCGGCCGCCACCACGCGGTCGGACAGGCCGGCGGCGCACGCCAGGGCGTAAGGGCCTCCGCCGGAAAGGCCCACGACAGCCAATTTGCCGATCCCGAGGGTGTCGGCGATGGCGCGCAGGTCGTCGGCGAAGGCGGAAACGGCCTCGTACTGATACGGCGTCGAGGAACCGATACCCGGCCGGTCGACGCCGATCAGGCGGATGTTGTGGTGATCGGCGTAGACGCGTGCCTCGGTCGGGATCTGCCGGCGGGCTCCGGGTGTGCCGTGCAGCCAGAAGACCGCGCGTCCCTGTGGCGCGCCGAATTCCGCGAAGCCGATCTGCCGGTCTTCGGCCACGGCGATGCTTCCTTCGATCTTGGGACGGGCAATCGCGACAACCATGCCGTGCAGCTTGTCATGCCGGTACGCCGCGACGCACCACTTTCACACCGTTTCGGAACGTGATATTCGATACATTGACGCATCTGATCGGGTATCTGTGCAGCTCAAGAGCCGCAGTCGTTCGCCAGGTAAGTAACGTGATACCACCGTTTGACAGGCTGCCCGCTACGGTCCGCCTCCTCCATCGGGGTCGCGTGCGCCAGCCGGATGTCGGTCAGCTGCGGATTCTGCATCCGGATGTAGTCCTCGAGCTGGGCGTCCCGCGCGTCGTCACTGAGAGCGCTGTCCGCCAGCGCTCTACCCTCGCACCTCTTCCACGTCACCGGACAACGGTAGATCGTCGCCGAGCGTCCGGCTGGCTGCACGCTCTACAGCATGAGCGTCAGCCACCGGCCACACGCTCCCCGATGACCCGCTGCTCTCGCAGGGCGACCAGCTCATCGCCGGAAAGGCCCAGCCCGCGCAGGATCTCGTCGTTGTGCTGACCCAATGTCGGCGCGCCGGTGCGGTGGTGGCTCGCCGGTCCGGGAGAGATGCGAAACGGCCAGCCGGGATAGCGTCGCGGCCCGGTGACCGGGTGGGTGAACTCTTCGTAGAACCGCCGCGCGTCGAGCTGCTCGAAGTCGTACATCCGGTCGCCGGTGGCCAGCCGTTCGGCCGGAATAGATTGGGCGCGCAGGATTTCCACGATGGCGGTGGCGGTCTGGGTGCGGGCCCAGGCGGTGACCAGCCCGTCGAACTCATCGTGGTCCAGCGTTGCCTCGTCGGGTACCGACAGCGCGACCCACACGTCGTCCTCGGCGGTTGGGTAGACGCCCTGCAGGTAGCCGCGCAGCCGGTTGCCGGCACGCGGCCGGACGACGCCGTTCATCGAATACTCGATGACCGGTTCGGCGGTGACGGCTGCGGCGACTTCGATTTGGGCGATTTCGATCAGTTGGCCCGCGCCGGTTCGGCGGCGGTGCTCTAAAGCGGCCAGCAGGGCCACCCCGGCGTGCACTCCGGCGACGGGATCGGCCGGTCCCTGCAGGTTGCACGGCGGGCCGTCGGCGTAGCCGGTAGCGGCCGTCATCCCGGAGGTCTGTTCGATGTTCAATGCCCACCCGACGTAGTCGCGCCAGGGTCCCTGCAGTCCGAAGCCCGGCATCCGCACCGCGATCACGTCCGGCTTGATCGCGACCAGCGACTCGTAGTGCAGACCGAAGTGTTCCACCACGCGCGGGGAGAAGTTCTCGACGACGATGTCGGCGCGGGTGACCAGCCGGCGTGCGGTGTCACGTCCGCGTGGCGAGGTCAGGTCCAGGGTGATGTCTTTCTTGTTGAGGTTGGTGGCCTGCCACAGCGCGCTGCGCTCGTACCAGTCCGCACCCTCGAAGGGAAAGGCACCCGAGTAGCGGTGTCCGTCGGGACGCTGGATGGACTCGACCTTGACGATGTCGGCGCCGAACGCACCCAGATAACAGGTGAGATAGGCACCGGCCCAGAAGGTGCTCAGGTCCAGCACCCGCAGCCCGGCAAAAGGTATGGCACCGGTTGTGGGCGAACAGGATTCGCCACGGTCCGACCATTCGGCCCGGCCACCGAGCTGCGGCGCGGGTCCAGGTGGGGCGACCGGGGTTTTGGACAGCCGGAATGGTGCGCCGGGGCGCCGGAAGCCGGCGGTCTCGACGAAGAAGCTGCGCTGGGCGTACTGCGGACAGTCCAGCACGGTGGCGCCGTCATTGACCGGCGCGGCCGGGATGCGCATCGCCTGACACAGTTCGACGGTGTCGGCGACGGTGCGCTCGGCGAGCAACGGCGCTGCGGCGGCGAAGAATTCGGCGCGTTCGGGGCCGCCGAGCATGATCGCGATCTGGTGCTCGCCGTACTCGGGCAGCCCCAGCATCGCGCACACATCGAGCCAGTGCTGCCCGGTCAGGCAGTTGATTCCCACCCAGCCGTCGGATGCCCGCACCACGCCCAGCATCGGCGTGGACCGCACATTCGGCGGCAGCCCCAGACTCCGCATCCGCTCTGACGTCAGCATCGGATACGGCAGCGTCGACAGCAGCGACTCAAACTCCGACACATCGACCACGCGGCCGCGGCCGTCGACACGCAACGCCGTCAGTGCCCCCAGTGTGGCGTAGGCACCCGCGATGTACTCCGATATCCGGGCCCCGGCCTGCACCGGTGGGCGCTGCGGATCGCGGGCAGTGATCCAGCCCGACACCGCCTGCATGGTCAGCGGGCTGGCGATCCGGTCCCGCCATGGCCCGGTCTGGCCGAAGGGGGAAATGCTGACCAACACCAGATTCGGATCGAGGGTCTCGGCGCCCAGCCCGCACGCCCGCAGTGTCCCCGGCGGCAGGTTCTCGATCAGGATGTGCGCGCCGGCGATGAGCTCGCGGGCGGTCGCCTGCCCGTCGAAGGTGGCGAGATCCACTGTGGCACCACGTTTGCCGGCATTGAGGTACTCGAACAGGCCGCCCTGTTCTCCGGGGACGCCCGCGGGGAAAGGCCCCCAGCGCCGCAGCGGGTCCCCATCGGGTGGTTCGATCTTGATGACCTCGGCGCCGAGGTCGACGAAAAGCTTTGCGGCGTAGGGCCCCGAGATCTGGGTGGCGATTTCGACGACATGGAGCCCCGTGAGGGGTCCGCTCACGCGGGCACCCCGATCGCCATCTGCTCCATGTACTGGTGCACCCCGCCGATCCCGCCGCCCTCACGGCCCAGACCGCTCAGCTTGAAGCCGCCGAACGGCGCGGCGCCGGGCCCGCATCCGTTGACCGCGACCTGCCCGGTCCGAATCCGACGGGCCACCCCCACCGCGCGATCCACGTCAGCGCCCCAGACCGAGCCGGACAGGCCGTACCGGGAGTTGTTGGCAATGGCGACCGCATCGTCATCGTCGCGGTAGCGCAGCACGCTCAGCACCGGGCCGAACACCTCTTCCTGGGCGATGACGAAATCGGGTTCGACATCGGTGAGGATGGTCGGCTCGAAGTAGAAACCGGTATCCAATCCGGCGGGCCGACCGCCGCCGGTGGCCAGTTTGGCGCCCTCGCCCAGCGCCGCGGCGACGTGCGCCTCCACCCGGCCGCGCTGGGCATCGCTGATCAGCGGACCCATCTGCACCTCCAGGTCGGTGGGGTCCCCGACCTTGACCTCGCGGGCCAACCCGACCAGCCGGCCGACGACGTCGTCGTGCAGGGAGTCGGGCACCAGCAGTCGGCTCTGCAGGATGCAGGCCTGCCCGGAATGCATTGAGCAGCAGTCGAAGAGCATCTGCTGCAGCATGTCGTCGGTGATCTCGGCGTCGTCGAGGACGATGCACGCCGATTTGCCGCCGAGCTCCAGCAGGAGCCGCTTCAACGAGTCTCCGGCGGCGGACATGACCTGGCGGCCGACCACGGTGCTGCCGGTGAAGCTGACCATGTCGATCCGCGGGTCGGTGGTGAGCAGCCGGGCCGCCTCGATGCCCGACGGGGTGACGACGTTGACCACGCCGGGCGGGAAGTCGGTGTGCTCGTCGATGATTCGCGCGAGCGCGAGCCCGGCCAGTGGTGTCAGCGGGGACGGCTTGAGCACGACGGTGTTGCCCGCGGTCAGCGCGTGATTGAGCTTCATGACATTGAGCAGATGCGGGAAGTTCCACGGCGTCAGCACCGAGACGACGCCCAGGGGCACGTGGCGAAGCATCGTCTTTCCCGCGCCGATCCCGGTGACCGTCTCATCGGCCAGCTGCGTGGCGAGTTGGGCGGCGTGCATGGACATGAACGCGGCGCCGTCGATCTGCATCATCCGTTCGTTGGCGGTGCATCCCCACTCCACCTGGGACAGTGCGAAGAAGTCGTCGGCGTACTTGAGCAGTGCGTCGCCGAGTTGACTGAGGCAGTTCCCGCGCTGCTCGGCCGACATGGCGGCCCATGGGCCTTCGTCGAACGCCCGGCGCGCGGCGGCGACCGCGTCACTGACCTGACCGACGCTCGCGTCCGGCGCGGTGGCGATGACCTGCTCGGTGGCCGGCGAAATGTCGTCGTAGCGGCCGTCTTCGGGTTCCACCCAACTGCCGTCGATGTAGAGCTGATAGGTGTCGATCAGTCCGGTGGGCGGTAGTTCGGCCATCTGCTTCCTCACCCCAAGTGTCGGTCATCTATCAACCTGGTGTACACCCGCCGAGACTCGGGGTCAATCACCGGCGCGATGAATTACGCGTCCTTTCAATGCCTTGTGGATGTGTTGACAGCGATACGCGTTCCAGAGTAGACACGATCCACAGGACACTTCGTGGCAAAGTGTCGGATGACCGGGAGGCGTGTCGTGCTCACTGATGTCCCGCTGCACTCCCCCGATTTCTACGCGGGCGATCCCTATCCCGCCTACCGCGAACTGCGCGCGACCTCGCCTGTGCACTGGAACGACGTCACCGAATTCTGGGCTTTGTTGAAGTACGAGGACATTCGCCACGTCTCGAGCAACCCCGCGTTGTTCACCTCGACCAAGGGCATCTCGATACCAGATCCGAAGGTGCCGAATCCGGTCCAGGAGGGCAACCTCATCTTCACCGACCCGCCGCGGCACCGGCAGATGCGCAAGCTGATCAACTCGGGTTTCACCCGACGGCGCGTCGCGGTGCTCGAGCCGAAGATCCGCGAGATCGTGCGCGGCATCCTCGATCAGGTGGAACCCGGCTCGGTGCACGAGTTCGCCGAAGAGCTCGCGGCCCCGCTGCCCACCCGGATGATCGCCGAACTCATCGGCGCCCCGGCACAGGACTGGGAGCAGTTCCGCGCGTGGTCGGACGCGGCCACCGGCACCGCCGACCCCGAAATCGAACTCGACGCATTCGTGGCCATCGGCCAGCTGTTCGAGTACTTCCAGAAGCTCATCGCGGCACGGCGCGTCGAACCGCGCAATGACCTGCTGTCGGTGCTGGCCGAGGCCGAGATCGACGAGCACCGACTCACCGACGACGACCTGCTCAACTTCTCGTTCCTGCTGCTGGTCGCGGGAAACGAGACCACCCGCAACCTGATCGCGCTGGGCACCCTCGCCCTGATCGAGCACCCTGATCAGTGCCGTCTGTTGATCGAGGACCCGACCCTGATCCCCGGCGCGGTCGAGGAGATGTTGCGCTGGACCAGCCCTGTGGTCAGCATGTCGCGGGTGGCGACCGCCGATACCCAGGTTCGCGGCCAGCTGATCCGCGAGGGCGAGGTGGTCACCATGTTGTATGGGTCGGCCAACCGCGACGAGGATGTCTTCGGCGCCGATTCCGAAGAGTTCAAGGTGACGCGTCACCCTAACCCGCACATCGCTTTCGGCTGCGGCGAACATTCCTGCATCGGAGCGCAATTGGCGCGGCTGGAAGCCACCGTCTTCTTTCAGGAGTTGTTGCTTAGCTTTCCGCGGCTCGAATTGGCCGGCGACGTCGACCGGATGAAGGCCACCATGGTGCCCGGGGTGAAGCGGATGCCCGTGCGGCTGGGGGTCTGAGCCGGTGCACCTCGAGTACAGCCCCGAACAGCAGCAGCTGCGCGCGGAGATGCGCGCCACGCTGGAGCGGGTGATGACGCCCGAGCGCATAGCGGCGATCGGCGACAACATCGAGGGCGGACCGGCGGTGCGCGACACCGTGCGCGCGCTGGCGCAGGCCGGCCTGCTCGGTGTCGGGTGGCCCAAAGAATATGGCGGACGCGGCTTATCGGCGATCGAGCAGTTCATCTTCGCCGAGGAGGCCCGCCGGGTGGGGGCGCCGATCCCGTTGGTGACGCTCAATACGGTGGGCCCGACGCTGATGCAGGAAGGCACCGAGGAGCAGAAACAGCGCTTCCTGCCGGCCATTCTGGACGGCAGCGTCGAGTTCGCCATCGGCTACTCCGAGCCGGGTGCCGGCAGCGACCTCGCCTCGATACGAACCACCGCCGTCCGCGACGGCTCCGACTACGTGATCAATGGTCAGGAGATGTTCACCAGCGGCGCCGCCTACGCGGACTACATCTGGCTGGCCGTTCGCACCGATCCGAATGTCAACAAACACAAGGGCATTTCGATCCTCATCGTGCCGACCTCGTCGCCGGGTTTCTCCTGGCAACCCCTGCACACCATGCCCGGCATCTCCACCTTCTACACGTTCTACGACGACGTACGCGTCCCGGCGAGCGCGCTGGTGGGTGCAGAGAACCAGGGGTGGCAGCTGATCACCACCCAGCTCAACTTCGAACGCGCCGCGCTGGGCAATCTCGGTGCGCTGGAGCCGCTGTTCGAAAAGACCCTGAAATGGGCCACCGACACCGAACTCGACGGCGCCCGGGTGATCGACCAGCCATGGGTGCAGCACGCACTGGCCCGGGTGGAGGCCCAGGTCGCGGCCTACAAACTCGTCAACCTGCGGGTGAACGCGGCCATGACCAAAGGCACCGGAACCACGGGCCTGGATATGGGACAAGCGTCCGCGGCCAAGGTATTCGGCACCGAACTCACCCAGCAGGTGGCCCGGCAACTGCTGGAGGTATTGGACGGCAACGGGATACGTCGTGGCGCGCAGGCGCCGCTGCGGGGCGCGCTGGAATCGGCCTACCGGCAGGCGGTGATCAACACGTTCGGTGGCGGGGCGAACGAGATTCAGCGTGACATCATCGCCATGGCCGGCCTGGGCATGCCCCGGGCCCCGCGTGATCTTCGAGCAACCGAGAAGTCAGGAGGATCTCAGTGACAGACGCCGAGTTGCAGGCCAAGGTGCGGGCGTTGGTCGGTCAGCCCACCGGCGGCACCGGAAAGCCCCAGCTGGCACCGGACCCGGTCAACCAGCCCATGATCCGGCACTGGGCGTACGCGCTTGCTGATTTCAATCCGGTCTACCTCGACCCGGATTTCGCGGCGACGTCGAGGTTCGGCGGCATCGTGTCGCCGCCGGTGATGCTGCAGACCTGGATCATGCCGTCGCCGAAACTCGAAGGGATCGGTGAGCGCGGCGGCGCTCCGACCGAGATCAAGTCGAACCCCACTGCTTTCCTGGATGAGGCCGGCTACACCAGCACGGTGGCCACCAACTCCGAGTTCGAGATCGAACGCTATCCCCGGCTGGGCGACGTGATCAGCTCGACGGCGGTGTACGAGTCGGTGTCCGACGAGAAGACGACAGCGTTGGGCACGGGCTTCTTCCTGACCTGGTTGACCACCTACACCGATCAGCACGGCGAGGTGCTGGGCCGGCAGCGATTCCGGGTCCTGCGATTCAAGCCGGCGCGCTGATGGCCACCCGACTGCCGCCGACGATCAGCCCGGACACCGAGTTCTTCTGGAACGGGTTGCGGGACAACAAGCTTTTGATTCAGCGCTGCAGCGGCTGCGGTGCGCTGCGCCACCCGCCCCGGCCGATGTGTCCGCACTGCCGCTCGCTGGAGTGGGAGGCGGTCGAGTCATCGGGCCGCGGCACCGTCTACAGCTACGTGATGCCGCACGAACCCCGGTTCCCGTTCTTCGACTACCCCTATGTCGTCGCGCTGGTGGAGCTCGAGGAGGGCGTGCGGTTGGTGTCCAACCTCACCGGGATCGACCCCGCCGAGGTGACCGTCGGGATGTCCGTCGAGGTGTACTTCCAGTCATTCGACAACGACCTGGTGCTGCACCAGTTTCGGCCCAGCGAGTGAGCATGGACTTCGCGTTCACCGAAGAGCAGGAAACGGTCGCCAAGCTCGCCCGTGAACTGTTCGAGCGCCGTGCCACCCCGGAGCGGCTGACCGAACTGGAATCCGGAATCCGCTACGACGAGGCGTTGTGGAAGGAACTGGCCACCCTGGACCTACTCGGCACCGCGCTGCCAGAAGCTGTGGGCGGCAACGGCGGTGGCTTCGTGGAACTGGGGGTGCTGCTGGCCGAGGTTGGCTGGGGCGTGGCCCCGGTGCCGGCCTATGCAACCCTGGTCCTCGGCGCCGATCCCATTGCGCGGCAGGGTAACTCCGAGCAACAGCAGCGTTACCTGCCCGGTGTGGTGACCGGTGACCGTATCCTCACCGCGGGCCTGGCCGAACCCGGTCGCTCGGACCCGCGTTTTCCCATCACCACCGCCCGGCGCGACGGAACGAACTGGCGCCTGGACGGTGCCAAAGAACTGGTGCCCGCCGCGCAGCTGGCCGACACCATGCTGATTCCAGCGACGACGCAGGAGGGCGGGGTGGGGCTCTTCCTGCTGGCCACCGACACTTACGGCGTCGATGTCCGGCCGGTGCCGACCACCAACCGCGAACCCCACGCCGACGTATTCCTGAACGGCGCAGTGGTTCCCGAGCAGGACCGGCTCGACGGCGACGTGGAATCGCTGTATACGCGTGCGCTGGTGGCGCTGTGCGCCATCCAGCTCGGTGTCGCCGACCGTGCCCTGCAGATCGCGGCCGGCTATACCAGCGAGCGCGAACAGTTCGGCCGGCCGATAGGCAGTTTTCAGGCCGTGCAGCAGCGGATGGCCGACGCCTTCATCGACGTGCAGGCGATCCGGTGGACCACCTGGCACGCGGCGTGGCTCCTCGCCAACGGCCGTCCGGCCGACCGTGCGGCCCGCATCGCCAAATTCTGGGCAGCCGAAGCGGGAGCCCGAGTGGCCGCCACCGCCCAGCACGTGCACGGCGGCATCGGGATCGACACCACCTATCCCCTGCACCGCTATTTCCTGTGGGCCAAACACAACGAACTGACCCTCGGCCCGGCGTCCCAACAGCTTGCCCAACTCGGCGCGACGTATTCGGAAGGACCCACATGACCACCATCGACAGCCGCACCACCACCCTGCGCTGGCAGGACATTTCCGAGGGCGACGAGGTCACCCCGATGGAAATCCCCATCACCACAACGATGATCGTCGCGGGGGCCATCGCCTCCCGGGACTTCATGCCGGTGCATCACGACCGTGACTACGCCAACAAGCAGGGTTCACCCAACCTGTTCATGAACATCCTGACCAGCAACGGCTACTGCGTGCGGTTCCTCACCGACTGGGCGGGGCCCGAGGCGATGGTCAAGAACCTGTCGATTCGCCTTGGCGTGCCCTGTTTTCCGGACGACCCGCTGCGCTTCACCGGAACGGTGACCGGCAAGACCAAGGGCACGGCAGGAGAGAATTTCGTCGAAGTGACCTTCCAGGCCGCCAACAGCCTCGGCAATCACGTCTCCGGCACGGCGGTGCTCAGCCTGCTGGACGGGGCCGCTTGATGGGCGGCACGCTGCCCGGCGCCGCCGCGATCGTAGGAATCGGCCAGACCGAGTTCTCCAAGGAATCCGGGCGCAGCGAACTGCAATTGGCGTGCGAAGCGGTCAGCGCCGCGCTCGATGATGCCGGACTGGCGCCCAGCGATGTCGACGGCATGGTCACCTTCACCATGGACTCCAGCGACGAGATCGACATCGCCCGCAATGTCGGGATCGGCGACCTGAGCTTCTTCAGCCGGGTGCACCACGGCGGCGGCGCCGCGGCGGGCACGGTCGTCCATGCCGCCATGGCGGTCGCCACCGGCGTTGCCGACGTCGTGGTGTGCTGGCGTGCCTTCAACGAACGCTCCGGCTTCCGGTTCGGCGGCAGCGGACGCACCGACCTGGGGACTCCGCTGTTCATGGCGCATTACGCACCGTTCGGTTTGCTCACTCCCGCAGCGTGGGTGGCGATGCACGCGCAGCGGTACATGTCGACCTACGGGGTCAGCAACGAGGACTTCGGCCGCATCGCGGTGGTCGACCGCGCGCACGCCGCCCGAAACCCTGACGCGTGGTTCTATGAGCGCCCGATCACGCCGGAGGACCACCAGAATTCGCGCTGGATCATCGAACCGGTGCTGCGACTGCTGGACTGCTGCCAGGAGAGCGACGGTGGTGTGGCGCTGGTGATCACCAGCGCCGAGCGCGCACGGGACCTGCGCCAGCCGCCGGCCATCATCACCGCGGCGGCCCAGGGGGCGGCCGCCAACGGCGAGATGATGACGAGTTACTACCGCGACGACATCACCGGACTTCCCGAGATGGGTGTGGTCGCCGATCGGCTGTGGCGCGATTCGGGCCTCAAGCCCGCCGACATCCAAACCGCCTTCATCTACGACCATTTCACCCCGTTCGTGTTCACTCAGCTGGAAGAGCTGGGCTTCTGCGGCCGCGGCGAGGCGAAGGACTTCGCCACCATCGAACGGTTGTCGCTGGGTGGGGAGTTCCCGATCAACACCAACGGCGGCCTGCTCGGCGAGGCGTACATCCACGGCATGAACGGCATCACCGAGGGCGTCCGTCAGGTGCGGGGCACGTCCTACAACCAGGTGCAGAACGTCGAACACGTTCTGGTCACCTCGGGAACCGGGGTGCCCACCAGCGGGCTGATCCTCGCCCGGGCCGACTAGGTGCGCTCATGACCCAGGCGCCCACTTCAGCTCCGGGGACCGACACGCGGGAACTCATCCTCGACTCCGCATACGCCTGCTTCCGCAAGCACGGCCTGCTGAAGACGACGATCGTCGACATCGCCCGGCAGGCCAACGTCTCCCGCAGCACGATCTACGAATACTTCCGCGACAAGGGTGCCATTCTGGAAGCCTGCGCCGAGCACGCTTCCGAGCAGTTCTACCGCGAGATGTCGCGTGCCATGGCCCGCGGCGGGTCATTGGAGGAAAAGCTCTCCAACGCAGCGGTATTCGTCACCCAGGCGCGGCGCGCCATCGCCTCTGAGGACTACTTCGACGAAGACGCGATCAGCCTGCTGCTCACCAAGGACGCCGCACTGCTGTTGCGTGAATGTGTCGACTTCTTCGCGCCATACTTCTCGGCCGCCAAGCTCACCGGTGAGGTGCGGAAGAACCTCGACGTCGAGGCGGCCGGGGAATGGTTCGCGCGCATCCTGTTCTCACTGTTCAGCACCGCGTCGCCGATTCGGGACATGGACGATCCGGGCGTCGTGGCCGAGTTTGTGAGTGCCTTCGCGGTGCGCGGCTTCGCCAGCGAGCGTCCGCGGCCGCGGCGCAGCTGAACTGCAGTCAGCGAACCCCGCTACTCACAGTGAGTCCGCGATGGGCCGAGCGCGGGGCACCGACGCATCCACTTCGCGTAAGCGGAGTGCGAATCATGATGTGCTCCAGCAGGTTTCGTATCAGCGCGGGCGGGGTGCGCCCGCCGATCCAGGCGGCTCGGAGGTTGCGACGTAAATCCAATCCGGGGATGGTGACGGCGCGCAATCGACCGGTAGCCAAGTCGTCAACCACGGCCAGGCGGCTCATGACCGCCGGTCCCGCGCCGGCAAGAACTGCAGCGCGCATGGCCGCGGTGGACCCCAAGCCCAGGACCGGAGGCACTTGCTGCATGTCGTCGCCCAGCGCGGCGCGCAGGGCGGTGGTAAGGGTGTCGCCGGGACGCGAACGCTGCTCCCGGGTGACCAGAGGTGTCTGCGCGAGTTCGCAGGCGCTCACCACGCGTGACCGATTAGCCCAGTCGTGATCCGGAAGCACCACGACCACCAGTTCATCGCGGCCCACCACACAATGGCCCAGTCCGGCAAGCGGATCGGGGTTCTCGACGAATCCGAGATCGGCAGCGCCGTCTCGAACCGCGGCGATCGCTTCCCCGCTGTCGGCGGCAGTCAGACATATCTGCGGCAAGGAGCTGCCGGGTCGAGCGGCTTTCAGGGATAACAACCATTGGGGCATCAGCTGTTCGGCGATTGTGTGGCTGGCCACGACCTTTATTCGCCGGCGGCCTTCGCTTCGCAAGGAGTTCAGGTCCTGGTCGGCCTGGCGGGCGACCTCAAGCAAACGGGCCGCCCACTCGGCGACGACAACGCCCGCCGCAGTGAGTTGTGAGCCACGGGTGGTGCGTAGGGCCAACGTGAGGCCAATCTGGGCCTCGAAGGACGCGAGCCGCCTCGACACGGCTTGTTGGGTCAACGCGAGTTCGCGCGCCGCGGCGCTGAGACTTCCTGTCGCAGCAATTGCCTGGAAGATTTCGAACGAGCCGAGTTCGGGCATTCGAGAGCTGAGCGGCAACACCGGACGGTCGGCCGTCACCGCCATAGTAACCACCGCCGCTGCCCGGGGAAGCCGCAGCGCCACGCCGAGGGGGCTGATGCCGGACTTCCGCCACGAATCCTCGCGGCGTTGCGACAGGCGACATCCTCGGCACAGCCTTTACTTGCGTGACCGGTTGAGAGCTTCGAACCGGAGACAGATCGCATGGCCCTACTCTCGCGCCCCGACCTTAATAAAACCTTACTGGCGCTTCTAGAGCCATGTCTGATGAGTCAAGTTCCCGTGGGTGGACTGGCGGCGAGCCGCAGCATTTCCCGAAAAACTTTCCTAACTTGCTTGTTTGGGCTCGCAGAAGTGCCTACCCCAGGGAAGCCCCACCCGGCAGCCGGACCCCACAACCATCCTCGGTTCAACTGGGTCGAATGGGTTGGCCTCCGGCCGTCGGCGAGCGTACGCTTACCCGGCGAATCGATGGATGCCGAGGCTAGTGATGAATCGTGACCTAGCTGGCACGGAGGCCGAACCTGCCGGGGCAGGTGGCTATGTGCTCCCTACCGTCGCCGCCGAATTGGCCACGGTGGGGTTCGATGATGCGATTGAGATTGGCCGGGGCGGGTTCGGGGCGATATATCGCTGCAGGCAAGTGGCATTGGATCGTGTCGTCGCGGTCAAGGTGGTGGTCGCCGCGTACCGGGACGATCGAGCACGGTTCGTGCGGGAACAACAGGCGATGGCAGCCCTCACGGGCCATCCCAACATTCTGGCCGTGTTGCAGATCGGCCAGACCACCACTGGCTACCCCTTCCTCGTCATGCCGTTCTGCCCGTTGGGGTCTTGGCAAGACCGCATTGCCGGCGTGGGGGCGCTGGAGGTGGACGAAGTGTTGCGAGTGGGGGTCAAGATCGCCGGCGCACTGGAGTGCGCGCACCGGGCTGGCGTGATACATCGAGATGTCAAGCCCGGCAACGTTCTTCCCACCGACTATGGTGAGCCGGCTCTGTCTGACTTCGGCATCTCGCGCACCGAGGCCGGATTCACGACGGCTCCCGGGATATTTCATGGCTCACCGGCCTTTACCGCGCCCGAGCTTCTCGGCGGTGCATCGCCCAGCCCCTCCTCCGATGTGTACGGGCTAGGCGCGAGCCTGTTCGCCGGGTTGACTGGTCATGCGCCCTTCGAGCGGCGTTATGGAGAACAGTTGCACGCACACTTCGTGCGGATCACGACCGGACCCGTGCCCGATCTCGGCGCGCACGATGTTCCCGCCGGTCTTACTGCCGTCATCGAGCAAGCGATGGCCCGTGATCCGGAAAAGCGGCTCTCAGCAGTGGAATTCGGCCGACAACTTCAGCAAGTCCAGGCCGACCACGGCCTGCCCGTCGACGAGATGGTCCTACGAGGCGGGGTGGGCAGTGGCAGACCGCGCAGGCGCGTGGCGCCCGCACCCCGACCGGCCTCCGGGGCGAGAACCGTTGCGGAGGAATGGTTGTCCGCAGCGCCGAACACTCTGGTGGGTCGTCAGCCCGAGCTTTCTCGGCTGCACGAGTTGCTGAAATGTTCACGTCTGGTCACACTGACCGGTACCGGCGGGGTCGGCAAGACGGCCCTGGCGATCCAAGCCGCACACCAGCGAAGTGCCAACTACCCCTGCGGGGTGTGGATGGTGGAGTTGGGCGAGCTCCGCGACGGCTCGCTGCTGACCGAGTTCGTGGCCGCAACGGTGGACACTCGTGCCCCGGCAAGCCGACCACCGATCGACAGGCTGGTCGACCTGCTGGGCGAGCGACGCGCGCTGCTCGTCCTGGATAACTGCGAACACGTCATCGAAGAGGCAGCCCAGTTGGTCGTGACGTTGTTGCGGCGCTGCCCGCAACTGCAGATCGTGGCCACCAGTCGGGAGGTCCTCGCGGTCAAGGGCGAAGCAGTGCTGGCGCTCTCACCGCTGGCCTGCCCCGGCCGAGACGACGAATTACGCGTGCGCGACCCGGTCGACGATGACGCGATCGCGTTGTTTGTTCGCTGTGCCGGCGTCGCGGTACCCGCATTCGAGCTCACCGAGGACAATGCGGCCGCGGTCGCCTACCTCTGCGCCCGACTGGACGGGCTGCCGCTGGCCATCGAGCAGGCCGCTGCGCAGCTTCCGGTCATGTCAGTGGAGCAGATCGGTGACGCACTTCGCGACAGCTACGCGTTGCTGAGTCTCGGCCGCAACGCCCCCACCCGTCAGCGGTCGCTCACCTCCTCCATCGAGTGGAGCTACGACCTGTGCAGCGAACGCGAACAACAGCTTTGGGCGCGACTATCGATATTCGCCGACAGCTTCGATCTGGCAGCGGCCCAGTACGTCAATGGCGGGCAGCTGCCCGCAGGCCAACTCTTGGACCTGCTGTGCGCATTGGTCGACAAGTCGATCCTGATCCGGACCGAACACGAGGGCGGGGTGCGCTTCCGCCTCTTGGAAACTCTGCGCCACTTCGGCCTAAGCCGCACCCCCGCTGCCGAGCGCATGCGCCTGGGTCGACGCCACGCCAGTTGGTGTCACCAGCTGCTCTGCGACGCCGAAGCGCAACGGCTCGGTCCTCAACCAGCGGTGTTTATTCAGCGCCTTGAGCGTGAGTTGCCCAACATCCTCGAAGCGCTGCGGTTCAACCTTCAGGACCGCCCGGCCATGGCAGAAGACATGGTCGCTGCGCTGCGCCGGTTCGGGCTATCCGATGCAATGCTCGTCGAAGGCTGCCAATAGCCTCACCCCACCATCGCTGGCGGACACTGTCGCACCAAACCGAGCGTAGTGCTGCGTGCCCGGCGGTCGCGCTCTTATCCTCTTAGCACTGAGGCGAAGGGCAGCTGATGCTTGATCTGGATCCCACCCAGCCGCGTGGGGCCGTCGATTTGGTGACGGAGTTGGGCGGGGCGGGATTTGCTGACGCGGTGGAGATCGGTCGCGGCGGGTTCGGTGTGGTATTTCGCTGCCTGCAGGTGGGACTGGGCCGCCCAGTGGCGGTCAAGGTGCTGACCGGTCTCTCCGACGACGCTCGGACCCAGTTCTCGCTCGAGCAGCAGGCGATGGCACGGCTGACCGGGCACCCCCACATCGTGGCCGTCCTGCAGGTGGGTCAGACGGTCAGCGGGTGGCCGTTTCTGGTGATGCCGTTGTGCGGGCAGGGATCCTGGCAACAACGTATCGCCAAGCGGGGCGTAGCGGCGGTCGAGGAGGTGCTTGAGGTCGGCGCCAAGATCGCCGGCGCGCTGGCCGCCGCGCACCGAGCGGGGGTGGTGCATTGCGACGTGAAGCCGGCCAACGTTCTGTTCACCGATTATGGCGAACCGGCGTTGACCGATTTCGGGGTCGCCCATATCAGTGGGCGATTCCAGGTCACCGCGGCAGTGTGTGCGAGCACGCCCGCCTTCGCCGCTCCGGAAGTGATCGGCGGGGCTGGCCCCAGCCCGGACGCTGACGTCTATGGATTGGGCGCCAGCTTGTTCGCCGCGCTGACCGGTCATGCGGCCGTTGAGCGCCGCCACGGCGAGCGGGTGGTGGCCCAGTTCGCTCCGATCAGCAGCGGGCCGCCCGCCGGTGTACGCGAGCATGACATCCCCTCTGAGGTGGCCGGCATCATCGCCGCGGCAATGGCCCCCGACCCCGCTGATCGACCGTCGGCGGCCGAACTGGGTGAACACTTGCGGAGCCTCCTGCTCCACTTTCGCGGCGGTGGGATCGGTCCGGCGCGCCCCATCGCGGCAGCGGGACCACGAGCGGGCAATCTGCCGGTGCTACTCGCCGAGGTGGTGGGCCGCGGCGACGATGTGGCCGCGCTGAGGACGCTTCTGGCGACCTCGCGGCTGGTCACCTTGACCGGTATGGGTGGGGTCGGCAAGACAACTCTGGCGCTACAAGCGGCGGCGGAGTTGCGCGCCGACTACCCCGACGGGGTGTGGCTGGTGGAACTGAGCGAGTTGCGCGACGGAACGCTGCTGACCGAAATGGTGGCCGCGGCGCTGGGCGTGCGCGATCAGCCCGGCCGACGGCTGACCGAAGTGCTGGTCGATGTCCTGACTGAACGCCGTGCGCTGCTGGTTCTGGACAACTGCGAACACCTGATCGATGACGCGGCGAAGTTCGCCGACACGTTGCTGCACCGTTGTTCGCAGTTGCACGTGTTGGCGACCAGCCGAGAGGTTCTCGACATCGCGGGCGAAACAGTGCGGACCGTGTCTCCGCTGGGCGTGCCCGGACCCGAAGTCGTCCCGGATGCGGACTGCCTCGCCACCTACCCGGGGGTGGCGCTGTTCCTCAAGCGCGCGTGCGCCGCGGTGCCCGACTTCACGCTGAACGAACACAACGGTGCCGCCGTGACCCGAATCTGCACCCGTCTGGAGGGCCTACCGCTGGCGATCGAGTTGGCCGCCGCCCGGTTGCGCGCCATGTCGGTCGAACAGATCGCCGCTGGACTTTCCGAGCCTCATGCGCTGCTCACCCGCGGCCACCGCGGCGCACCGAGCCGCCAAAAGACGCTCGCCAGCTGCATCGACTGGAGTTACCAACTGTGCACCCACACGGAACAACGCCTGTGGGCAGCATTCTCGGTGTTCGCTGGAACCTTCGATCTGCCTGCCGCCCAACACCTCTGCGCCGACGACCTAGCCGCCCAAGACCTGCTCCTCGACCTGCTGGGCGTGCTTGTCGACAAATCCATCCTGATCCGCGTCCAACAGGGCGACCACGTGCGCTTCCGGCTCCTGGAGACTCTGCGCGACTTCGTCAAATCCCATGTCACCCAAAGCGAACAACACCGCCTGAGTGCCCGCCACGCCAGCTGGTATCACCAGCTCGTCACACAAGCGAACTCGCAATGGTTCACTCACGCTCAGTTGCACTGGTCGGAGCGGCTGTTGCGAGAGATGCCCAATGTGCGCGAAGCGCTGCAGTTCTCGCTGGCCCATGACCCGACAACCGCGATAGAGATCGCGATGGCTATGCGCCCGGTGTGGCAGAAGAACGGGATGTTCGGGGAAGCACGCCGCTGGCTCGATTCAGCACTGGGCGCGACGTCAATTCAACCGGCCCCCGTGCGCGTCCGCGCCCTCAGCGAAATAGCCGTGATCGCCTTTTTTCAAATGGACCTCCCGGCGGTTCGGGCTGTCGCCGCCGAGGCGCGCGATCAGCTCGCGGCGATGCGTGACATCGAAGACGCAGAATCGGCAGAACTGAGCGCCAGATTCGACGCCATCGACGGTTACGTTGCCGTGCAAACCGGCGATATTGCGCGCGGAGTCGAGCTCCTGCGGCGTGCAACAGAGCAGACGGGCGAATTCGAAGTGCGGTTCGCCGCGACTTACTATCTCGGATGGGCTGCCGAGATCTCCGGCGATCTTGACGAAGCGACGAGCTGCTTTGACGCAGCGTTGGCCATCACGACCTCGCACGGCGAATCCTGGTACAGGTCAAGGGCTTTGGTAGCGCTCGGCGTAGTCCAGTGGCTGCGCGCAGAACTGCAGGGTGCAGAACGTGCCATTGTCGAGGCTCTTCAGCTGTCACAACTGCTCGGCGATCCGTTTACCGGTGCACAGTGCCTGGAGAACTTGGCGTGGATCGCCGGCTCTCATGGGGATTGGCTCCATGCCGGCGCCATGCTGGCGGCTGCCGACGCGTTCAGCCGAGCCATCGGCAGTCCGCTGATGCACGTTCCGGATCAGTTTTCCCATCATGACGAGTGCTACTCGCGGACGCGTCAGGAGCTCGGCGCGGAATTCGAGGCCACATGGGCTTACGGCGCTGCGCTCACCTTCGACGAAGCGGTCGCCCTGGCTATGGACAACTCGAACGGCGGGCGTGGGAGGACGGCGGCTGTCATGCCACCACAAGTCGGACCCTGACTACGGAAGTACGTCAATCATGGGCATCACTGCGCCGACAGTTGGAGGAACCCGATGACGGTGGCGCGACATGTTGTCCACTTCAGCGTCCTCGGGCCGTTGGAAATGACTATCGAAGGTGCGGTCGTACCGTTGGGTACGCCGAAGCAACGTGCAGTACTGGCGATGTTGCTGATCAATCGAAACCGACCGGTCGCAACCGACGCTTTGATCGACGCAGCTTGGGAGCAAGGAGCCCCGAGCGGTGCGCGAGCGACGCTGTACGCCTATGTGTCGAATCTGCGTCGTCTGATGAGCAAAGCCGGTCTCGAAGCACGCACCCTGCTGGCCAACGCGTCGCCGGGCTACCGACTCGCGGTTCTCGACAGCAACTATGACCTCGGCCGATTCGTGACCGAAAAACAGGCTGGGCTACGGGCCGCCGCGGACGCGCGGTTTGAGCAGGCCAGCGGCCACTTCTCGGCCGCACTTGCCGAGTGGCGCGGACCAGTGCTTGACGACTTGCGTGACTTCGACTTCGTCGACGCCTTCGCAAGAGGACTCCACGAGGAGAAGGTGCTGACACAACTCGCTCGTGCCGAAGTTGAAATCGCTTGCGGCCGAGCGCATTCAGTAATCAGCGAGCTTGAGACACTGGTCGCTGACCACCCCTACCGGGAACCTCTCTGGGCGCAGTTGATCGCCGCTTACTATCTGGTCGACCGGCAATCCGACGCGCTCGACGCTTACCAGCGACTGCGAGACCGGCTCGCCGACGACCTCGGCGTCGATCCCGGACCTGCAGTGCGTGCGCTACACCAGCGGATCCTCAGGCAGCGGCCACTCGATGTCCGTGCTACCGCCCAATCGAGCGCGGACGAAACCATCAGCACGCTCGCGCAGCACATGACGGCACCTCCGGGCGCTACCCACGGCCCCTCACTTCGGGACGCCATCGGACACAAATATCCACTTTTCGCCACGACCACCCGTATCGGGCGCAGTCCGGACAATGACATCGTTCTTGAGGGCGCCAAAGTGAGCCGTCACCACGCTGCAATCGTCGATACCGGGTCCAATTTCGTCGTGGTGGATCTGCGTTCGGTAAACGGCGTCTACGTTTCGGGGCGCCGTATTCACACCAGCGCCGTGCTTCGTGAAGGTGACCGGATTCGCATCACTGAACACGAGTTGATCTTCGCTAACGGTTAAGTGCGGCTAGCGAGCTGAGCTGCCCGATCGCACGGTGGGCACAACGCGGCGTTGTGGCCATACAACGTCGCGGCGTCTACCGAATGCACTGTCAGCCGGTAAACCATCAAGGACATGGGCCGCCCAATCGCGGACGAGAACGTCGCGACGATTTCGCGTCAACCGCATCTTCGAACCGCTTTGATGCTCGTTCTGGCCGGTCCTGTTCGCATTCCCTCGCGCCCAGCAACCGTCGAGGCCGCATTTTGAAGGAGTCGAGTTGTCCTACCTGATTACCGCACCGAACATGCTTGCCGCGGCGACGACGGATTTGACCAGTATCGGTTCCTCGATCAGCGCCGGGAATGCGCTTGCGGCCACTCACATCACCGCACTGCGTGCTGCCGCTGAGGACGAGGTGTCCGCCGCTATCGCAGCACTCTTCTCCGATCACGGCGCTCAATATCAAGCGATCAGTGCGCACGCCGCAGCATTCCACCAGCGGTTCGTCCAGGCGCTGGGCAATGCTTCGAACGCCTACTCGGCTGCCGAGGCCGCCAACGTGCCCGCGCTGCAATCCGTGGAGCAGAACCTGCTCGCAGTGATCAATGCACCGACTGAAGCGCTGATCGGACGCCCACTGATCGGTGACGGCGCCAGCGCAACCACCGCGGGCGGTAACGGTGCCGACGGGGGTTTGCTGTGGGGTAACGGAGGAAATGGCGCGCAAGGAGCGGCAGGCCAAAACGGCGGCGCCGGTGGCTCGGCCGGCCTGTTCGGCAGCGGCGGGGCCGGCGGCAGCGGCGGCGTCGGAGGTGGAAGCGGCGGGGCCGGAGGCAATGCCGGATGGTTTGGCGGCAACGGAGGGGCCGGAGGCTCCGGAGGCGCCGGCGCTAGCGGTGTCGCCGGCGGCGACGGCGGGGCCGGCGGTCGCGCGGGATACTTCGCAGGCACGGGCGGGAGCGGTGGCAATGCCGGCACCGGCGGAGATGGCGCCAATGGCGGAACCGGCGGCGCCGGTGGTCGCGGCGGATTTGTGTTCGGTAGCGGTGGCGTCGGTGGTGCGGGCGGAATCGGAGGAAACGGCACCTCCGGTGCTGCCGGCTCCATGGGTGATAGCGGGGCCGCCGGCACCGGCGACAGCGGCGCAGGGGGAACTGTCGGCGGCGACGGCGGGGCCGGTGGGCATGGCGGTGCCGGCGGCGCCGGCGGGCGCGGTGGCCTGATCTTGGGGTCCGGCGGCTCGGGCGGCAACGGCGGTGTCGGCGGTGCCGGCGGCAGCGGTGGCACCGGTGGTAGCGGCGGCTCCGGCGGCAACGCCCTCGTAAACAGCGGAGCAGACGGCGGCGCAGGTGGGGCTGGCGCCCACGGTGGTGCCGGCGGCGCCGGCGGAGATGGTGGCATTGGCGGGGCCGCCGGTGCGGGCGGGCTCTTCGGACATGCGGGCAGTGCCGGGAACGGTGGCGCGGGCGGTAACGGGGCGCTCGGCGGAGCCGGCGGAGACGGAGGCCTCGGCGGCAAGGGCGACAGCGGCCCTAGCGCCGGAAACGGCGGTGCGGGCGGCCACGGGGGCGACCCGGGCGCGGGAGGAACTGGTGGTAGGGGCGGTGCCCCGGGCGACGCGAACGGCGTCAAGGGCGCCGACGGTCTGACTGCGGGCAACGACGGACCCAGAGGCGGCGGCAACGGCGGGAGGGGCGGTGACGGCGGTGACGCCACGGGCCTCAGCGCGGCGACAGGTAACGGTAATGGCCCGGTCGCCGCCGACGGGGGGCGCGGCGGTCACGGTGGCGACGCCGGGCGGGTCGGCAACGGCGGGACCGGCGGCGCGGGTGGAAACGGTGCCGACGGTCGCGGCGACGCCGTCAGTGGCGGCAACGGAGGTGCAGGCGGCACAGGTGGCAGCGGCGGAACCGACGCCGGACGCGGCGCCGACGGTGGGACTGGCGGTACCGGCGGACGCGGCTCAGATGGCACCGCCCCCGGGGCCGACGGCGGCCACGGCGGAAAGGGCGGCACCGGAGGCGACGGCGGCACCGGCAGCATCGCCGGCGGCACCGGAGGCAAGGGCGGCTTGGGCGGTGCGGCAGGTCGCTACAGCACCGGCGGCACCGGCGGAACGGGCGGCTCCGGCGGCACCGCCGACGCAAACGGCAGCGGAGTCGGCGGCCGAGGCGGTGACGGTGGTAACGGCGGCTACGGCGGTGGTACGGGCGGCCTCGGCGGCGGCGGTGGCAACGGCGGCGTTGCGAGTGGAGGTCGCGGCGGAACCGCCGGCAGCGGCGGTCATGGCGGCGACGGCGCTTTCACCGGCAGCGTTCACGACGGCGTTGGCGGTAGCGGCGGTGACGGCGGTATCGGCGGCACCGGGCTCCACGCTGGCCAGGGCGGCGCCGGCGGGCAAGGTGGCGACGGCGCGTCGAGTACTGTCCGCGCCGGCGGACGGGGCGGTGCCGGCGGCGTCGGCGGAGACGGCGGACAGGGCGCCACCGGCGGCACGGGCGGTAACGCCGGAAATGGCGGGACAGGCGGAAACGGCGGCGAGGGCCACGGCACCGGTGGCGACGGCGGCGAGGGCGGCAAGGGCGGCAACGCCGGCACCGCCGGCGCTGCCGGCAGCCTGAGCACCGCCGGCACCGGCGGAGACGGCGGCAGAGGCGGCAACGGCGGCAAAAGTTACGGCGATGTCAGCACCAGCGGCGCCGGTGGCACCGGCGGCGCGGGCGGTAACGGCTTCGACGGCGGCGACGGCGGAAAGGGCGGCAATGCCGGTGTCGCCACCGGCTTCGGCGGCACAGGCGGCGAGGGCGGCGGCGGCGGTAGGGGCGGCAACGGCACGACTGCCACTGAGGCAACCGGCACCGGTGGCCGCGGCGGCGATGGCGGCAATGGCGGCGACACCTTCGGATACAGCGGCGGCGGCGGCGCCGGCGGTGGAGGCGGCTATGGCTTGAACGGCGGCGACGGTGGCAACGGCGGCGATGCCGGCTTCGGCTTTTACACCGGCGGTAACGGCGGCGACGGCGGACGCGGCGGTCCCAGCATCACCGACGGCACTGCCGGCAACGGCGGCAACGGCGGGACCGGCGGAACCGCCACCGCCGACACCGGTACCGCCGGAAACGGTGGCAAAGGCGGCTCTGGCGGTGACAGCGGCTTCGCCGTGGGATCACAACACGCAAAGGGCGGTACCGCCGGCACTGGAGGCAACGGCGGAACCGGCGGAGCAGCCACCGGCGCCGGAGGATTCGGAGGCGATGGCGGCACCGGCGGTACCGGCGGCCATGGCGGCAACATCGCCTACACCGACACCGGCAATGCCGGCAATGGCGGCACGGGCGGCACGGGCGGCATGGGCGGTGCGGGTGCCGGCACCGGTGGCAGAGGCGGCGTAGGCGGTCTCGGTGGCGGCGGCGGCACACACTACCTCCCACCCCCACCCCCCACGGGCGCGGGCGGCAGCGGCGGCGACACCGGCACACACGACCCCCCATCCCCCTCGGGCGCGGGCGGCAGGGGCGGCGACGGCGGCAGAGGCGGTGACGGCGGCAACGGCAGCAGCGCCGGCAGTTCCGGCGGCGATGGCGGCACGGGCGGTGACGGCGGTAAGGGAGGTGACGGCACCGGCGGCACCGGCGCAGACGGCGGCACCGGCGCCGACGGGCTGTCCCATGCGGGCGCGACGGGCGGCGGCGGTGGAGAGGGTGGCCCGGGCGGCGCGGGCGGACTCGCGTAGTTCGCCACCTTTGCTGCCCGACTCTGATCGGTCGTTGCGGAGCTTCATCGTTATCCACAGTTGTTGGGAGACAACATATGTCGTACGTGATCGCGTCGCCCGGGGCGCTGAGCGCCGCAGCCTCCGGTCTGAAAGATCTCGGTTCGATGATCGCCGCGGCCAATGCGGTCGCGGCGGGACCTACCGCCAACCTCGCGGCGGCAGCACAAGACGAGGTCTCCGAGGCCGTCGCCGCATTCCTCAGCGGTCACGCGCGGGACTTTCAGGCCCTCACCGCACGCGTCGAATCCTCCTATGACCAATTCGTCCAGGCCTTGTCCGCCGCCGGCGGCCCATACGCACAAGCCGAAACTTTCAACACATCGCCTCTGCAGGCGATGTTCGCTCTGGTCAATGCGCCCACCGAGCACCTATTGGGACGTCCTCTGATCGGCAACGGCGCCAACGGATTAGACGGAACCGGGTCGGCGGGCGGCGACGGCGGTCTGCTGTGGGGAAACGGCGGTGCCGGCGGCTCGGGTGCGGCCGGACAAACCGGCGGTGGCGGCGGTAGTGCCGGCCTGATCGGTCAGGGCGGCGCGGGCGGGGCCGGCGGCGCATCGTCGACCGGCAACGGCGGTGCCGGTGGCGCTGGGGGTACCGGGGGCTGGCTGTTCGGTGCCGGCGGAAGCGGGGGCGCGGGCGGTGCGGCCACCGGCTTACTGGGGGCCGGTGGCGTCGGCGGCGCGGGCGGCCACGCCTGGTTACTCGGTAACGGTGGCCTTGGCGGGGCCGGCGGCGTCAGCGCTGGGGCCACCGGCGGCAACGGCGGCGACGGCGGCACCGCCGGATTCGTCTATGGCAACGGCGGCAACGGCGGCACCGGTGGTCACGGCGGCCTCGGCACCGACGCGACCGGTGTCCACCACGGCGCTGGCGATCCCGGCGGTCAAGGCGGCGGCGGCGGATCCGGTGGGTCCGGCGGCGCGGGCGGACGGATATTCGGCGACGGCGGCAACGGCGGCGACGGCGGCAACGGTGGTTCCGGCGGAATCGGTGCCCGCGGCGCCGACGGGTCGCCCGGAGTCGCAGCCGGTAGCGACGGTTTCGACGGCAGTGACGGCGGCAGGGGCGGTGATGGCGGCGATGGCGGCAACGGCGGAACTGCCGGAGCGAAAGGCTTGTTCGGCCACGCCGGCGTCGATGGCGCGGGCGGGACCGGTGGCTCCGGGGGCGTTGGCGCCGAGGGCGGCAGAGGCGGTGTCGGCGCCGCGGGCGATGCCGGCAGCCCCGACGGCGGCAAGGGCGGGAATGGCGGCGACCCGGGCGCTGGCGGCACGGGCGGTGACGGTGGGAGCGGATCCACCGCCGGTGCGCACGGCCGATCCGGAAGCGCGGCCGGCAGCGGCGGCGACGGTGGCGCAGGCGGCGACGGCTACAGTCCCGCCGCGCCGGGCGTCGATGGCGGCAACGGCGGAAAGGGTGGCGACGGCGGAGCGGTTGGTAACGGCGGGCGTGGCGGTGACGGCGGAGTCGGCGGTCATGCTGACGCAACCAGCGCCAGCGGCGCCGGGGGTCGCGGTGGGGACGGAGGCAGCAGCGGAAGGGTCTCCGGGAACGGAGGCGATGGCGGTAGCGGCGGCGACGGCGGAACCGGGGCCGCCGGCACCAGCAATTCCCTGGCGGTCGTCGCCAACATCACCGGCTTCAACTCGCCAACCGGTGTGGCGCTCAGCCCCGACGGCACCCATGCCTACGTCGCCAACCTGAACAGCGGCTCAGTGTCGGTGATCGACACCGCCAGCAATACCATTGCCGCCACGATCGGCGGCCTGGCCGA
Source organism: Mycobacterium sp. NGS49 (assembly GCF_059812565.1). NCBI lineage: Bacteria > Bacillati > Actinomycetota > Actinomycetes > Mycobacteriales > Mycobacteriaceae > Mycobacterium > Mycobacterium sp. NGS49. Next base: position 13,817 of record NZ_JCALCX010000025.1, on the reverse strand, counting down.
TCCGACCGGCCTGACGGTCAGTCCCGACGGCACCCACGTCTACGTCGCCAACGCCGGCAGTAACACGGTGTCGGTCATCAACGCCGCCACCAACACCGTGACTGGAACGATCGCTGTCGGCGCTTTCCCGAGGGGCGTGGCAGTCAGCCCCGACGGCACCCGGATCTACGTCACCAACAATCAGGATCACACCGTCTCGGTGATCAACACTGCCGACAACAGCACCACTGCCACCGTCCAGGTGCAGCCAGGACCGCTGGGAGTGGCAGTCAGCGCCGACGGCACTCGCATCTACGTTGCCAACGCGTTTAGCAACAGCGTTTCGGTGATCGACACCAGCACCAACACTGTGACCGGAACGATCGCTGTCGGCACCTATCCGACTGGCGTGGCAGTCAGCCCTGACGGCACTCACGTCTACGTCAGCAACGCCCTCAACAACACGGTATCGGTCATCACGACCGCCACAAACAGCGTCACGGCCACCGTCCAGTTGCAACACGGACCGTGGGACTTGGCAATCTGCCAGGACGGCACTCGGCTCTACGTGTTGACCGATCCGGGCGGCAGCTCGGTGGCGGTCGTCGACACCGGCAACAACGAAATTATCGCCACACTCGCCGGCTTTGATGACCCCTATTCCGTCGCGGTCGGCGGTGACGGCTCGGTCTACGTGACCAATTTCGGCAGCGATGTCGTCTCGGTAATCGACACCCCGCGTAACGGCTCGGTCGGGGGCACCGGCGGAGCCGGCGGGAATGGTGGCGACGCGTTGGCGGCATCGGGCAACGGTGGCAACGGCGGCAACGCCGGTCACGGTGGGACCGGGGGTGACGGAATCGACGGCGCGGCCGCGACGACCGCGGGCGGCACGGGTGGAACGGGCGGCGACGGTGGCAACGGCGGGGCCGGAGGAACGGGTGGGGTCGGCGGCAAGGGCGGAGCGTTGGGGGTCAATGGCAACGGCGGAGCAGGGGGCACCGGTGGTGACGCTGGGGCGCCGGGTGACGGCGGCGATGGCGGAAATGGGGATAGCGGGCACGTCGACGGCGGGGCCGGCGGCAGGGGCGGTAATCCCGGCGGCCCGGGTCACGGCGGCGCCGGCGGCACTGCCGGCATCGGGGGAAGCGGCGGCAAGGCCGGGACCGGGGGACTTCACGGCGCAGCGGTCGGCTCCGGCGGCGACGGCGGCACCGGCGGTGATGGGTTCGCGGCTCACCTCTCCAATGGGGCCGCCCACGGCGGTAGCGGTGGCCGCGGCGGCAATGGCGGCTCGGTCGGCAATGGCGGTGACGGTGGCAACGGGGGCAACGCCAGCACGAACTTCGGCAGCGCCACCGGTGGTGACGGCGGTGACGGTGGCGACGCGACGGGTTTCGGCGCCAACGGCGGTGACGGCGGCAACGGCGGTGACGCTACAGCGTTTTCGGGCAGCCGCCACGGCGGAACCGGCGGTGCCGGGGGCGCCGCAGGTCCGGGCGGAACAAACGGCAAAAGTGGCCGGCCCGGCACAGGCTGATTCGGTCAACCCCGACCCAGCTTCGTGCGTTTCCTTGAAAAAGCAGATTGCGAGGGCCATCGATACGAGAAGTCGATCGTGAATACGTGGACCGGATTACAGAATTGATGCCAATGGGGACCTTTCATGAAGCAGATCACTAAACGTACGCCAAATATGGCAACGGCAATTTTGCCACGCACGGTGGCCCTGATACCTGATGGCAACGCGCGTTGGGCCGACTTGAATGGCCTCACAACGATCGAAGGTCATCTTGCCGGACTTGCTGTCGGGATCGCTCGCGCACGAGATGCATGCGAACTAGGTATTGAGCAGCTTTCCCTGTTCGGCTTTTCCGCAGAGAACTGGACGCGTCCCGCCGCCGAAGTCGACGACTTGATGAACTTGTTCGCAACTCACTTTCCCCGTGCCGTGGAGGCTCTGGCGCCACTCGGCGTCCGCATCTGCCATTTGGGCTCACGCAGTGGACTGCCAGAACCAGTGCTCGATGCATTGGACGACTTAGCGGCAGCCACCGCACACAACACCCGGATGACCCTGTTCGTCGGGCTCAACTATGGCGGCCGCCAAGAATTGTTGGACGCCGCAAAATGTTACATCGGCAGCGGCGAAGAAGAATTCCGACAGCTACTTTACGCACCGGAGATGTTAGACATCGACTTCATTATCCGCACCGGCGGCGAGCATCGCTTGTCCAACGGATTTACGTGGCATTCCTCCTACTCGGAGTTGCTGTTCGTGAACGAGTTGTGGCCGGACTTCTCCCGAGACTGTTTCGAGCTCGCGCTTGCGCAATTTGGCCAGCGGGTGCGGACCATGGGCGGGCGTACAGAGAAACTTGTCAGCGGGCTGAATGGACCTTGCCCGCTCCCCCGTCGCACACATCTCTAGTGAAGAAGGCCAGCAACCCAGGAAGTTCTGAATTACCTCGTTTAATGTCACACCGCCATTAATTCACCGAATACGCAACAAGGACCGCTATCAATCGGACGGAGTGCAAGGTGGGTACAGAATCCCTGACTGCATGGTCGCTCAAACCAAAATTAGTGGTGACACCCGACGCACTGGCAACAAGTGCGATTGACGTGGCTGAGATCAATGCGCAGGTGAAGCAGGCTGCCGCCCTGGCGGCGGCGGCAACCGTAGGCGTGACGGCTCCAGCTGTAGATGAGGTGTCGGCGGCCATCACGTCGTTCTTCGGCATCTACGCCCAGCAGTTTCAACAACTCAGCGCTGCATCCTCCGTGTGGGGCGAACAGCTCGCGCAGAATTTCGCGGCGGCAGGAAGGGCCTATGCCGTTGCTGAAGCGACAAACGTGTCGGTATTGGGCTCTCTGCTGGACGAAGCATCAAGCGCGCAGTGGCTCTCGCCGGTGAAGGCGCTGACCGGGCGTCCATTGATAGGTAACGGCGCCGACGCGCTTCCGGGGAGCGGCGCCGCCGGCGATGATGGTGGCTGGCTGATCGGCAACGGTGGGGCGGGAGGCTCGGGTGCGGCGGGCCAAGCTGGCGGGCGCGGCGGTGGCGCCGGCCTAATCGGCTGGGGCGGCGCTGGAGGCGCCGGAGGTTCTGGCGTCGGTGGAGGCGTGGGAGGTGCGGGGGGTCCGGGAGGTCACGCGATGCTCTTTGGATCCGGCGGCGCCGGTGGCGTGGGCGGAGCCGGCGGCCACGGATTGGCCGGGTCGGCGGGCAGTGCGGGAGCGCCGGGCGTCAACGGGTCCGACGGCGGCGCCGGAGCCGCCGGCGGGACCGGTGGTGCCGGGGGCATCGGTGGTCATGGTGGCCCAGGGGGACGAGGCGGCTGGTTGTACGGCAACGGGGGCGCGGGAGGCGCCGGCGGAGCGGGTGGCGCAGGAGGTGCCGGCGGGACCGGGGGTGTCGGGGGGGTCGGGGGTACCAGCTACCCGACAGCCGGTGCCGGCGGTGTTGGTGGTGCCGGTGGTGACGCCGGTGCCGGCGGTGCCGGTGGAGACGGCGGAGCTGGCGGAGCAGGCGGCGTCTTCGGCCAGTTCGGAGCCTTAGGTACCGGTGGTTCCGGCGGAATCGGTGGCAACGCCGGGTCACCCGGAGACGGTGGCGCCGGCGGCAACGGAAGCCTTGGTCAGCTTGCGGGGGCTGGGGGTCCGGGCGGTCACGGAGGTGACCCCGGCGCCGCCGGCGTCGGCGGTCAGGGCGGAAATGGTCTGGTTCAAGGAACCGTCGGCGCCCCGGGGTCGTCGATCACCAGCGGCGGCAATGGGGGCGTGGGGGGAGCCGGTGCCGACGCCGCGGCGGGAAGTCAGATCAACGGTGGAGTCGGCGGACGTGGTGGGGACGCCGGAGCTGTTGGCAACGGTGGCAACGGCGGGGCCGGTGGGGCCGGGGCTGCGGGTGCCGCCGGAGTCAGTGGGTCGGCCGCCGGCCAGTCGGGCACCGATGGCGGAGCGGGTCGGGATGGTGGAGCTGGCGGAGCGGGCGGCAGCGGCGGGCGCCTGGCCGGTGACGGCGGAAACGGTGGGACTGGTGGAGCCGGTGGAGCCGGCGGCGACGGAGGCGGCGGTGCTGGCGGCGCCTCCGGGCAGGCGCTCATTAACAACGGTGCCGGTGGGGACGGCGGCTCGGGCGGAAAAGGCGGGATGGCCGGCGCTGGTGGCGACGGAGGTGCCGGCGGCGCCGCCTTGGCGGCCTCGGGTCACAACGGCAGTCAGGGCGCGGGTGGCGCAGGCGGTTCGGGGGGCCACGGGGGGGCTGCCGGTGACGGCGGCGCAGGTGCGGACGGTCAGCAGGGCGTCAACAAAGGCGCCGGGGGCGCCGGCGGGCACGGAGGTGACCCGGGCGTTGGTGGCGCCGGCGGTCACGGTGGCAGCGGATCGGTTCAAGGTGCGGTTGGCGCCGCTGGGGGTTCGTTCACCAGCGGCGGTGACGGCGGTGTGGGCGGCGCCGGCGCTGATGGCGTAGGAAACGCCTTCAAGAGCGGAGTCGGTGGCCGGGGCGGTGAAGGCGGAGCGTTCGGCAATGGCGGTGCCGGTGGTACGGGTGGTACCGGGTCAGCCGGTGCCGCCGGTGTGGGTGGCTCAGCTCCCGGGCAGTCGGGTAGCGATGGAGGAACAGGCGGGGCGGGCGGCCCCGGCGGGGCCGGCGGTAGCGGTGGGAAGCTCGGAGGCAACGGCGGAGCCGGCGGTGACGGTGGGGCCGGCGGAGGTGGCGGATTCGGCGGAAACGGTGTTGATGGTGCGTCGGGTCAGGCACTGGTCAATTACGGCGCCGGCGGGGACGGCGGATCCGGTGGTAAAGGTGGCGCCGGCGGGATCGGAGGTAACGCCGGGACCGGCGGTGCCGCGCTCGCCGCTACTGGTCTGGCAGGCAAAGGGGGCGCCGGCGGCGGTGGCGGCGCTGGCGGCCACGGCGGGGCCGCCGGGAACGGCGGCGACGGCGCCCAAGGGCAGACAGGTGTGAACAATGGCGCCGGGGGGGCGGGCGGCCACGGGGGTGACCCGGGGGCCGGCGGCACCGGCGGCAACGGCGGCAACGGGCTGGTGAAAGGCGCGGCCGGCGTATCAGGGGCGTCGTTCACCAGCGGCGGCAACGGCGGAAACGGCGGCAACGGCGCCAATGCGACTGGCGCTGGCAACAGCGGCGGCGCTGGCGGAAGAGGCGGTGACGGCGGGCGGGTCGGCAACGGCGGCACGGGCGGCAACGGCGGCTTCGGCACCGCCGGCACTAGCAACATTGTCACCGGTGCGGCCACCATGGGCGGCGCAGGCGGTTCCGGCGGCAACGGCGGCGATGGTGGCGTCGACAGTGGAAACGGCGGAGATGGGGGAACCGGCGGCAACGGCGGTGCGGGCGGCACCACCCACGTGGTCGATCAACCCGGCGCTGACGGCGGTCCCGGCGGAACCGGCGGCAGCGGGGGAAACGGTGTCAGCGGCGGCACTGGCGGCCACGGCGGCAACGGCGGCCGCGGCGGAACAAGCGCCCACGGTTTAGGGGAACTGGGTCAACTTGGTGGACCCGGACAACCCCCGGTCAGCGGTCAAGGTGGTGCCGGCGGAATTTCAGGAGCGGGTGGCGTGGGCGCGCCCGCGAAGAAGGTTTGACAAACCTGGTGGCGCAACCTCTTCCAAGGCGTTCACCGCCAACACCAATCGCCGTCAGCGGACGTCCAATGCGCCAGTGCCCTGAGAAAGAAACGGCCGCTCGGCCAATCTTCTCGCTCGCGGCGACCGTTGGCTTGTCCGGCGTTGACAGCGCCGGCCCGAACGAACTGGTATTCACCGATCGAACGGCTCGACAGCACCAAAGCACCGCTGGATCTCGCCCAGCGGAGGCGAGATTCGTCCATACGGACCCCGGTCGACCTAATGTCAAAATCTCTGGAGGTTGCTGCCGTGAATTACGTCATCATTGCACCGGAAATTCTTGAAACCATGGCAACGGATTTGGCAAGTGTCAGTTCGCGGCTCAGCGCCGTTCACGCCAATTCAATTAGTAAAATTACTGCGATCACAGCTGCGGCCCAAGATGAGGTATCAGCTCAGATTGCCGACATATTTTCAGGCCACGCCCAGCACTATTGCCGCCTGAGCAAACAAGCCGCAGCCTTCCATGACCAGTTCGCCGCAACCCTCAACGCAGATGCGCGCTCATATGCCACCGCCGAGGAGGCGAATCGGCTCCTGTTACGGCAAGCGCTTGACGCGGTCAATGCACCGTTTGAGACCCTGACCGGTCGTCCGCTCGTGGGCAACGGCGCGGACGCGACGACCCCGGGAGGTAGGGGTGGTGACGGCGGCTGGCTGATCGGCAATGGCGGGGCGGGGGCGGCCGGGGGCGTCGGGCAGATTGGTGGCCGCGGCGGAGACGCTGGTGTGATTGGCAATGGTGGTGCCGGCGGGGCAGGTGGAATCGGGCAGACCGGTGGAGCGGGCGGCAACGCCTTGCTGGTCGGCGCCGGCGGAGCTGGTGGGCACGGTGGGGCAGGCATCCCGGGTACTGCGGGGCTCAACCCCACCGAAAACGTCATCGGGCCGGCCGCCCAGTCCGGTAGCGACGCTTCGCAACCCGGTGGCGGTGGCCAGTCCGGCCAAAACGGCACTACCGCAGGTCAAACCGGTGGCGCTGGGGGCGTCGGCGCCGCCGGAACCGAAGGTAGTGCTACCGGGCACACCGGTGGCGGAGGAGGTGGAGCGGGCGGGGCAGGCGCCGCCGGTGCGCCCGGCGCGGCAGGCGGGAACGGCGGGGACGCATCTAATTTCAACGGCGGTGCCGGGGGCGGCGGCGGCGCTGGCGGCGCCGGTGGAAGCGGTGCACCCGGCGGACCCGGCGGTGCCGGCGGCGCGGGTACCGCCGGCACGTCAGGCGGAGGCGGCGGAGGCGGCGGAGGCGACGAAGGGTCCGGCGGGAACGGCGGCGCTGGGGGCGTCCCCGGCGCCGCCGGTAGTGGAGCAAACCCGGGCGCCGGAGGCTCTTCTCCTGGCATTGGCGGCTCCGGCGGTGGCGTCGGCGGTGGAGTGGGAGGCAACGGCTCGTACCAGGCTGGCGGGGGCGGTGGTGGTGGGGCGGGCGGCCCCGGCGGGACGGGCGCGGCCGGCGGTCGAGGTGGAGTCGGCGGGTCCGGCTACCTAATCGATGCGTCCGGCGGGAACGGCGGTACCGGAGGCACCGGCGGGTCCGGCGTCTCAGGCAGCGCCGGTTCCAGCGGCGGAGCCGGCGGCGCAGGTGGTCACGGCGGGTGGCTATTCGGCGATGGCGGTGCAGGCGGAACCGGCGGAACCGGGGGAAATGGCGGCAACGGCGCTTCCGGCGCCACGGGAGGCACGGGTGGTCTCGGCGGCGCCGGCGTCAACGGTGCCAAGGGCGGAGACGGCGGAGACGGCGGAGACGGCGGAGCGGGCGGAGACGGCGGGGACGGCGGAGACGGCGGACGTGGCGGCACCGGCGGCGCCTCTGGACTGTTCGGCCGTATGGGATCCACCGGGTCTGGCGGCGCCGGCGGCGCCGGTGGTACTGGCGGCACGGGCGGAAACGGTGGCGTCGCCGGCGCCGGCGGCGGCGCCGGAGGGCAGGCCGCCGACGGGCTAGCCGGAACGCCCGGGGCAGTTGGAACCCACGGGGCAGCAGGCGCCCCCGGCAGGCCTGGCTGACAACGGGTCGATGTCAGGGTGTGCCGTGTTTGCCGGACGCCCCAGCTTTACCACCGCCGGGAACACCTTCAGGCCCTGCTGCCGGCCGAGTCGCGACGGTCGCGGCCGCGCCGATGAGGTGAAGAGCTCACCCGGCCGGCAAGCCGGACTACGGGTGGGCAATGGAGCAGATCGAGGCCCGGCCGCCGACGACGTGCATGCTGCGAACGTAATCGCCTGACGCGTTTCATCAGATCAGAGCGCGTCAGAAATCGATGTCATGCGTGCCTCGCTCCGCCTTCGACGTGAATGGTCTCGCCGGAAACGAAACCGGCGCCCAGTAGCCACATAGCTGCGTCCGCGATGTCGTCGCTGCGTCCCGCGCGGCCAACGAGATTGGAGGCCGCGACGCCATCAAGTAGGCCCTGCTTAGTTTCTTTGCCCAGGCGATCCCAGGTGCCGGAGTCAACGATGCCGGGCGAGATAGCATTGACGCGGATCGGGGCGAGTTCTTTCGCAAGATGGGTGGCGAGGAAGGCGACGGCGCCGTTGCTTACGCCCATGATCGTGTAAGGCGGTGCGGGCTTCCAGGCAGCGACGCCGGAGAATAAGAGAATTGAACCGCTCGGCGGCAGTATTGGTGCGAAATGCTTCGCCACGAGGAGCGCCCCGAATACTTTTGCCTCGAACGCGGAAATGATCTTGGCGGATTCCAGCTCAGTAATCGGCACGTTGTGGTGAGCCGAAGCGGTAATCACAATGTGATCCACTCCGCCGAGTTTTCTTGCGGCGGCGGCGATGCTCGCCTCGTCTGTGACGTCGATGCGAATCGCAATGCCACCCGGCAGGTCACTGGCGACGGTCGACGCATCTCGAAGTTCACGTGCGCCGATCACGGGCACCGCACCTGCGGCGGCAGCCTTGCGGGCGATTGCCTCACCGAGGTACTTGGACCCACCGATGACGAGGACCGTCTGTCCAGTCAGCTCTTTGCTCAATTCATGCTCCATTGATAGCGATTGGTTTCCAATGCGTCGCGGGCCAGCTGGCCTCGCAGTCTCAGACGGTATGGTTTCCATACCGGTAACTTCAACGAAACCGGCCCTGACAACGGACTACGAGCCGTGCCATCGGCGATTTTTTCGGGTTGGCAGGGACCTTCGATTGTGAGGTAGTCGGAGGCGAGGCGACATCAGCCAATTCCATCGTGTTGCCACGGAGCCACGGCCCGGAGCTCCACTCTAGAGGCGCGCAGCAGCGGCGGTATGGTTTCGATACTGGCCAATTCAGCAAGACTGTAGAAGGTATGACGCAATGGGCAACGCATACGACGTCATGGCGGCCACCTGCCCGAGCCGCACGGTGCTTCACCGCATCGGCGCTCGGTGGACGATCTTCGTCGTCACCGCTCTCGTCGATGGGACCATGCGATTCACCGAGCTCAAAACGTATATCAAGGGCATCACGCCGAAAGTCCTTACGGAGACGTTGCGCGCCCTGGAGATTGACGGGCTAGTTCTCCGCACCGACTTTGACGAGAATCCGCCGCGGGTTGAGTACTCACTAACGCCGCTCGGCCGCTCCCTCTTGGTGCCGCTCCAAGCTGTGCGGGAGTGGGCTGAGACCCATGTGCCGGAGATCCTCGAGGCGCAGCGCCAAGCCGGGTTCGTCATGGACTGAGGACTCCACTGGTGCCCAGCGGATCCATGCACCATCACCCCGAGCCCGTCGGCGGCCATCCTGCCTCGATCCGCTTCCGCCAGTCGGCAAATTCGTCAATCCGGTGTATTGGATGACCTGCCTCGATCAGCCAGTCAACAAACTCGTCAAATCCAATGCTGTTGTCGTGTGGGTTGATCACGTGGGTGGTGCGCGGCTTCGGCAGCAATCGCCCACGGCCGGTCCGCGGTGCCCTACGTCCACGTTGAAAGCGCTTGTGCACATCGAGTGTGCGGCTACTGCTTCGAGTGTGCGGTCACGGTGCCCAGATCACGATTTCAGCGCCGCAGCAGCACAATCAGTGACCTCGTTCGGCCAAAGCCCGCAGGAAAAAGCCGAGGTTCGCCGGCCGCTCGGCCAGCCGGCGCATGAAGTAGCCGTACCACTGGGTGCCGAATGGCACGTAGACCCGAACCTTATTGCCCGCCTCGGCCAGCCGGAGCTGCTCGTCGTCTCGGATCCCGTACAACATCTGGTACTCGAAGTCATCGCGACCGAATACATGCGAAAGACCGGAAACGGCGTGGATGATCGCCGGGTCGTGTGAGGCCACCATCGGATAGCCACGACCCGCGAAGAGCACCCGTAGGCACCTCAGATAGGAATCAGTGACGTCACCGGCCGCCCGGTAGGCCACCGAAGCCGGTTCGTCGTAGGCGCCCTTGCACAGGCGGACCCGTGCCCCGACCGACGCCAACTCCTCGCAGTCACCACGGGTTCGGCGCAAATAGGCCTGCAACACCGTTCCCAGCCAAGGGAAATCGACGCGCAGATCGCCCGAGATCGACAGCGTCGAATCGGTCGTGGTGTGGTCCTCGGCGTCCACCGTTACCCAGGCTCCGACGGCCTCGGCGCGCTCGCAGATGGTGCGCGCGTTCTCCAGCGCGATCTTGTCGCCGTCGCGATCCAGTGACTGACCCAGCGCCGACAGCTTGAGTGACACCTCCAGCGGGCGCACCCCGTCGGACACGCAGTCACCGCGGCGTCCCAGCGCGTCGAGCAGATCGAGGTATGCCCGCACGGTGGCCGCGGCGTCGTCGGCGTCGACGACATTCTCGCCGAGGTAGTCGATGCTGATGTAGCGACCGGAATCACGCAGTGCGGCAACAACATCCAGAACGGCGTCCAGCCCGTCACCCGGAACGAACCTGCGCACCACCCGGCGAGTCAGCGTCGAGCGTTCCACCACCCGGCGCAACCCGTCGGCCCGGCTGGCCGCCAGCATCGCCGGACGCAGCGTGTGCGCGAACACCCCGGGCATCACTGTGCCGCCATATGCGGGTAGGTGTGGTCGGTGGCCGGCACGAAGGTCTCCTTCAGCGTCCGCGCCGACGTCCAGCGCAGCAGGTTCAGCGGTGAGCCGGCCTTGTCGTTGGTGCCGGATCCGCGTGAACCGCCGAACGGCTGACGGCCCACCACGGCGCCGGTCGGCTTGTCGTTGACGTAGAAATTGCCTGCGGCGAAACGCAACCGGTGCTGGGCGGTCAGCACCGCCTGGCGGTCATCGGCGATCACCGCCCCGGTCAACGCATAGCGCGATCCGGTGTCGATCACGTCGAGGATCCGGTCGTACTGGTCGTCGGGATACACGTGCACCGCCAGCAGCGGCCCGAAGTACTCGGTGCCGAACGCCTCGTCGGTCGGGTCGTCGGACAGCAGGACGGTGGGACGCACGAAATAGCCCTCGCTGTCGTCGTATTCGCCGCCGACGGCGATGGTGATGCCGGCGGCACCCTTGGCCCGCTCGATGGCGTCGACGTTCTTGATGAAGGCGCGCCGGTCGATCAGGGCGCCACCGAAGTTGGACAGGTCGGTGATGTCGCCGTAGCGCAACGCGCCTACCGCGCCAAGGAATTCGTCGCCCATCCGCTGCCACACCGAACGGGCGATGAACGCCCTCGACGCTGCCGAGCATTTCTGGCCCTGGTAATCGAACGCGCCGCGAATCAGCGCTGTAAGCAACACATCCGGGCGTGCCGAGCTGTGCGCCAGGACGAAGTCCTTGCCACCAGTCTCACCCACCAGACGCGGATAACTCCGGTACCCGGCGATATTGGCGCCCACCTGCTGCCAAAGCCGCTGAAACGTCGCCGTCGAACCGGTGAAATGGATGCCGGCCAATCGCGGATCGCGCAGCGCGACATCCGATACCGCCAGGCCGTCCCCGGTGAGCAGGTTGATCACACCGGGCGGCAAGCCGGCCGCCTCGAGCAGTTGCATGGTCAGGTAGGCCGACAGCGTCTGCGTGATCGACGGCTTCCAAATCACGGTGTTGCCCATCAGCGCCGGAGCCGTAGGCAGATTGGCGGCGATGGAGGTGAAGTTGAAGGGGGTGATCGCATAGACGAAGCCGTCCAACGGGCGGTAGTCGCTGCGGTTCCACTCCCCCGGCCCGCTGATCGGCTGCTGCGCGAGGATCTGCCGGGCGAATGCGACGTTGAACCGCCAGAAGTCGATCTGCTCACACGGCGCGTCGATCTCGGCCTGATACACCGACTTCGACTGACCCAGCATGGTGGCGGCCGCGATCTTCTCCCGCCACGGCCCGGCAAGCAGGTCGGCCGCCCGCAGAAACACCGCGGCGCGTTCGTCGAATGGTGTTTCCGCCCACCCGGCCTTCGCGGCGCACGCCGCCTCGATGGCTGCCGACGCGTCGGCATGCCCGGCAGTGGTGAGCGTCCCCAGCTTGGCGGCATGTCGATGTGGCTGTACCACGTCGATGCGCTCGCCTTCGCCCATCCGGTGTTTGCCACCGATGACATGCGGCAGGTCGATCGGATGGTCGGCCAAATCGGTCAGTGCGGTACGCAGCCGGGCGCGTTCCGCGGAGTTCGGCGCGTAATCGTGAACCCGTTCGTTGGCCGGGAGGGGTACCTGGGTGATCGCGTCCATTCCGTCAGGATCCCCGGCCGGACGCGGCGATCGATTGGCTGATCGGACAATATCTTGCGAATTTGCTAGTAGAATCCGACAAATGGCAGGTATCGGGCTGGGACAGTTGCTGCTCGCCCTGGACGCGACGATGGTCAGCCTGGTGCAGGCTCCCCGCGGGCTGGATCTCCCGGTGGCCACAGCCGCGTTGATCGACTCGGATGACCTGCGCCTGGGCCTGGCACGGGCGGCAGGTTCGGCCGATGTGTTCTTCTTCGTCGGCGTGAGCGACGACGAGGCGGTGCGTTGGATCGGCAAACAAGTCAACGTCCCGGTGGCGGTCTTCGCCAAGACGCCCTCGAATGAGTTGGTGACCAAGGCGGCACGGGCCGGCGCGGCGGTGGTCGCAGTGGAGCCGCAGGCCCGTTGGGAACGGATCTATCAACTGGTCAATCACGTCTTGGAGCACCACGGGGACCGCGCGGGCCAGCACGAGGACTCCGGCACCGACCTGTTCGGACTGGCCCAGTCGCTGGCCGACCGCATCCACGGCATGGTCAGCATCGAAGACGCACAGTCCCATGTGTTGGCTTACTCCGCTTCCAGCGACGAGGCCGATGAGCTGCGGCGGCTGTCCATCCTGGGCCGCGCCGGCCCGCCCGAGCATCTGCAGTGGATCGGCCAATGGGGCATCTTCGACGCACTGCGTGCCGGTAGCGCCGTCGTGCGCGTCGATGCACGCCCCGAACTGGGCTTGCGCCCCCGGGTGGCGATCGGTATCCACCAGTCGCAGCCGCCGACGTTCGCGGGCACTATCTGGGTGCAGCAGGGTTCGCAGCCGCTGGCCGACGACGCCGAAGAGATGTTGCGGGGTGCCGCCGTGCTGGCCGCCAGGATCATGGGCCGGCTCGCGGCCCGGCCGTCCCCCCATGTTCGGCAGGTCCAGCAACTCCTCGGACTGATGCCGGGCGAGCCCGGCGACGCATCGAGCCTCGCGCGCGAGCTCGGATTGCCGACGGACGGAACCGGCGCGCTGATCGGCTGGGACACAATCGGCGGCGCCGATCGCCCGGCCCGGCTTGCCGACGTTGTAGCGTTGAGCGCCAGTGCCTTTCGGCGCGATGCCCAGGTGGTGTCGAACGGTTCACGCATCTATGCGTTGCTTCCGCACACCGCCAAGACCCGGTCGGTCGCGTCCTGGGTGCGAGGCACCATCAGTGCGCTGCGGGCGGAGTTGAACGTCGAACTGCGCGCGGCCATCGCCGCGCCGGTGCCCGGTCTGGCTGCCGTGCCCGCCGCCCGCATCGAGGTGGACCGGGTGCTGGACAGCGCCGAACGCCACCCGGTCTCATTCGGTCGGGTGACGTCGCTGGCCGAAGCGCGCACCGCGGTGCTGCTCGACGAAATCGTCACCCTGATCGGGGCCGACGAACGACTGGTCGACCCACGGATACATGAGCTGAACACACAGGACCCGGTGCTGGCCGACACGCTGCGGGTATATCTGGACTGCTTCGGTGACATCGCCGGTGCCGCCAGCCGGCTGCAGGTGCACCCCAACACAGTCCGCTATCGGGTGCGCCGTATCGAGCGGCTGTTGTCCA
>NZ_JCALCX010000024.1:0-98660 GCF_059812565.1 Mycobacterium sp. NGS49 | reverse complement strand
ACTCGCGTCGGAGCGGGAAGCGGCTCCCGTGGGGTGGCCCGGCCAGAGAGCTCAGCGTCCAAGTAAGTGGCCAACTCGGAAACAGACCCGTAGTCCCAGCCCACCGTGTCCGCCAGCTGCAGGCCGGTCACCGCTGCCAGCCGATTGCGAAGTTCTACCGTCATTTGCGAGCTGAAACCGAGTTCAGAGAAGGCTAGTTCCGTATCGATCGAACGAGCGTTGGGTTCGCCCAGCATCATGGCGACCTGCAAACCGACAGTGTCCGCCAACAACTGATAGCGCTGCTGCTGCAACGCTTTCAGCCGTCCGTGCAAACCTGATCCCGCGCCGCTGCCGTCAAGCTTTTCCGGCTCCGTCTCCGGGTTTGGCGACGGAGCTATAGACGGCTTTATGGATGTTGCCTGCCAGATCGGTGGTGCGGGACTTTCGGCGCGAAGATCTCTGCGCTTCAATTTCCCGGTTGCAGTACGCGGGAGTCGGTCTGCAACGGCGAATCGGTGGGGGACCTTGAACCAGGACAATTTGCTGCGCAGCACCCGGTGTATCTCGAGAATGGCTGAATCATCGAGCGATGCACCAGCGACGGGGACTAGAAACGCCTGCAGCGTCGACGCGCCCGACGGTTCCTTGACTCCGACAACCGCGGCCTCGGCCACCCGTTCGTTCTCAAGAATGACCCGTTCGACCTCGGTGGGATTGATGTTGATGCCGCCGACAATTTCCAGATCGTCGGCGCGGCAACGATAGTTGACCCATCCGTCAGGATCCATCGACACCAGATCACCGGTGTCGAGCCAACCCCCATTCATGGCTAGCGGGTCGTCGGGTCGGTTCCAATAACTTACTGCGATCGAGGGGCCCTGGACCCAGAGGCTTCCCTCGACTCCGCGTTCGGCTTCCGCTCCGTCAGGCCCCACTACGCGGATTTGATAAGGGGGAAGAACTTTGCCGACGGTGCCCAAGCGCCATTCATCGACGGTGTTCGACACAAATGTCTGCCCGACCTCAGTAGAGCCGATCCCGTCAAGAATCGGGATACCGCTGAAGAATTCCATCAGACGTTGAGCCAGACCGAGCTCGAGAGCCTCCCCGGCCGATACGATGCAGCGGAGCGACCGGAACGGATCGGGCCCGACGGTTTCGAGGATTCTCGCAAAAGCAGTCGGGACACCGTAAAGCACGGATGGCTTGAACCTCTCACAGAGTTCAGCCACTAACTCCGGGCTGAACGGTGATGAGTTGATGATTGCGGAGCTACCCGTCGCAAGCGGGAACCACACGGAATTGCCTAAACCGTAGGCAAAATGCATTCGGGCGGTACTCAGCCCGATGTCCTCACGATCAAGCCGCAACGCGGTCCGACACATTGCGTCGACGTAGGCCAAAATGTCGGCATGCCGGTGAATCGCGGCCTTGGGTGAACCCGTAGTGCCCGAGGTGTACGTAGCGTAGGCGAGAGTGTCGCCGCTCAGGTTCTCGTAGTCTGCCGGCTCGGCTCCAGCCGCATCTGCCAGCAGTTCTGCTGCTCCAACAACCGTCGACCGCTGGAATCGCGAGCGCAGGGCGTCGGAGGTGACGACGAGCGCCGGGTCGGTATCGCTCTCGATAAATGCGTGTTCATCGGAGCGGAGTTCGGGATTCGCGATGAACACCAAAATCCCGCGAGCCAAACTCGCGAGCAAAAGTTGAACGAAATCCAACGAATCCGGGAGACATAACAGAACGCGATCCCCTCGGGAAACTCCACGGTGACCGAGCACTGCCGCGAGCCGCTTTGCCTCGTCATGGATTTGCCGATGGGTCGTCGGGTTCGGAGCGTAGAACGCGGGCAAGTCGAACCGGCCGGCCTCGATTGACCGCTCGGCCAGGTTTCTTACTACGTTCTCGCTCTGCATCGGTCAGCTACTGACGTCACACCACAGCACATACACCGGCGTTTCCCGGAAGCGGCAATCTAAGAACTGCGGCCGCCACTCGGCCGGCACTGGGGAATTACTCACCGTTCCAATCACCCCGGTGCAATCAGTCCACCATATGCTGTCGCGCTTGTTCGTTGCGCGCACAATCACACATGCCGGGATCTTTCTGTTGGCCGTCGGTTGTCAGGTCGGTGGTCGCGATGGTGTCATCGAACACGCTTTGTGGGAAGTATTCGGTTATGACAATTGCCGGCTTGCTGCGAATGCTTACCCGATACTGCCGCCCAACGGCATCGCGGCCTGAGCTCACATTTCCGTCGTGTTCGAACCAATCGGGGAGCTTAGCCATCCACACGTTTGGAGTCTCCTTGAATATTTCGATACTGTTGGCCAAGATTGATTCGCCGATTGGGCTATCCATCTCGATCAAATTCTCGGCCAATTTTGGGGGCACTAGATCGATAGCAATGAAAGACTCCGCAACCACGAATATCGTGCCGCAAGAAGCGCCTTTCAACACAGCACGGCGACGAAGTATCCGACCTTCAAATAGCTCTTCCGGTTGGCCTGCATCCGGTGCGGCGGGGTGAATGTCCTGATCTACGACTTGCGTGATGATCGCGTCGTTCGCCAGTACCCCCAAGATGCGAGTGAGGGTGCCATTAGTTGCGAGAAGTATCCGTAAGTCGCGGCTGAACTTTCGGATTTCTTCGTCAGTAAGGAACCTTGAAGGCAGTTCTCGTTCCTTTCTGTGTTGAATCTGATGTGCTCAGCCTCGCGCGAGCAGCGAACGGGCCCTTTCGTGTGGTGGCGGTGACAGTCCGTACGGACATCTTTGACGCTGTGGCGAGTATTTTTTTGGGGTCTTCCAGTACGTGCGGGGCGGTCTCGGGGTGGGGGCATCAGGATGTAACTGACGCAGAACGAGTCTGCGTTTCAGCGAGGCTGTGGCGGTATCGTAGCAGGATTCTGGCGTTGCCAGTATGGGAATGTCGATGTACAACTCAGCTGGCCGATGCGGCCTATGACTGCGCACGCTGAGCTCGAAAAGTGAGGCGAGAGTACACAGGAATGTGACAGCTTGGCTGGACCCACCGAGACTCACTTGCGCTGCAATTGCCGATCCACCGCTGCCCTTGCGGAGACGGCCGACGACGCCGCGCGATAGCGACGCCAGTTTCTAGAACAGTATTCTTACTGGAGTTACCGCATCACACTCTGCGTGGTCGGCTATGGCCGCGTTTACGAGATCGGAAAGGGCGCTTCTTCACGTGGCACGCGTTGACCCGAAGCATGCACCCGTGGCCCGCTTAACTCGGCTAGACCGGCACTGAGGTTGGCGTGAAAGTGGCCAATAGCGCACTCGTTGCGGCCGAACTCCACAAATGTGTTCGCACCGGCGCGAAATCCTCGCTGAACGCCCGCGGAAACTTCATTGTCCTCCGCCACGACGCGGCCAATGTAGTTCAACAGGTCTTCGGGATCGAGCATCGCGTCGGCTTCGTGGAGTGTGCGGCGCGCGACATCAGCTCGGGTCATCGTGTAATAGGTGACTTCGCTTAGGGCGACATCCACCGGGTTGACCACTATCAGCTGGACCAACTGCGGAAAAGAGCCGATGATCGCATTAGCGAAGAGGTGGTAGGCATAAGTCGCTGGCAAGCGACCCGCCCATGTCGATTCCGGACGGTCACGGAGCAGCTCAAATTCTCGATAGGGGAACATCACGCGAGAATTCGGGCCGAAGGTATCGACCAGGGTGAGGTTGTCGTACAGGTGCGGAAGAGTCTCTTTATGAGTCCAGCGGATGTGATACCCCTCCAAGAACTGCTCGACAATGACCTTCCAATTGATCGGCAATGAAGCGGTCTCGACCGACATCAGCCGGTCGATCGGCAGCAACTGGTCCCGCCATGATGCTCCATGGGCCAGCCACGCCTTCGCTTTATCGGCGGCGTGCTGTGGCGAGTCCTCCCCATCAGGCTCTACTGCACCGACCACGATGAGCCCGTCGGCTTCGTAGCTCGGAACCTCCACCAGGCCGCGCGCCGATATGTCCAGATCAGAAAAAGCCTCAGCGTGCGGGACATTTGCTAATGAGCCGTCCAGGCGATACGTCCAGCCGTGGTAGCGGCACACCAGGGCGCGGGAACATCCCGAGTCTTGGACCAGTGCAAAACCACGATGCCGACACGCGTTGCGAAACACCCGCGCCTGCTTGTCGCGCCCACGCACCGCGAACAAGGGCACGCCGAAAGCCACTCGCTGAATGTGGTCGCCCGGGTTGGGAATGGCCCCAGAGGGGACGAACACGCTCGGCGTTGTGCGCAGCAGTTTGAGTTCTTGATTGAACCGGTCGGGGTTCAGGTAGTTGTCCACGGGCTCACGCCAACCGCTGCCCTCGTCGGTTGTGCCAGCGTCAATATGGGCGAGCACGCGCCGAACGATCTCCGCGTCATCAGCGACCAGTGTGGTCCGGCTCACAGGTGCAGCATAATCGACCAACTGTCGCTGGCATGGCAAAAGTTGGCCTTTTCGGCAGCCAGGACGGACAAGAACGGCGCAGCTGCTCAAGATCACACCCGCCCGGTGAATTCCAAACCTGACTCATCGCCGGAGAGCGTGGGTTCCCCGAAAGCCGAATCGTGCATGCGGATCGCGAGAACGTCGCAGCGAGCAGGCATCTGTGCCATATGTGGTGGCGGTGCCTGACCTCTTGGCGGCTGCCGCCGGAGATCTGGCTGCGGTGGGGTCTGCGGTCCGCGCGGCGAATGGGGCGGCGGCGCGAGGCGTTACGTCGTTGCGCGCCGCAGCTGCAGACGAGGTGTCGACCGCCATCGCAGCGCTGTTCGGCACGTATGGCCGGGACTACCAGGCTGCGAGCGCCCGAGCGATGCGATTTCAACAGCGGTTGGTGCGCGGCTTGATGGCGACGGCAGACGCGTCTGGCCGGCGCGACGACGCGGCCGACGACACGTTCCTGTTCAACCAGGGGCCGACCGGCGGGTTGGGCAAGGTCCGGTTCCACGACTGGCGGGCGCCGTTGGACAGCTACGGCCATTTGCCGAACGTGGCGCTGCTGCGGGAGCAGATCGACGTGCTGGCCGAGATGCTCGCCGGCGCCACTCCGGATGCGGCGCAACAGAAGGACGTCGACTTCGCCTTCGGTGTGGGCCAGATCTTCGCGCTGGTGCCCTACGCGCAGCTGATCCTGGAGGAAGCGCCGCTGTCCGGGGTCGACGAGGCGCTGCTCGACGAGATCTTCGGGCTGCTGGTGCGCGACTTCAACAGTTACGCCGTCGAACTGCACGACAAGGCCGCCACCACCGAACAGCAGGCCGCCTTCGCGCTGCGCATGATCCGGCGTCCGGCCAACGACCCGGCGCGCTACGACACGGTGTGGAAAGATTTCGTGCTGCCCCTCAACGGCGCGTACGAGATGCGCCTCTGAGACCGGGCCGGCAGCGCCGGGCTTGACTGTGAGCTGGCTCACAGTAGCATGACCAGTGGTCATTCGGAGTGAGGGAGGACAATGCCGACAGTTACCTGGGCCCGCGTCGATCCGGCTCGCCGAGCCGCGGTGATCGAGGCCGCGGAGGCCGAGTTCGGGGCGCACGGGTTCTCCAGCGGCAGCCTCAACGTCATCGCCCGGCGCGCGGGCGTCGCCAAGGGCAGCCTGTTCCAGTACTTCGCGGACAAGCGTGACCTGTATGCCTACATCGCCGACGTCGCCAGTCAAAGGGTGCGGAATTATGTCGAGGGCATCATCCGCGAACTGGACCCGACCCGGCCGTTCTTCGATTTTCTCACCGACCTGCTCGACGCCTGGGTGGCCTACTACGCCGAACATCCCCGGGAACGCGCCCTGCACGCCGCGGCGACATTGGAGGTCGACACCGACGCCCGGGTCAGCGTGCGCAACGTCATCCACCGGCACTACCTCGAGGTGCTGCGGCCACTGGTGGCCGAGGCGCAGCGCCGTGGTGACGTGCGTGCCGACGCCGATACCGACGCGCTTCTGTCGCTGCTGCTGATGATCTTCCCGCACCTGGCACTGGCGCCGTACATGCGCGGCCTGGACCCGATCCTGGGTCTGGACGAGCCCACGCCGGAGCAGCCGGCACTGGCCGTGCGCAGGCTCGTCGCAGTGCTCTCCGACGCCTTCTGCGCGCCGCAGCGAGCGGCCGGCCTGCCCACGACGACAACTGGACGGTCTTCGCAACCCGGATGAACGGACTCATCCAGATGGCGTTACTCCACCCGTTTGCCCCCGGCGGCTTCGGCGGTGTCGCTCTTGCCGATCCAGACCGTCTTGGCGTTGCAGAACTCG
This sequence comes from Mycobacterium sp. NGS49, assembly GCF_059812565.1. Lineage (NCBI taxonomy): Bacteria > Bacillati > Actinomycetota > Actinomycetes > Mycobacteriales > Mycobacteriaceae > Mycobacterium > Mycobacterium sp. NGS49. The sequence goes on along the minus strand of NZ_JCALCX010000024.1, from coordinate 92,411 downwards.
CGAATGCCCAGGCCCGCCAGCTCGCGGCCATAACCTGACCGTTTGACGCCGCCGAACGGCAACTCCGGGTACGACACCGTCATTCCGTTGATGAAGACGGCCCCCGCCACGATGTCGTCGATGAAGCGCTGCTGCTCGTCCTCGTCCTGGGTCCAGGCGTTGGATCCCAGTCCGAAGGTGGTGGCGTTGGCGATCTCGATCGCCTCGTCGATGTCAGCGGTCCGGTACACCGAGGCGACGGGGCCGAAGACCTCCTCGGTGTAGAGCGCCATGTCCTTGGTGATGTCGCTGATGACGGTCGGCGGGTAGAACCAACCCGGTCGGTCGGGAAGCTTACCGCCGCAACGGATCACCGCGCCCGCCGCGGCCGCGTCCTGCACCTGCTGGGCGATCTCGTCGCGACCCGACTCGGTGGCCAGCGGTCCGACGTCGGTGTCAGGGTCGGTGGGGTCGCCGACTTTAAGCGCTTGCATCCGCGCCACGAACTTGTCGAGGAATTCGTCATAGATGTCGGTGTGGACGATGAAACGTTTGGCGGCGATGCAGGACTGTCCGTTGTTCTGGACCCGGCCGGTGACCGCTGTCTTCACCGCGGCGTCCAGATCAGCAGAGGGCATCACGATGAACGGGTCGCTGCCACCAAGTTCCAAAACGGTCGGCTTGATCTCGTCCCCGGCGATGGCGCCCACCGATTGCCCCGCCGGTTCGCTCCCGGTGAGCGTGGCCGCGGCGACGCGGGGATCGCGCAGGATTCGCTCGACGGCGCCGGAGGATACGAGCAGCGTCTGGAAGCACCCGTCCGGGAACCCGCCACGGGCAATCACATCGGAAAGGTAAAGGGCGCACTGCGGCACGTTCGACGCATGCTTGAGCAGGCCGACGTTGCCGGCCATGAGTGCCGGTGCCGCGAAGCGCACGGCCTGCCACAGCGGGAAGTTCCACGGCATCACGGCCAGCACCACGCCCAGTGGCTGGTAGCGGGTGTACGCCCTGGCCGCGTTGACCGTCCCGGCGTCGGCCGGCTCATCGGCCAGCAGCGCTTCGGCGTTGTCGGCATAGTAGCGAAAACCCTTGGCGCACTTCAGTACTTCGGCTTTGGCGCTGGCAAGTGTCTTGCCCATCTCCAGGGTCATGATGGCCGCCGTCTCGTCCGCCTCCGCTTCCAGAAGGTCGGCGGTGGCGTTTGCCCACTCGGCGCGCTGGGCATAGGTGGTGTTGCGCCGGTAGTCCTGGAAGCGCGCGTAGGCGCGGGCGATCGCTGCCTCGACTTCGTCGTCGGTTGCAGGGGTGAAGGTTTTGACTGTTTCGCCGGTGGCCGGGTTGATGGTGGCGATGGGCACGCTGGCCCTCCTGTCAGGGTCGAATGAAACCGTCCGATCACTAGCCTGCCACTATCTAGGGAAGAGGGAGGTGGCGGATGTCCACAGCGGCTGAGCTGATCGTCAGGTGCCTGGAAAACGAGGGCGTAGCCGTGGTCTTCGGCATTCCCGGCGAGGAGAACATCCGGTTGATCAAGGCGTTAGCCGCCTCGGACATCCGCTACGTACTCACCCGGCATGAACAGGCGGCGGCCTTCATGGCGGAGATGTACGGGCGGGTCACCGGACGCGCGGCGGTGGTGTCGGCAACGTTGGGGCCCGGGGCGATCAACATGCAGCTCGGCGTCGCCGACGCCACCACCAACAGCACCCCGCTGGTGGCCATCTCGGCGCAGGTCGGCCAGGACCGCGAATACAAGGAGTCCCACCAGTACGTCGATCTGGTGTCGATGTTCGCTCCCATCACCCGTTGGTCGGCGGGCATACCCACCGCCCGTGCCATACCCGAAATGGTCCGCAAGGCATTCAAGGTGGCCGAGACCGAACGGCCGGCTGCGGTGTATCTCGCCGTGCCCGAGCACTTAGATGGAGACGCTGCCGACTATCCCGAGCTGACGCCGTTGCCGCGCAACGTGGTCCGCGCCGATGCGCCGGCGGCCCGGCAGGTGGCCCGAGCGGTCGACATCCTGCGCGCGGCGCAGCGGCCGGTGGTGCTCGCCGGGCACGGCGCCGCCCGCAGCGCCGCGACCGAGGCGCTGGTCCGCTTCTCCGACGAACTCGGCATCAAGGTGGCCAACAGCTTTCATGGCAAAGGTGTCATGCCGGATGATCACCCGAACAGCATCGGAACCCTGGGCTTCATGCGGCACGACTACGTCAACTTCGGATTCGACAACGCTGACGTGGTCATTGCGGTCGGCTACGAGTTGCAGGAATTCGATCCCGTCCGCATCAACCCGCAGGGCGACAAGAAGATCATTCACATCCACCGCTTCCCGGCCGAGGTCGACATGCACTATCCGGTGGAGGTCGGCATCATCGGCGACATCGCCGACTCGCTGAACCAGCTGGCCGATGCGCTGCACGGACACCGCTTCGACGATGTCGGAGTTCCCGGGTCGGGTCTGCTGGACGAGGAATTCGCACGGGGGAAACAGGATTCGCGGTTTCCGCTGGCGCCGCAGCGGCTGGTCGCCGATACCAGGGAGGCGCTGGGCCGCAACGACGTGGTGCTGGTCGACACCGGTGCCACCAAGATGTGGATGGCCCGGCTGTATCCGACCTACGAGCGCAACACGTGCCTGATCTCAAACGGGCTGTCCACGATGGGATTCGCGCTACCCGGGGCATTGGGGGTGAAGCTGGCGCGGCCGGATGCGAAGGTGCTCGCGGTGGTCGGCGACGGTGCTTTCCTGATGAACTCCCAGGAGATCGAGACCGCGGTGCGGGAGAAGATTCCGCTCGTGGTGCTGATCTGGGAGGACGGCGGATACGGTTTGATCGAGTGGAAGATGGACCTTGAACTCGGTGAGCACCATTACGTGTCGTTCGGCAACCCCGATGTGGTCAAGTACGCGGAAAGTTTCGGCGCCAAGGGATTTCGGATCTCCAACGCTGACGAACTGCTACCCACGCTAAGGGCCGCGCTGGACGACGACGGGGTGACCATCATCGCGTGCCCGGTTGATTACTCCGAGAACCTGCGGCTCACCGACCGGCTGGGGGAGCTGGACGAGACGCTGTAGCGACCCGCGGCCGGCGCGGGTTCCGGCGGTTAATCGATTGTGGTCAGGGTGAATCCGTCGCTGTGGTCGGCGAGATTGCAGGGCGCCGAGTGGCTGATGAAGTCGACTTCGCCCGTCACGTGACCGGGTCCCACCAACCCTAAGTGTCGGTGCCCCTTCGTAGAATTCGGGCATGGCATCCGGTACGCGTGAGGAGATCGTTGAGGTTTTTAACGCGTCCGACGATGCGCAGGAACGGCTGTGCGCGTTGAGTTTTGACGCACTCACCACCCCGGAGCTGATGCGGGCAATGGAGCGTCTGGAACGCCGCGAGCGCCAATCCCGTTCGGTGCGCCACGCGCTGATCAACCAACTCGCGGGCCGGGCCAGTGAAGAAGAACTCGGCGGCAAGCTGCCCGCGGCGCTAGCCGACCGGCTGCGCATCACCAAAGCCGAAGCCAACCGCTGGATCGGCGAAGCTGAGGACCTTGGTGAGCGCTGCACATTGACCGGTGAGCCGTTGGCCCCTCTGTTGACCGCCACTGCGGCCGCCCAACGCAAAGGTCTGGTGGGCGACGCGCACGTGAAAGTGATCCGCAACTTCATGGCGCATCTGCCCGCCACCGTGGACCCGGGCACCCGCGAGGCCGCCGAGAAAGACCTGGCCGGAAAGTCCTGCGACTTCCGCCCCGAGCAGGTCGCCAAATACGCCCACGAAGTCATGGCCCTGCTGCACCCCGACGGGGACTACACCGAGGAGGAACGCGCCCGCAAACGTGCCCTGATCCTCGGCAAGCAGGATTTCGAAGGAATGTCGCGCATCAGCGGCCTGATCACCCCCGAACTGCGCGCCCTGATCGAGGCGGCGTGGGCGAAGTTGGCCGCCCCCGGCGCCGGCGGCGCCGCCGAGCCCGATGCCGCGGCCGAGCCCGACCAAGCCGGCAAGCGCGACACCCGCAGCCAACCCCAACGCCAGCACGACGCGCTGGCCACCGGGCTCCAGAACCTGTTGGCCTCCGGCACGCTGGGCACCCACAACGGCCTACCCGTCTCCATCATCGTCACCACCACCCTGCAAGACCTCGAGCGCGCGGCCGGCCGAGCCCGCACCGGCGGCGGCACCCGGGTGCCGATGTCCCAGCTGATCCGCTGGGCCGCCGAGGCCCACCACTACTTGGCGATCTTCGACCACGCCAAGCCGCTGGCCCTGTTCCACACCAAACGGTTCGCCAACCTCGCACAGCGAATGATGCTGCTGGCCAAGGACGGGGGCTGCACCCGACCCGGCTGCGTCACCCCGGCCTACCACTGCCAGGCCCACCACACCACCGGCTGGACGAACACCCACGTCACCGACATCCGCGATCTCACCCTTGCCTGCGGATGCGATAACCGCCTCGCCGAAAAAGGCTGGACCACCCGCACAAACAGCCACGGCGACACCGAATGGCTCCCACCAGCCCACCAGGACTACGGCCAACCCCGCACCAACACCTTCCACCACCCGGAGAAACTGCTCGCCCCCGACGACGACGAACCCTAGGTTCACCAAAGCTGTTCAGATACGACGAGTTGCCTGCTGTAGCAGCCCGGCACCGGTGAATGGCAAACCCGGCTTTGCGTCACGCCGAGGAATAGCAATGCGACCACGGACGCCATTTGCGACACGTGGGGTCTCGCCCTCAATTTTCGGAATGTTCGGAGATCGGGCGCTGGCTGCGAGTAATCTCGCAACTGCCCGGTTCCTGGCCGCCCGCGGTAGGAGGCGACTGTGTCGTATGTCGTTGCGGCGCCAGACTTCCTGGCGACTGCCGTCGAAGACCTGGCCGCGATGGGTTCCTCGGTCAACGCGGCGAACGCCGCAGCTGCCCGCTCCACCGCATCGCTGCTTGCCGCCGCCGAAGACGAGGTGTCGACGGCTGTGGCAGAGATCTTCGGCGCATACGGGCGGGAATTTCAGGCCGCGAACGCGCAAGCGGCGCAGTTTCACGAGCGCTTCGTGTTCGCGCTGACGGCCGGCGCGAACGCGTATGTGACCGCCGAGCTCTCCAACGCCCGTCAAGTCCTGGCGGCCGGCGGCGCTCCCGGTCCGAACGCAGCGGCTGGCGCCAGGATCACGGTCCCCGGCGCAGGGCCACTCTATTTCCCGAACTTCATTACCCGGCTTCCCTGCTTGGGCCAATTGTTCTACGGCAGCAGCGTCCCGGGCCCGAGTTCGGTGTCGATCCTGCAGGGCTACGACTTGATCAACCACGCCATCGGGCAGAACTGGTTCCCGGGCAGCCTCGCTCAGGTCGTCAACTATCCCGCCAGTATGGGCATCCTGAGCGGCAGTCTGGCCGCACCCAGCGTCAATGACGCCGTCGCCATGGGTCAGCGAGCGCTCCATGACCAGATCATCAACGCGGTCGTCAACGGCAGCGGCGCACCCGTGCACATCGCCGCTCTTTCGGAGGGAACGATCGCCGTCAACCGGGAACTGGCGTACCTCGCCGCGAACCCGGCCACCGCACCGCCGCCCCACGCCCTGCAGTTCGCCCTGTTCGGAAGCCCGGAACTGGGCTTGGCGCAGGTCTACCTGCCCACCGGCACGACATTGCCGCTTGTCGAGTACACGGTGCAGGCTTTGCCGAACACCCAGTATGACGTCAGCGTCGTGTTTTCGCAGTACGACGGCTGGGCGAACCCGCCCGATCGACCGTGGAATCTCCCCGCCGTCGTGAACGCGCTGTTCGGAACGGCCTATTACCACAACACGACAGCAGTGGCTTCGATGTCGGACGCAGTTCAGTTGTCCAGCGTCACCGCGCCACTGGGCGGCACGATAACGACGTACATGATCCCGTCGCCGATCCTGCCCATGTTGCTGCCGTTGCAGCAGATCGGCGTCCCGCAGCCAATCGTCAACAGCCTCAATGGGTTCCTCCAGCCGATCGTGAACAGCGGCTATTCGTCGCTGGCACCTGACGCCGGCCCGTACTTCTCACACGGAACACTGGTTCTGGGTAGTTAGCGCGCCCGCAGATCAGGCAACGACATCGGCGGCACATAGCTCCCGATCAGCGTCCGGTGCCACCAGGCGCGGTCGCGGCGTAGTTCGGCCGGTGTGGTGAAGCGGTACGCGTAGAGTTGGGCGCGCACGTGACGTGGCGGAGCATCCGGGAATGGGTTGTGCCGCAGTAGCTTCAACGTAGCCGGATCGTTGCGCAGCAGCCGGTGCAAAAAGGGCGTCAGCCACGCGAGCGCGTAACCCGGCGAGATGGCCGCGAACCACATCAGCCAGTCCAGCCGCAGATGATAGGGCGCGAACTGGCGCGGCAGCCGGCGCAAGCCGGTGGGTTTCCCCTTGAATTCGTACTCGCGCCAACGCGTCTGGTCGTCCACCGATGTGTCGTCGGTGCCTTCGATCACCACCTCCTGCCGGATGCGGCTGATGCTGCCGAACGCGCCATAGGTGTTGCACAGATGAAAGGCGTTGAACGACATGTTCATGCGTTGCCTGGGCGACAGCATGTTGCGCGTCGGCCAGTAGCTCAGCACCACCATCACCACGGCAACCGTGATCACCGGCACCACGAACCACAGCGGGGCATTCGGCGCAGGCGTGGCCGGCGGACCGGGAATCTGCATCAACGCCGCCATCGCAGCCTGGTCGAGTGCGCTGAAGGCGAGAAAAATCGTCAGCCAATTGAGCCAGGCGAAATTGCCCGAAGCCACCAGCCACAGCTGGGTGACGATGATTATCCCGGCCGCGATACTGGCGACAGGCTGCGGGGCGAACAACCCGAACGGCACCACCAGCTGCGCAAAGTGGTTGCCCGCCACCTCGATCCGGTGCAGTGGCCTGGGCAGGTGGTGGAAGAACCAACTCAACGGACCCGGCATCGGCTGGGTTTCGTGGTGGTAGTAGAGGCAGGTGAGATCACGCCAGCAAGCGTCGCCGCGCATCTTGATCAATCCCGCGCCGAACTCGACGCGAAACAGCAGCCAGCGCACCAACCACAACGTGAGCAGCGGCGGCGCGACCCGGCCGTTGCCCAGAAAGATCATCAGGAATCCGGTCTCGAGCAGCAGAGACTCCCAACCGAACCTGTACCAGGTCTGGCCCACGTTGACGATCGACAGGTACAGCACCCACAGGATCAGCCACATCAAAATCGCCGCCCACAACGGGACCAGGTCCAGACCGGCGACCATCCCCGCCGACAAAGCCGCACCGAACCATGACACACCGGCGAACAACCGGTCGGAGTAGCGGAGGTGAAAGACGCTCGGAACCCGCCAGAACGACTTCCCGGCCAGGTATCCCGGCACCGGCAACATCCCGCGCTCACCGATGAGCGGCCGGAACTGCCGCGCCGCCGCGACAAACGCAAAACAATAGATCGCCGCTACGCCGCGCTCGAGCACCGATGCGCTTAGCCAGTATTCGGGTGCCGAAAACCAGTTCATGGTCACAACTCCTCGGATTATGCCGACTCCGTGCAATGTCGTATATCGCGCCCCGGTCCAAGCGGTAAGGTTCCTCAGCGCCGTGTCCCGTCCGCTTTCTCGGCGCTGGAAAGTGAGTTGAGAATTGCACAATGGTGAATTCCTAAACTGGGGCGAATCCCTCGACCGGGCTTTCGGCCGCCGCCGAATGTTGGCCCTGGGAGCAGGTGCATTAGCCTTCGGATCGGTGAGCACCGCCGCGCCGCGCGCCGCAGCGGCCCCCGACATGCCGCCCCAGAACTATGACGCCATGTTGTTGATGTGCATCGATCCTCGACTCGTGCACCCCACCAATGAATACATGCTGGGACGTGGCCTGGTAAATCGGTACAGCCAGTTCGCGCTGGCCGGTGCCGCAGCGGGAGCCGTTTCCCAGCACTGGGAGGCGTGGCACAACACGTTCTGGGACAACCTCGCCGCGTCGATCGAACTCCACTCGATAAACGGGGTCTTCGTGATCAACCATCGCGACTGTGGCGCGGTGCAGATTGCCTACGGTCCTGATGCGATCTCAACGCCGGAACGTGAGATGGCGACGCACGAGCGGATTCTTGGCACTTTCCGCGAAGAGGCGCTGCGCCGCCATCCGGGTATCGACGTCGAGACGTGGTTGATGGCGCTTGACGGCTCAGTGGAGCAAATCGGGCCCCGCAGCGTTTGATCGGCCGATCCGCTGCACCGCTGAAATAGCCACCGCGGCAAGTGAAATCAGTGCCAACAGCTGTACCACCGCAGAATGGCCCGCGTAGCCGTCGGCCGAGCGCCAAGGATGACGCGACAGCACCGTCCCGGCAAGGACGAAGCCGCCACCGCTGAGTCCGGCGGTGAGCCCTTCGCGCCACCTCTGCGGCGCGAAGTAACGCATGCCGTGCAGGGCCGCGACCACCAGAGCACCCGGTACGCCCGCGATCAACGTCCCAGCTCCCAGGACCGCCACGCCGGCCCAGCGCCCGGATGGCCAGGGAACCGCGGCCGGGCCGTCATCAACGTCACGACCGCGCCGCCAAAATGCCAGAACCGCCAGCAAGGGCAATAGGCTCAACCCCACACCGAGGCCGGCGCGATACACGGTGTTGGCGGCGAAGGTCAGGGTGATCGTGCCCCCATCCCCGGCGGGCACCAACCAACCTTGCTGCCAACCGTTGACCGCTACCGGCACCAGCCGTGCCCCGCTGCTGGTACGGGCGACCCACCCGGGGTTGATGCTCTCCGGTATCACCAGCACTCGGACTTTGCTCGACCGCGGCGTACGCACCTCCCGCCGGGCTGGTCCCCAGCTTCCAACGTCGACGGAAACGACCGGAGCACTGGGTGATTCAGGCAGCGCGGACAACTGGATGCCGTCGACCACGAACGCCGGACCGGGACTGACCAACAACTCCTGCCGGCCGGCCGGCAACGTGATCGGACCGGGTTCACAGGGCTGCGCCGCGACCGGATCGCCGTCCAGCAGAGCACCCGCGGTGGTGCGGACCGAGGTGTGCAGGAACCGGCCCGCCACCGCGATCACCGGCCCGTGCTCGCAATCGACGTCGATCTCCCGGGTGCGGCCGACCTCGCCGGCCTGGGCGGCCGCGACCGGCTTGCGGTCGGCGTCCAGCACCAGCACCTCAGCCAGCCCGGGCGGCTTGAGCTGATCGAAGCCCAGGGCGTTGCGGTCGATGACGTCCTGCCAGTCGAGCAGGCTCACCGCAACTGTGTCGGTCACCCGCGGGTGCAGCGTCAGCGTCTGCAGGTCGCTGCCCGGGTCGACGGACTGCACTTGCGGTCCGTCGCCCAGGTCGACGGCCACCATCGTTGGGTGCGCGGGCAGCGTCGACCGGCTGGGCGCCACCCGCAGTCCGGTCACCTCGGTGGGCCGCGGCAGCCTGAGGGTCAGCGTCGGGGGGGTCTTGTACTGCACCACCCGCTGCGGCGCGGTCCAGGCCGTGGCCGGATCGCCATCGGTGGCCGCGTACGCCGAGCCGAGGACCTCGATCAGGTCGGCATCGCCAGATGCCCGCGTGGTGTTCGGTTCGGCGACCAGGTCGGCCAGCTTGGGGCCCTGTCGTGGGCGCACCCACAGCGCCGGGGTGACCGACGTCGCGGCCGGCACCGTCAAGGTGCGGCTGAGGTTGACCGGTTCTTCGGGGGCCAGTGCCATCGACGCCGCGCAGCGCACGTTGTCGGGACCCGGCGCGCAACCCGGCCGGCCCAGCAATTCGGCGCCCAGGTCCCAGCCGGCGACTGTCGCACCCGGGGCCGGTCCGGGGACGAACACGGTGTGCCGCAGCTGGACGGGGTGGGCGAAACCCGACGCGTCGTATTGGGTGACGCTGATGTCGGTGATCCCGAACTGCACCCCGGCAGACCCGTCGTCGGTGCCGGCCGCCGTGACCCGCACCCACGGCGTCTCGCCGACCGGAAGGGCGGCACTCAGGGGTTTACCGGACTCGTCGAACCTCAGGGTGGTGCTGCCGTTCGCGGTCTCGACCAGGATGCGGCGGACCTGCGCGCCGACGGCTGACGCGCTCGGCGTCAGGGTCAGGACGGCGTTGGTCACCGGATGGTCGAAATCCACCTGCAGCCATTGCCCGACGGCCGCCTGCAGGGCGTTGGACACCCAGGAGGTCGCCGGGTCGCCGTCGATCGCCGCTGCGGGGGAGGTGGCCGGCGCGACGTCGGGCAAGGCCGTTGCATCCGACGACGAGCTGGACGCGGTGATGCGGCCGCCGGTCCAGCCGCCGTAGACCGTATCGGCGCCGGGAACGGGGTAGTCGGGCACCCGGTTGAAAGTGTGCCGGGCGTCGTCGGGTCCCCGGATCGCCGAAGAGTGCAGGTCGACGCGGCCGTAGTCGGTTTCCCGGGCCAGGGGGGTGTCGGTCACGGTGACCACCGGCGTGGGTAGCCCGGCCGCCCGGGCGTCTGCGCCCATCAGTACCGGGCCCAGCGCCGGCCGACCCAGGAGCCGTCGCCGTTCGTCGAGACGCAGCAGCACCTCGGGTCCACCGTCGACGAGCGGCAGCTGGTCGACGTCGGCGAGGTAGGGTGCGCCGGGATCGGCGGCCGTGCCGACCCGGTAGATCTGCACGGCCGGATACCGTGGCCGCAGGCCGCTGTCGTTGACGAAGCCGGCCAGCAGCCCCGGCCCGACGGGTGCCCCGAACTCGGCGACCTTCGTCAGTCCCGGCGACCCGGCAATGGCGCGGTGCACCAGGATCGGACGCGCCGACCGCGATGATTCCGGATCCAGGTCGTTGCGCAGCACCACATACGAAATGCCCTGTCGGGTAAGCGAATCAGCGAGCCCGGCGGACGGCCGTCCGGCCGCGAAAAGGCGTTGGACGGAATCCAGCGCACGGATCGTCTGCGGTGGTGTCAGCGGAATCGAATCGCGCACCCCCCACGCGCTGCTGCCTAGCACCTGTAACGGCTCGTCGTGGCTGGTGCCCCATACCTGGGTGGCGAACGGCGCGCCCGGCACCACCAGTACCCGCCCGTCCCGGTGCGCGCTCAGCCAGTCGGCAGCCTCCTGCCAGTAGCCGGGCATCGCGTCGAACGTGCCGGGCGGAGTCAGCCGCGCCGACCATGCCAGCGATGTGCTCACCATGAGTCCGGCGAGCGCGACGATGCCCACCGCGACCCGGCGGTCCCGCTCCGGATGCGCGAAGGCGGCCAGCCACACCGCTCTCGGCGCGCTGCCCGGTAACGGAATTCGGCCCAGCAGCTGCGCGAGGCCGAGTGCCAGCGGAATCCGGACGACGGGTCCAAGCTTGTGCACGTTGCGCAGCGGAGTCCCACCCGCGTCCAGAAACGTCTGCACCTGATGTGCCACCGGCGATCCCAGCCCGCCGCTGTAGCCGACGGCCAGCAGCACCACCCCGATCAGCAGCATGGTGACCAGGCGTCCGCGGGCCGGCATCGCGGCACTGGCCAGACCGGCCAGCCCGGCTCCCGCGACCAAACACGTGCCCAGAATCGCTACCGTCCCAGTGACCAGGGGGGCTCCCGCGGTGGCGGTGGGCGCCACGAACGGTGTCCAGCTGTCGGTACCGCGCAGCAACTCCACCAGCGACGACCACTGGGTCGTCACCCCGGAGGATTCGATGAAGTCGAGGAACGGCGGGCTGACCCCGCGTAGCTGGCTCAGGGCGACCGCCCACCACAGCACCGCCGGCACCAGAGCCGCCAGCAACCACCCGGCGTAGCGCAACCACCGTCGATTCGGACGGTGGCACGCCAGCCAGATCGCCGCCGGTAGGCAGGCGGCCAGCGTCGCGATCGCGTTGACGGCACCCATCAGGGCAACGGCCAGGCCGGCCTGGCCGGCCAGCACCCGAACCGGCCGTTGGCAGCCACCCCGCAACGCGAGAATCGTCGGCAGCAGCACCCAGGGGGCGAGCATCATCGGCAGGGTTTCCGAGGAGATCGAGCCCAGCGTGGTCAGCACCCGCGGCGACAGCGCGAACGCCACCGCGCCGAGGACGCGGGACGCCGGGTTGCCGATGCCGAGCGCCTCGGCAACCCGCAGCATTCCCCAGAAGCCGACGGTCAGCAGCAACGCCCACCACAGCCGCTGGGTGACCCAGCCGGGGATCCCGAGGCCGTGACCGATCAGGAAGAAGGTGCCGTGCGGGAACAAGTAGCCATAGGCCTGGTTCTGCGACTGGCCGAAGGGCAGTTCGCTGTTCCACAGGTTGGTGGCCCGGGCCAGGAAGCGCAGCGGGTTGGCGGTGAGGTCGAGTTTGGTGTCGGGGGAGATCTGGCCGGGTGCCTGGGCAAACGCCAGGACAAGCGAGACGGCCCCGACCAGTGGCAGCCAGCGACGCGACAGGGCCGACAACGCGACCTTCGGCCGGCTAGCTGCGGTTGCCGTACTCGACCCGGTTGAGCACCGATGACGACGGATCGCCCCCGGGCAGTGGCGGCTTCGTGTCCTGCTGGACCATCAAGGTGACCCCGAAGATCGCGGCTGCGCCGAGCAGCAGGCCGACTACCACACTCGCGGCGGCGGGCGCGATGATCCGGTTCATAGTCAGCCAACCTAGCAGAACGACGCTCGAGACTTGCGTCGAGCATTGGCCGGGGGAGGGGGAGCCAACCTAGCAGAACGACGCTCGAGACTTGCGTCGAGCATTGGCCGGGGGAGGGGGAGCCAACCTAACAAAACGACGCTTATGGCTTCAGGGAGTGCTGCTCCGGGCACGGCGTGCCGGTCCCGCCGGAGCAGCGATCGCCGTACTGCACCACCGTCGACATCACCACCGGTGCCGGCGCGGTGTGCACGGGTGCCGCCCTGCCGCCGCAAATGGCGAGCGTCACGCCTAACGTCGCTGCGGCGCCGAGCGACAAACCAGCCGCGATGCTGGCCGCCGCCGCCAGCGTGAACCCGGGCATTCGGCTCGTCCTCGCTGCTAGACGGGGGTGATTCGTCAACGTAACAGGGGTTGCCCCCCGAGCCCGGGGGTGAAACGCCCGTGACAGCATGTCCGGATGGCTTTTCCGCGCACCCTGGCCGTCCTCGCCCTCGCCTCGCTGGCGGTCGCCGCCTGCAGTCACCGCGACAACCGCAGCGCGCCCTCGTCGACCACTTCGAGTGTGTCGCCAACCGGTCAGAGCCCTACCGCCGCCCCGGTCCCGTCGGCGTGCGGCGACCCGGCGTCGTTGCCGCCCCGGGACAAGCTGGCCCAGCTGCTGATGGTGGGTGTGCGCAACGCCGACGATGCGAAGGCCGTGGTCACCGATCACCACGTCGGCGGCATCATGATCGACACCGACACGGACAAGTCGATGCTGACTTCGAACGCGCTGAAGGATCTGGAGAACACGCCCAGGCCATTGCCGCTGGCCGTCAGCGTTGACGAGGAGGGCGGGCGAGTGTCGCGGCTGAAGGCGCTGATCGGGTCGTCGCCTTCGCCCCGGGAGCTGGCCGGGACGCAGACCGTGGATCAGGTCTATGCCTTGGCGCTGGAGCGGGGCCGCAAGATGAAGGACCTCGGTATCACCGTCGATCTGGCGCCGGTGGTCGACGTCACCGACGCGCCCGCGGACACCGTCATCGGAGACAGGTCTTTCAGCGACGATCCGGCCACGGTCACCGCCTATGCCGGGGCTTACGCTAGGGGTTTGCGCGAGGCCGGGCTGGTCCCGGTGCTCAAGCACTTCCCCGGTCACGGGCACGGCTCCGGCGATTCGCACACCGGCGGAGTCACCACGCCGCCGCTGAGCGACCTGGTGGCCGTCGACCTGGTGCCGTACCGGACGCTGGTGACCCAGGCGCCCGTCGCGGTCATGCTGGGACACCTGCAGGTGCAAGGCCTTACCGGTGCCAACCCTGCGAGTTTGAGCCCAGAAGCGGTGCAGTTGCTGCGAACTGGCACCGGATACGGCGGGCCCGCCTTCGAGGGGCCGATCTTCACCGACGATCTGTCCAGCATGGCGGCGATCTCCGACCGTTTCGGTGTCACCGAGGCGGTGCTGCTGTCGCTGAAGGCCGGCACCGACATCGCGTTATGGGTAACCACGAAGGAAGTGCCCGCGGTCCTGGACCGGCTCGAACAAGCGCTGAACGCGGGCGAACTCGACCGGGCCGCGATCGACGCGTCGGTGGGCCGGGTGGCGAAAATGAAGTGTGGCCGCTGACAGGTGTGCGTCGGGCGGTGCGCCTGCCCTAGAGTCAGATCGACCGGCTAGGGAGGCGCACGACAATGGCGGGTGGTACCAAGCGGTTACCGCGTGCTGTCCGCGAGCAGCAGATGCTCGACGCTGCTGTGCAGATGTTCTCGGTCAACGGCTACCACGAGACCTCGATGGACACGATCGCCGCCGCGGCCGAGATCTCCAAGCCGATGCTCTACCTGTACTACGGCTCCAAGGAAGACCTGTTCGGCGCCTGCCTGAACCGGGAGATGAGCAGGTTCATCGACGCTGTCCGCGCTGACATCGACTTCACCAAGAGCCCAAAAGACCTGCTGCGCAACACTATTGGTGCATTCTTACGCTACATCGACGAGAACCGCGCGTCGTGGATCGTGATGTACACCCAGGCCACCAGTTCCCAGGCGTTCGCCCACAGGGTGCGTGAAGGCCGCGAGCAGATCATCGAATTGGTGGCCGGTTTGGTGCGGGCCGGCACCCGCAGCCCGCGGTCCGACGCCGAAATCGAGATCATGGCGGTGGCTTTGGTGGGCGCCGGTGAGGCGGTGGCCAGCCGACTCAGCACCGGTGACATCGACGTCGATGCGGCCGCCGAGATGATGATCGACCTGTTCTGGGGAGGCCTGCGGGGGGCGCCACCCGATCGCGATGTCGGTTCCAGCGCCGCGACGGGCTAGGCGCCACGTGCGGCGCCGCCCGGACCTCGAATTCTTCTGTGCGGTGGTCATCGTCGGACTGCTGGCCGGCCTCGCCGGGTTGGCCACCACGGTGGTGCTGCGATCCGTCGAACATCTCACCTATCACTACACATTCGGCTCGCTGCTCGACGGGATCACCGCCAGCAGTCCGGTCCGGCGGGCGGTGGGCCCGATGCTGGGCGCCGCATCGGCCGGCCTGGGGTGGTGGATCCTGCGGCGGCGCACCGAGGTGCCACCGCTGGCGGGCACCATCGCACGGCAGGAGCGGGTGCCGCGGTTGACGTGGACCGTCGATGCGGTGCTCCAGGTGGTGTTGGTGGGCTCGGGCGCCTCGCTGGGACGAGAAGGTGCGCCCCGCCAGTTCGCTGCCGTACTGGGCGATGCCGGCACCGCGTGGACGCGACTGGCTCCATCCGACCGGGAGATCCTGCTGGCCTGTGCCGCCGGGGCCGGGCTCGGCGCGGTGTACGCGGTGCCGCTGGCCGGCGCGCTCTTCACGCTGCGAATTCTGCTGAACACCTGGCGGTTGCGCGCAGTGGGCGCCGCGTTGATCACCTCGAGCCTGGCCGTCGCGGTCGGCTCGGCGATCACCCATGATCATCCCGAATTAGATTGGCCCAACGCGGAATCGGCGTACCTACTCAGTGCGCACGGACTGGCGCTGGCGCCGGTTGCCTTCGCCGTCGGCTGGGTGTTCAACAAGATCATCGCGGCGGCACGACCGGCCGAACTCGTCCGATCCCGGGTGCTGATTCCCGCGCTGGCGGCCGCCGGGCTGGTGACCGGGATCTGTTCGCATTGGTGGCCCGAGCTGCCCGGCAACGGCAAGAGCGTGCTGACCGTGAGCCTGGCCTCCGGCATGACCCTGGCGTCGGCTGCGGCCATCTTGGCGCTGAAACCGCTGCTGACCGCATTGTTTCTGCGTGCCGGGGGAGCCGGCGGCCTGCTCACGCCCTCCTTGGCGACCGGCGCGGCGGCCGGGACGCTGCTGGTACTGACCCTGAATCAGGTGGCCGGAACACACCTGCACGGTGCGGTGATCTCGCTGGGCGCCGCGGCCGGCGTGCTGGCGGTGACGCAGGGTTCACCGATCTGGGCGGCGATCTTCGTCTGGGAGTTGGCCCGGCCGCCGATCTGGATGCTGCTGGTCTTCGCCGTCACCGCGGTGGGGGCGCACACGCTCGACCGGCTGGTGGCCGGGCACCATCGCCGTCACCTGGACCATCGGGCCGGTTGATCCGCCTAAAGCGGTTGCACCGAACCCGTGAGGTACGGGTAGCCCTTGGCGATGTTGCGCAGCGACAACTCCCAGCCGCCTCGGCCATCGCTGTGGCGTTCGTCGATGTACACACCGGCGGTGGCCGGCAGCAGCATTGGCTTGCCGAACCGCACCGAATACTGGACGGCATCCGGGAAACGAGCCTCGATATTCGCCAAAACCGCTGCTGCGCTGAACATTCCGTGCGCAATGACGGTGGGGAAGCCGAACAGTTTGGCCGCCACCGAATTCGTGTGAATCGGATTGTGGTCACCACCGACCGCGGCGTAGCGCCGGATCTGCGCCGGGGTGACCCGCAGCACGGCCGACGGCGGCGCCAGCTTGGGTTGCTTCTGCGGCGGCGGCTTTGGCTCGTCGGACAGGCTGGTGCGTTGCTGGTGCAGGAAGGTGGTCACCTGGTGCCATGCCGGGTCGTTGCCGACGCTGACATCGCTCACCAGGTCGACCAACAGGCCCTTGCGGTGCTCGCGCAAGTTCTCGGCGTGCACGCGCACGCCCACCGTGTCGGTCACCGCGATTGGCCGATACCGGGTGATCCGGTTCTCGGTATGCACCGAACCCATTGCGGCGAAAGGAAAGTCGAAGCCGGTCACCAACGACATCACCGACGGGAAAACCAATGCGAACGGATAGGTCAGCGGCACAGTGTTGCCGTAGCGCAGCCCGGTGACCGCCGCGTAGGCGGCCACATTGGCCGAGTCGATAGGCAGTTCCTCGACCGTCACCGTGCGGTTGGGCAGCGTGTCGGAGCGGGACAGCACGGGTAGCGCTCCGGCCACTGCGCGCAGCATGTTGCGCAGGCCACTGGGTTGGTTCACTGTCAGGCCCCGATCATGGCCTGGCCGCACACCCGAATCACGTTGCCCGTCACGGCATTGGAAGCCGGACTGGCGAAATAGGCGATCGTCTCCGCGACGTCGACGGGCTGACCGCCCTGCAGCAGGGAGTTCATCCGGCGAGCGACCTCGCGGGTGGCCAGCGGGATCGCGGCGGTCATCTCGGTCTCGATGAAGCCCGGCGCCACAGCGTTGATCGTGATGCCCTTCTCGGCGAGTTGCGGAGCCAGCGCCTGTGTGATGCCGATCATGCCCGCTTTCGTGGTGCCGTAATTCGTCTGCCCGCGGTTGCCTGCGATGCCGGCGATCGACGACAGCCCGATCACCCGGCCACCCTCGCCGAGCGTGCCATCGGCCACCAGGCCCTCGGTAAGACGCAGCGGGGCAAGCAGATTGACGGCGATGACGGCGTCCCAGCGGGCGTCGTCCATGTTGGCCAGCAGTTTGTCCCGGGTGATGCCGGCGTTGTTGACCAGGATGTCGGCCTTGCCGCCGTGGTGGTCGCGCAGGTGCTCGGTGATCTTCTCCACCGCGTCGTCGGAGGTGACGTCCAGCCACAACGGCGTCCCGCCCACCTTGGCGGCGGTTTCGGCCAGAGCTTCGGCGGCGGACTCGACGTCGATGGCCACCACGCCGGCGCCGTCCCGCGCGAAGACCTCGGCGATGGTGGCGCCGATGCCACGGGCGGCGCCGGTCACGATGGCTACCTTGCCCTGCAACGGCTTGTCCCAGTCGGCCGGCGGTGTGGAGTCAGCCGCGCCGACATACAAGACCTGGCCGTCGACGTAGGCCGACTTGGCCGACAGGATGAACCGCATGGTGGATTCCAGCCCGGTGGCGGCGGGCTTGGCGTCCGGTGCCAGATACACCAGTGCCGAGGTGGCGCCCCGCCGCAGTTCCTTGCCCACCGAGCGGGTGAAGCCCTCCAGTGCGCGCTGCGCGATGCGCTCGTGCGGGTTCTCGATCGCCTCCGGTGTCGTTCCCACCACCACGACGCGCGCCGACGGACCCAGGTTGCGCACGACCGGCGTGAAGAAGTCGTGCAGGGCCTTCAGCCCGGACGGCTCGGTGATGCCGGTGGCGTCGAACACCAGACCGCCGAAGGAGTCGGCCCAGCGCCCGCCCAGGTTGTTGCCCACCAGGTCGTAGTCCTTTTCCAGCGCCGCGCGCAGCGGTTCGGTGACCCGGCCCGGCTGGTCCTGCGGTCCGCCGATCAGCAGTGAACCGGCCAACGGTGGGTCACCTGGACGGTACCGGCGCAACGTCTCGGGCTGCGGTACGCCAAGCTGCTTGGCCAGGAACGACCCGGGGCCGGAGTTGACCACCTGGGAGAACAGATCGGGCGAGGCCTTGGGTGCCACTGAGCTTGCCTTCCGTGTCAGGGGGGACGAACTTACTTGCGAGTAAGAACAGTGGTTAGTATTGCGTGCGATGGGCTGATACCCCAAAACTAACCCACGGACTACCGGCGATCGACGGAGAACAACAGTGGCCCCAGCCAGTGATCAGACCAACGCGACAAAGCGACGCGTCGCCGTGCTCGGCGGCAACCGCATCCCCTTCGGTCGATCCGACCGGGCCTACGCCGAGGCCTCCAACCAGGACATGTTCACCGCCGCGCTGGGCGGGCTGGTCGACCGGTTCAACCTGCGCGGTGAGCGTCTGGGGGCGGTGATCGGCGGCGCGGTGCTCAAGCACAGCCGCGACTTCAACCTGATGCGCGAATGCGTGCTCGGTTCGGAGTTGTCGCCGCACACACCGGCGTTCGACGTACAGCAGGCCTGTGGAACCGGTCTGCAAGCCGCGATCGCCGCGGCCGACGGCATCGCCGCCGGCCGCTACGAGGTGGCCGCGGCCGGCGGGGTCGACACCACCTCCGACGCTCCGATCGCCCTTGGTGACGACCTGCGCCGCACCCTGCTGAAGGTGCGTCGCGCCAAGTCCACCGCGCAGCGCTTGAAGCTGGTGGGCACGTTGCCGGCCAACCTCGGCATCGCGATACCGGCCAACAGCGAACCCCGCACCGGCCTGTCGATGGGCGAGCACGCCGCCATCACCGCCAAGCAACTCGGCATCAAGCGCGTCGACCAGGACGAGCTGGCCGTGGCGAGCCACCGCAACATGGCCGCCGCCTACGACCGAGGCTTCTTCGACGACCTGGTAACGCCGTTCCTCGGGCTGTACCGCGACGACAATCTGCGTCCGGAGGCCAGCGTGGAGAAGCTGGCAAACCTGCGTCCGGTTTTCGGGGTGAAGGCGGGCGACGCGACGATGACGGCGGGGAATTCGACGCCATTGACCGACGGCGCCTCCGTGGCGTTGCTGGCCTCCGAGCAGTGGGCGGCCGATCACTCGCTGTCTCCGCTCGCCTACTTCGTTGACGCCGAGACGGCGGCCGTCGACTACGTGAACGGCCACGACGGTCTGCTCATGGCTCCCACCTACGCGGTGCCCCGGTTGTTGGCGAGAAACGGACTGGGACTGCAAGATTTTGATTTCTACGAGATCCACGAGGCGTTCGCTTCGGTGGTCCTGGCGCACCTGCAGGCCTGGGAGTCCGAGGAGTACTGCAAGGAGCGGTTGGGGCTCGACGCCGCGTTGGGCTCGATCGACCGGTCCAAGCTCAATGTCAACGGCTCGTCGCTGGCCGCCGGGCATCCCTTCGCCGCCACCGGCGGACGGATCCTGGCGCAAGCCGCCAAGCAACTGGCCGAGAAGAAGGCCGAGACCAAGGGCCCGGTGCGCGCGCTGATCTCTATATGCGCCGCCGGCGGCCTCGGCGTGGCCGCCATTCTCGAGGCGTAACCGGCGCGTACGACCGTTATCGCCCTCGACTCGACGGAAACCACCAAACTGCCGGTATGCAGGTCGGATGCTGCGCCGCGGTGCCCATCGATCGGCGGCGCGGGCGCCTGGGCGCAAACTTGTCCGCTGAAATTTCCGGCTGCGCGATTAGTTCTCCGAGCGGATGGGTATAAGTCGGGCCGGATAGCCCCGTGTTGTGGTCTGACCCCCCGACCCCGACGGCAACGCGGGGCAATCCTTGGATCGAGCGCCGGTCAACGCGGACGGGCGAACGGAAAGGGCCGCCGCTGGAATGAGGGGATCCAGCGGCGGTCTTTTTGATCCCCGATGCGGCCCGACGCGCGATGCGGCCCGACGCGCTCGAGAAAAGCAGAATCCCCCCGTTCCGTGGAACCGGGGGGATTCTGCTTCAGCACTCAGTACAGCGGCCTCAGAATGCAGCCTCGTCGAGCTCCATGATGTCGTTGTCCAGGGTCTCGATCACCTCGCGGGTGCTGGTCAACAGCGGCAGGAAGTTCTTCGCGAAGAACGACGCGACCGCGAGCTTGCCTTCGTAGAAGGACCGCTCGGCGCCGGTGGCACCGGCGTCCAGGGCCTCGATCGCCACGGCGGCCTGACGCTGCAGCAACCAGCCGATCACCAGGTCGCCGACGCTCATCAGGAATCGGACCGAACCCAGGCCCACCTTGTAGAGGCTGGTGACGTCCTCCTGAGCGGCCATCAGGTAGCCGGTCAGCGAGGCGGCCATGGCCTGTACGTCGGTCAGCGCCTTGGCGAGCAGCACACGCTCGGCCTTGAGGCGTCCGTTGCCGGACTCGCTGTCGACAAACTTCTGGATCTCGCCGGAGACGTGCGCCAGGGCCACGCCCTTGTCGCGCACGATCTTGCGGAAGAAGAAGTCCTGTGCCTGGATAGCGGTGGTGCCCTCGTACAGGGAGTCGATCTTGGCGTCCCGGATGTACTGCTCGATCGGGTAGTCCTGCAGGAAGCCGGATCCACCGAAGGTCTGCAGGCTCTCGGTGAGTTTGGCGTAGGCCTGCTCGGAGCCGACACCCTTGACGATCGGAAGCAACAGGTCGTTGATCTTGGCGGCCAACTCCGGGTTCACACCGTGCACCGCTTCGGCGACCGGTGCGTCCTGGAAGGTGGCGGTGTAGAGGTACAGCGCCCGCAGACCCTCGGCGTACGCCTTCTGGGTCATCAGCGACCTGCGCACGTCGGGGTGGTGCGTGATGGTGACCCGTGGCGCGGTCTTGTCGGTCATCTGGGTCAGGTCGGCACCCTGGACGCGTGACTTCGCGTACTCCAGCGCGTTGAGGTAACCGGTGGACAGGGTGGCGATCGCCTTGGTACCCACCATCATGCGGGCCTGCTCGATGACCTCGAACATCTGCGCAATGCCGTCGTGGACCTCGCCGACCAGCCAGCCGACGGCCGGCTTGTCGTGCTGCCCCAGCGACAACTCACAGGTGGCCGAAACCTTCAAGCCCATCTTGTGCTCGACGTTGGTGACGTAGACGCCGTTGCGCTCGCCCGGCTCCCCGGTCTCGGGGTCGAACAGGAACTTGGGTACGAAGAACAGCGACAAACCCTTGGTTCCGGGTCCGGCGCCCTCCGGGCGGGCCAACACCAGGTGGAAGATGTTCTCGAACAGGTCGTCGGAATCACCCGAGGTGATGAAGCGCTTGACACCGTCGATGTGCCAGGTGCCGTCTTCCTGCTGAACGGCCTTGGTGCGGCCGGCACCCACGTCCGAGCCGGCGTCCGGTTCGGTGAGGACCATGGTCGAGCCCCAGCGGCGCTCGGCGGCCAGCACTGCCCACTTCCGCTGCTCCTCGGTGCCGAGGTGGTAGAGGATCTGGGCGAATCCGGCACCGCCGGCATACATCCACACCGCCGGGTTCGAGCCGAGAATGTGCTCGTTGATCGCCCACATCAGGGCCTTGGGCATCGGCATGCCGCCGAGTACCTCGTCGAGGCCGGCCTTGTCCCAACCGGCGTCGATCACGGCGTTGACGGACTTCTTGAACGACTCCGGCAGCGTCACCGTGTGCGTCTTCGGGTCGAAGACCGGCGGGTTGCGGTCGCCTTCGATGAATGACTCGGCGACGGGTCCTTCGGAGAGCCGCGCCACCTCGGCGAGGATCTCGCGGCCAGTGTCGGCGTCGAGGTCGCTGAACTCGCCTTGGCCTAGCGCCTTGTCGACACCCAGCACCTCGAACAGGTTGAATTCCTGGTCACGAACATTGCTCTTGTAGTGGCTCACTACGGTCCTCCTCGTTGAGAATGCCACCTGTGGTTGGGTACTAGGTCTAAGTTACCCACCAGTAACAGAGTTAAAATATCGCGGCGGTGTTGTTCGACGCAAGTCGATGTGAGGAACATTTCACTGACTAACTAACCAACCGGTTGGGAACTGGCTGAGTCCAGCCCTGGAACGCGCCCTCACCTGCGGCAATGATGGGACGCAATGATGGATGTGGCGAGCGTCACGGCGCTTCCGGTAGTGGATCTGAACGCCGATTCCGAGGAGCTGCGCTCCGGTCTGCGGCGGGCCGCCCACGAGGTGGGCTTCTTCTATTTGGTCGGCCACGGCGTGCCCGCCGTCCTGGCGGCCAGGGTGCTTGACGCGGCGCGTCGGCTCTTTGCGCTGCCGCAAGAGGACAAAGACGCGATCGCGATGGTGCGCAGCCCGCACTTCCGCGGCTACACCCGGTTGGGTGGTGAGTTGACTCGTGGCGAAGTCGATTGGCGCGAGCAGCTCGACATCGGCCCCGAGCGTCCGTCTATCGGTGGGCCCGGCCGGCCCGACTATCTGTGGCTGCAGGGTCCCAACCAGTGGCCTGCGGCCATGCCCGATCTGCCGGGCATCGTCGCCGAGTGGGATGCCGCGTTGTCCCGGGTGTCGCGCACACTGCTGCGACACTGGGCGGCCGCCCTCGGTAGCGCGCCGGACGTGTTCGACGCGCCCTTCGCCGACCGGCCTGCGACGCTGATCAAGATCATTCGCTACCCGGCACGGGCCGCATCTGCGCAGGGGGTCGGTGCACACAAGGACTCTGGGGCGCTGACCCTGCTGCTGGCCGAGCCGAAAAGCCGCGGCCTTCAGGTACGAAGGTCTCCGGGATGGGATCGCTGGGTGGACGTCCCGCCGGTGGACGGGGCTTTCGTCGTCAATATCGGTGAGTTGCTCGAGATCGTGACCGGCGGCTACCTGCGCGCCACCGAGCACCGGGTGGATCTGACCGGCGGCAGCGCCGAACGGATCTCGGTGCCCTACTTCTTCAACCCGGCGCTGGATGCAGCGCTACCGGTGCTGTCGTTGCCTGCCGAGTTGGCCGAACGCGCGCGGCCGGCGCCTGATCCATCGGACCCGATCTATTCCGTCTACGGCCGCAATGCCTGGAAGAGCAGGGTGCGCGCACACCCGGATGTGGCTGCCGCGTACGGATACTCGCCGGGTAGGGTCGAAAGCGAGAATCCCGTTCTCGGCTCGAGGAGCGAATAGGTTCGGTGAACTCCAACAAGAACTTGACACCGCTGTCTCTGCGTGAGGCCTTCGGTCATTTCCCCACCGGGGTCGTCGCCATCGCGGCCCATGTGGACGGGAAACGAGAAGGCCTCGCGGCCAGTACCTTTGTCCCGGTGTCCCTGGAACCGCCGCTGGTGTCGTTCTGCGTGCAGAACACGTCCACGACCTGGCCCAAGCTCAAGGGCGCGCCGATGCTGGGGATCAGCGTGCTCGGCGAGTCGCACGATGCGGCAGCCCGCACCCTGGCCGCCAAGACGGGCGACAGGTTCGCCGGGTTGGAGACGGAATCCCGGGAGTCCGGAGCCGTATTCATCAAGGGCACCGCGCTGTGGCTGGAAAGTGCGATCGAGCAGTTGATCCCGGCCGGCGACCACACGATCGTCGTGCTGCGGGTCAGCGAAGTCACAGTGGACCCCGAGGTGGCTCCGATCGTCTTCCACCGCAGCGTCTTTCGCCGCCTCGGCGGCTGACCCGGGCTAGGGTCGCTCGCTCAGTTCTTTCCGGTAGCCGTCGATCCGCTGTTCGATCTCGCGCGCGTCGTCGTGCCGTCCCTCTGTATGCGCCAGCTCGGCGCGGACGGACAGCTCCCGAATCGCCGTTCGAATCTCGTTGTCGCTGGTCGTTCCTCGCATGTCCTCCGGATACCCGGTGCGGCGGCGATTAACGCCTGAACAGCTTGTTACCCAGCCAGACGACGGGGTCGTACTTGCGGTCGGCGACCCGCTCTTTCATCGGGATCAGCGCGTTGTCGGTGATCTTGATGTGCTCGGGGCAGACCTCGGTGCAGCACTTGGTGATATTGCAGTAGCCCAGCCCGTGCTCTTCCTGAGCCTGCTTCTGCCGGTCCACCGTGTCCAGCGGGTGCATGTCGAGCTCGGCGATCCGCATCAGGAAGCGCGGCCCGGCGAATGCCTCCTTGTTCTCCTCGTGGTCGCGGATGACGTGGCAGACGTTCTGGCACAGGAAGCATTCGATGCACTTGCGGAACTCCTGGGACCGCTGCACGTCGATTTGGGACATCCGGTACTCACCCGGCTGCAACTCCTTGGGCGGTGTGAACGACGGGATCTCGCGGGCCTTCTCGTAGTTGAACGAGACATCGGTCACCAGGTCGCGGATCACCGGGAACGTCCGGATCGGGGTGACAGTGACGACTTCGTTCTCCTCGAACGTCGACATCCGGGTCATGCACATCAGCCGGGGTCGGCCGTTGATCTCCGCCGAGCAGGATCCGCACTTGCCGGCCTTGCAGTTCCAGCGCACCGCCAGGTCCGGCGTCTGCGTCTGCTGCAGCCGGTGAATGACGTCCAGCACCACTTCACCCTCGTTGACCTCAACGGTGAATTCTTCGAGCGCACCGCCGCTTTCGTCACCGCGCCAGACCAGCATGCTTGCGTTGTACGCCATTACGCTCTCCGTTCCGGGTGCTCGGCCAGCTCGTCGCTGGTGTAGTACTTCTCCAGCTCAGAGATCTTGAAGAGCTCCAGCAAGTCGGGCCGCATCGGGATCTGCTCCTGGCGGGTGATGGTGACGTGGTCGCCGGTGGCCTCGGCCTCATCCTGGGAGGCCTCTTTGCACACCAGCAAGGTGTTGCGCCAGGTGGAATCCATGCTGGGGTGGTCGTCTCGAGTATGACCGCCACGGCTTTCGGTGCGCTCCAGCGCCGCCTTGGCCACACACTCGCTGACCATCAACATGTTGCGCAGGTCGATTGCCAGGTTCCAGCCCGGGTTGTACTGGCGTCCCCCTTCGACCTGGACGTTCTGGTAGCGCGACCACAGCTCCTTGAGCAGCTTCAGCGCGCGGGTGATCTCGTCCTCTTTGCGGATGATGCCGACGAGGTCGTTCATCACGTGCTGCAGGTCCATCTGCAGTGCGTACGGATTCTCCGGCGCCGAGCCGTCGGTTGGCCCCGCAAACGGCTTGAGGGCGAAATTCGCGGCGTCCTCGAGGGCTTGTTCCGACACCGCCGGACGGCTGCTCAGGGCACGCACGTAGTCAGCGGCCCCCAGTCCGGCGCGCCGGCCGAATACCAGCAGGTCGGACAGCGAGTTGCCGCCCAACCGGTTGGAGCCGTGCATGCCGCCGGAGCATTCACCCGCGGCGAACAGTCCGGGAACCTTGGCCGCGCCGGTGTCGGCGTCGACCTCGATGCCGCCCATCACGTAGTGACAGGTGGGCCCGACCTCCATCGGCTCTTTGGTGATGTCGACCTCGGCCAATTCCATGAACTGGTGGTACATCGACGGCAACCGGCGCTTGATCTCGGCCGGGGTCAGCCGGGACGCGATGTCCAGGTAAACCCCACCGTGCGGGGTGCCGCGGCCGGCCTTGACCTCGGAGTTGATCGCCCGCGCCACCTCATCACGGGGCAGCAGGTCCGGGGTGCGGCGGGCCGAGTCGTTGTCCTTGAGCCACTGGTCGGCCTCTTGCTCGTCCTCGGCGTACTGGCCTTTGAACACCGGCGGGATGTAGCCGAACATGAACCGGGTGCCCTCGGAATTTTTCAATACTCCGCCGTCCCCACGGACACCCTCGGTGACCAGGATCCCCTTCACACTGGGCGGCCAGACCATGCCCGTCGGGTGGAACTGGACGAACTCCATGTTGATCAGCGTCGCGCCGGCGCGCAGCGCCAGGGCGTGGCCGTCGCCGGTGTACTCCCAGGAGTTCGAGGTCACCTTGAATGACTTGCCGATGCCACCGGTGGCCATCACCACCGCGGGCGCCTCGAACAGCACGAAGTTTCCGCTCTCACGCCAGTAGCCGAACGCCCCGGCGATTGCGTCACCGTCCTTGAGCAGCTCGGTGACGGTGCACTCGGCGAACACCCGGATCCGGGCGTCGTAGTCGCCGAACTCGGCGAAATCCTCCTGCTGCAGCGAGACGATCTTCTGCTGCATGGTGCGGATCAGCTCCAGGCCGGTGCGGTCACCGACGTGCGCGAGCCGCGGATAGGTGTGCCCACCGAAGTTGCGCTGGCTGATCCGGCCGTCCTTGGTGCGGTCGAACAGTGCGCCGTAGGTCTCCAGCTCCCAAACGCGGTCCGGTGCCTCTTTGGCGTGCAACTCGGCCATCCGCCAGTTGTTGAGGAACTTTCCGCCCCGCATGGTGTCGCCAAAGTGGGTCTGCCAGTTGTCTTTCGGGTTGGCGTTACCCATGGATGCCGCGCAGCCGCCCTCGGCCATCACTGTATGGGCCTTCCCGAACAGCGATTTGGTCACCACGGCGACCTTAAGGCCCCGCTCGCGCGCTTCGATTACCGCGCGTAACCCTGCGCCGCCGGCACCGATTACGACTACGTCGTAGGCGTGCCTTTCGACCTCAACCATGAAACCTCGCTCAAATTATGGAATTTCGTTCGCAATGCGGCTGAAGGGGCTGATCAGCCAATGAATCTCAGGTCCGAGATGGTGCCGCTGGACACCAGCAGGATGTAGAAGTCGGTCAGCATCAGGGTGCCCAGCGTGATCCAGGCGAACATCTTGTGCCGCTCGTTGATCTTGCTGACCTGGGTCCAGATCCAGTACCGCACAGGGTGTTTGGAGAAGTGCTTGAGCCGGCCACCGGTCACGTGCCGGCAGGAGTGGCAGGACAGCGTGTAGATCCACAGCATGACGACGTTGCCGAGCAGGACCAGGTTTCCTAGACCGAACCCGAATCCGCCGGGGCCGTCATCGGAGTGGAAGGCGGCGATGGCGTCCCAGGTGTTGATCACCGAGATGATGCCGGCGGCGTAGAAGAAGTACCGGTGGGTGTTCTGGATGATCAACGGGAGCTTGGTCTCGCCGGTGTAATGGACGCGGGGCTCGGCCACTGCG
The DNA here is from genome assembly GCF_059812565.1 of Mycobacterium sp. NGS49. Taxonomy (NCBI): domain Bacteria; kingdom Bacillati; phylum Actinomycetota; class Actinomycetes; order Mycobacteriales; family Mycobacteriaceae; genus Mycobacterium; species Mycobacterium sp. NGS49. Next base: position 65,270 of record NZ_JCALCX010000024.1, on the reverse strand, counting down.
CAGGCGGTGGGCGACTGCCACACCGTGCGGTAGTAGGCGCCGCGGTAGTAGTAGCAGGTCAGCCGGAACAGCAGCAGGAACGGCAGCGTCAGCGCCGCGTAGGGCAGCCACCAAACGTCCGGCAGGATCTGCGGCCAGAATTCGCTGGCCTCACCGCAGGCCTTGCTGACGCACGGTGAGTAGAACGGCGTCAGGTAGTGATACTTCGGGACGAAGAAGTATTCCTGCTGGAACGCCCGCGCTGTCGCGTAGATGACGAATGCAGCGAAGCCCAGGTTGATCCTCAGGGGCTGCAGCCACCACCTGTCGGTGCGGAGGGTTTTCTGCCCAATCCGGGCGCGGGTAGCTGAAAAGACGCCGGACTCAGAACGGCTCGCCGTTGGTGCGCTCATCTGATGTGTTGTTCCTCTTCGAACGGGCTGTAGCTCGAAGGGTACACAGAATCAGCGCCCGCTCCTCAGTCGGGCGCCTGAGCCGGTCGGCCGTCAATACCTGCTGTGACCTCCGACACCCTCGTCGTCGACGTCGCGCCAGAAGTCGGTGTCGTACTGGGTGTCCGGGATGGCGATCTTCTCGTTGGACTGGTAGACAGTCGCGCGGCCCAGGTCCAATTCGGCGACGTCATTGTCGAGTAACTCGACGTCACTGAGGATTCGGTCGGCGTCGATGACGATGCGACGCGTCGCGGGATTATCTCCGTACCGCGATTTCAGCGAGGTCACGCACCGCCGCAAGCCCCGCATCAGGTCGTGCAGTTCGGTGAGTTCACTGGCGGTGGACAATCGATGCTCCCTGGGCTGAAGTGTCACGGATCACAGTACGCCAGTCGATAGTATCCGCTGTCGGAGCCGGACGCCGGACAAGTTGTGTCCCGCCACCAGAAAGCGACTTCTGCCATGCCCCATCAGTTAGTCAACCGGGCCCGGGCGTTGCTGGAGCTGCACCAGCCAGGCAACCCGGTCATCCTGCCGACGGTGTGGGACGCGTGGTCGGCCCGGCTGGCCGCCGGGGCCGGGTTCGCGGCCCTGACGGTGGGCAGCCATCCGCTGGCCGATTCGATCGGCAAACCCGACAGCGAAGGCATGTCGTTCGATGACGTGCTTGCCCGGGTCGCCCAGATCACTGCCTCGGTCGACCTGCCGGTCTCGGTCGACATCGAATCGGGCTACGGGCTGCCCGCGGCGCACCTGATCGACGGCCTGCTGGAGGCGGGGGCGGTCGGACTCAACGTCGAAGACACCGTGCACTCCGAGGGTGGGCGGCTGCGGTCCGCCGCCGAGCATGCGGAATTGGTGGGCGCGTTGCGGGCGGCCGCCGATACGGCAGGTGTGCACATGGTGATCAACGCGCGTACCGATGTGTTCCTGCGCAAGCAGGCGCCCGCGTCCGAGCTCGTCGACCTGGCAGTGGCCCGGCTGACCGAAGCGGCCGATGCGGGCGCCGATGTGCTGTACCCCGTGGCCAGGCACGATCCGGAAACGCTGCGGCGCTTGACAACTGAGCTACCGTTACCGGTGAATGCGATCGCGATGCCGGATCGGGACGACGCCAGTTCCTTCGCCTCGCTCGGTGTCGCCCGGATCAGTTTCGGGCCGTTCCTGCAGAGCGCTTTGTCGGCGCGGGCCAACGAGCTGCTCGCCCGCTGGCGCTGACCTTGCGAACAGGCCGATGCGGGGGGGCTCACGCCCCACCGCATCGGCGCGTTCTCGTTGTTCTACTTGGTGATTGCGATGCGCTGCGGCTGCGCTCCGGCGTAGGCGCCGCTGACCCGCACGGTCAGCACACCCGCGTCGTACGACGCGGAGATGGCTTCGCCGGTAACATGCGCCGGCAGTTGAAACGACCGGCGGAACGACCCGTAGCGGATCTCCCGCAGGGTGCGCCCGTTCTCCTCTTCGGCGTGTTCGTCGCGGTGTTCGCCGTGGATGACCAGTCGGCCCTTGTCGACCTCGACGCTGACGTCCTTCTCGACGTCAATACCCGGTAGCTCCACCCGGACTACCGCGTCGTCGCCGTCCTTGACAATCTCGGCTGCGGGGTTGAAACCACTGGTCGCAGGCCTCGACGGGCCTCCGGCCCAGTCGGCCGATGCCGGACCGAAAAAGTCCCGCAGCCACCGGTCGGTGTCCCACGCCGGACGCGACCACAAGGCAAGGTTGCTCATGGGTGACTCCTTACTCTTCGTTGTGAGTTAGCTGTGTCCGACGCTGTGGTGGTCGGCTACCCGGTAGAACATGAGTCGCCCACGCTAAAGTTCCACCTGCGTGTTCGCCGTGAGAGAACACCGTCACACAGGCGATTGCCAGCTGTGAGCCGGGCGTGATGCATGCTTCACAATTCGGGTCGTTTGCGGCAACATCGGCTTCGTAGTCTCGTGACATGCCCTCTGCCGGAAGTACTCCCGCGCGCGCTGAGGTCCGGCGCGTCGTCGTGGTCGGCCATGGCATGGTGGGGCACCGGTTCGTCGAGGCGCTGCGCGCCCGCGACAGCTCCGGCGTCTGGCGTATCACCGTGCTGGCTGAGGAGGCCGATGCCGCCTACGACCGCGTCGGCCTGACCTCTTACACCGAGAGCTGGGACCGCAGCCTGCTGGCGCTGCCGGGTAACGATTACGCCGGCGACCCGCGGGTGCAGTTGCTGCTGAGCACCCGCGTCACCGAAATCGACCGCGCAACAAAGACAGTGCTCACCGCCGCCGGTGAGCGCCACGGTTACGACGCGCTGGTACTGGCCACCGGGTCTTATGCCTTCGTTCCGCCGGTCACCGGCCATGACCTGTCGTCATGCCACGTCTACCGGACCCTGGACGACCTCGACGCCATCCGGGCCGGCGCCGGGCTTGCGGTCGCACGCGGTCGTGGCGAGGCCGGCGTGGTGATCGGCGGCGGCCTGCTGGGCCTGGAGGCCGCCAACGCGTTGCGCCAGTTCGGACTACCGACCCACGTCGTCGAGATGATGCCGCGACTGATGGCTGCGCAGATAGACGAGGCGGGTGGTGCGCTGCTGGCCCGCATGATCGGCGACCTCGGTATTGACATCCACGTCGGGACCGGCACCGAATCGATTGTGTCCGTTGCCAACCCGGACGGTTCAGAGTCGCTGAAGGTCACCCTCTCCGACGGCCACACGATCGATGCCGGCCTGGTGGTCTTCGCCGCCGGCATCCGGCCGCGCGACGAGCTGGCCCGGGTGGCCGGGCTGGACATCGCGCCGCGTGGTGGTGTCCTCACCGACTTAGCCTGCCGCACAAGCGATTCTGATATTTTCGCGATCGGCGAGGTCGCTGCGATCGAAGGGCGGTGTTACGGTCTCGTCGGACCGGGTTACACCAGCGCCGAAGTGGTGGCCGACCGTCTGGTCGACGGCGTGGCGGAGTTCCCCGTAGCCGATCTCTCCACCAAGCTCAAGTTGCTCGGCGTGGACGTCGCCAGCTTCGGCGACGCGATGGGCAACACCGAGAACTGCCTCGAGGTGGCCATCAACGATGCCGTCAACCGGACCTATGCGAAGTTGGTGCTCTCCGACGACGCCAAGACGCTGCTCGGCGGTGTCCTGGTGGGAGACGCCTCGGCCTACGGCGTGTTGCGGCCGATGGTCGGTGCTGAATTGCCTGGCGATCCGCTGGCGCTCATCGCACCGGCCGGATCGTCCGGCGGCACCGGCGCCCTGGGCATCGGGGCGCTGCCGGACTCGGCCCAGATCTGCTCCTGCAACAACGTCACCAAAGGCGACCTGAAGTGTGCGATCAGCGATGGCTGCGCCGATGTTGCGGCCCTCAAGGCGTGCACCGCGGCCGGTACGTCGTGTGGATCGTGCGTCCCGCTGCTCAAGCAGCTGCTGGAAGCGGAGGGTGTCGAACAGTCCAAGGCGTTGTGTGAGCACTTCAGCCAGTCGCGCGCGGAGCTTTTCCAGCTCATCTCGGCCACCGAGATCCGTACCTTTTCCGGCCTGCTGGAACGCTTCGGCCGTGGAAAAGGTTGTGACATCTGCAAACCCGTCGTCGCGTCCATCCTGGCGTCCACCGGGTCCGACCACATCCTGGAAGGCGAGCAGGCCTCGCTGCAGGATTCCAACGACCACTTCCTGGCGAACATCCAACGCAACGGCAGCTACTCGGTGGTGCCGCGGGTGCCCGGCGGCGACATCAAGCCCGAGCACCTCATCCTCATCGGCCAGATAGCTCAGGATTTCGGGCTCTACACCAAGATCACCGGCGGGCAGCGGATCGACATGTTCGGAGCCCGGGTCGACCAGTTGCCGGCCATCTGGAAGCGGCTGGTGGACGCGGGGATGGAGTCGGGCCATGCCTACGGCAAGGCGCTGCGCACCGTGAAGAGTTGCGTGGGCAGTGACTGGTGCCGCTACGGGCAGCAGGATTCGGTCCAGCTGGCCATCGACCTGGAACTGCGCTACCGCGGGCTGCGGGCACCGCACAAGATCAAGCTGGGTGTCTCGGGCTGCGCGCGGGAGTGCGCCGAGGCGCGCGGCAAGGATGTCGGGGTCATCGCGACCGAGCAGGGTTGGAACCTCTACGTCGGCGGCAACGGCGGCATGACTCCCAAGCACGCCCAGTTGTTGGCCGGCGATCTGGACACCGACACACTGGTCCGCTACATCGACCGGTTCTTGATGTACTACATCCGCACCGCGGATCGGTTGCAGCGCACCGCGCCGTGGGTCGAAGCGCTTGGACTGGACCACGTACGCGCAGTCGTGTGCGAGGACTCGCTGGGCCTGGCCGAGGAATTCGAGGCCGCCATCGAGCGCCACGTGGCGAACTACCAGTGCGAATGGAAGGGCGTACTGGAGGATCCGGACAAGCTGTCGCGGTTCGTCTCCTTCGTCAACGCCCCCGACGCGGTCGACCCCACGGTGACGTTCACCGAAAGTTCCGGGCGGAAAGTCCCTGTGCCCATTGGTATCCCACGAGTTCGTTCATAGGGAGGGAATGAATCATGACACTCGTCAACGACATCCAGGTGTGGACCACCGCCTGCGCGTTCGACCAGCTGATTCCGGGCCGGGGCGTGGGCGTGCTGCTCGACGACGGCTCCCAGGCGGCGCTGTTCCGGCTCGACGACGGATCGGTTTGTGCGATCGGCAACATCGACCCGTTCTCGGGTGCCGCGGTGCTGTCCCGCGGGATCGTCGGCGACCGCGCCGGCCGCCGCGTTGTCCAATCGCCGATCCACAAGCAAGCTTTCGCGCTCGATGACGGCTCCTGCCTGGACGACCCGCAGGTCTGCGTTCCCACCTACCCGGCGCGGGTTACCGCCGATGGCCGCATCGAGGTCGGGCGGTTCGCCGCCCGGATGGCGGCCTAGTCAATTTTGCCGACGAGATAGCGCTGCATCGTCGGACCGATGGCGTCCACCAGCTGCTCGACTGTCATCGAATGCAGCGGTTCGGAGCGCACACCGTAGCGCATGATGCCCAGCCCGACGAGTTGGGAGGCGCACAACGACGCCCGGACGGCGATCTTGTCGGCGCCCAGCATCTTGAGCAGCGGATTGAACACCGGCCCGATCAGCATGGACTGAACGATTTCTGCGGTTTTGGACAGACCGGTGGAAGCGATCGCACTCGCGGCAAAAGGTCCGCCGCCGGCGGCATCCCACGTGGTGATCAGCATGTAGAGCGTGCGCCGTCCTACCTGGTTCACGCTACCGGTGAAGATACGGTCGATGAACTCCGGTGTCCGGAAAGGCAAACGGAGCATCTTCGCCACATCGTCGAGGAGTCCGCGCGAGGGCTCTTCGTTACGGGCCATGAAGCCAGGATTACCCGGATGTCACCAAAGATCAAGCCACGCCGGTGTCGGCGTGCCGTTGTCGGCAAACCCCTTTGATCGTTGCACCGCAGGTGACGGCGGCATCGCGGAACCGCTCGGCCACCAGCCGCGCCAGACCGGGATGGGTGCCCAGCGGCCGCGTCACGAGGTCGGCACCGCAGCGTTCCAGGCGCTCCTGGAACAGGCCGTCCGCCAGCAGGTAGGAGGCCACCACGACGCGGCGCGCACCCCGGCGACGGGCGTCGGCCACGGCGTCGCGAACGGTCGGGCTGCCGGTGGCGGCGAAACCGAGTTGCACCGCGGAACCGGTCAGCGCCGACAGCAGCTTCCGGGCGTGGTTCAAATCGTTGCGGGCCCGGCGATCTGAGGTGCCGGCCGCGGCCAGTATCACCGAATCGCCGGGATGCCAGCCGGTTTCCAGCAGGTTCTGGTAGATGATTCGGGCGATTTCGGGCCCCGGTCCCAGGGCCGGGGTGACGATGACGTTTGGATGGCCGCTGGCCTCGACGTGTGCGGGCAGATCGGCCCGGACGTGATAACCGCGCGAGAGGAACGCCGGCACCACGATCGCGGGTTCCCGCCCGGACAGGTTCGACAGCACCTCGCCGGGCGTGGGTCCCAGCACGTCGACGAACGCCACCAGAACGGTGCGGCCGAGCAGTTCACCCGCCCGGCAAGCGAGGTCGCCGATCATCTCGACGCCGGCCGGCCGGCGGGTGCCATGGGCGGTCAGGACCAGACTCATGCGGCGTCGTGCTCGCCGTCCAGAGCCAGGCGGTAACCACGCTTGACCACGGTTGCCACGATGTTCTTGTCGCCCAGTGCCGTTCGCAGACGAAGCACGGCGGTGTCCACCGCATGGGTGTCACCACCATTGCCGGGCAGCAGGCGCAGCAACTCCGCGCGTCCGACCACATCACCGGGTCGGTGCGCGAGTGCTCGCAGGATCGCCATGCCGGAGCCCGACACCGTCTTGACCGACCCGTCGACCAGAACGCAGGTTCCCCTGATGTCGACGAGGTGCCCCGCGGCGTACACGCTGCACGAACCCAACAACGGCAACTCCTCGGCGATATGGCGAGCCAACGCCCCCAACCGCATTCGCTCCGGAGACGAGGTGGGGACACCTTGGCGGATCAGTGGTCGCGATGTCACCGGGCCCACGCACATCGCGTGCACGCTGCTGCGGAAGGCCGCCAGCACCGGGTCCTCGATGCCCAGGTCGCGGCTGCGCTCCAGTACCGCCACCGCAGCGGGGGCGGAAGTGAAGGTCACGGCGTCGAACTGCCGTCGGGCGATGCCGGTGACCAGCTGGTCGAACTCGCCATCCAATGGCACTGGCTTCCAACGGTATACCCGCAGTGGAATAACCTGGGCCCCCGCAGCGCGCAGACCGCCGAGGAACTCCGGGAAGGGATCCCAGCCGTCGGCCGCACCGTGCAGCTGAACGGCGATGCGCTTACCGGCGACGCCGGCCTCGAGCAGGTATTCCAAGACCTCGTGCGAAGATTCGGATTCCGGGGACCACTCCTCGCGCAGACCGGCGGCACGCAAGGCCCCGGTGGCCTTCGGACCGCGCGAAATAACCCGTGCCGACGACAAGGATTCGATCAGTTCAGTCGCCAGGCCCCACCCTTCGGCCGCGGCCACCCAGCCGCGGAAGCCGATACCTGTGTGGGCCACCAGAATATCCGGAGGAGTGGCGATCAGTGCTTCGGTGTTGCTGTGCAGTTCGTCGTCATCGGGCAGTGCGATCATGCTGATCGCGGGAGCGGCAAAGACCTCCGCCCCATGACGATTCAGCAGTGCACACAGCTCCTCGGCGCGACGGGAGGAGGTGACTGCGATTCGGTAGCCAGTGAGTGGCGCAGACGTTGACTGGGCCATATGTCTGTTGTATGCCAGGCACATTTCCGAAGCGTTACCTAACAATTGCTGCAGCATTGCCCTCGCCTGCGTTCTTTATCACAGGCGTGCCGGGGCGCCGCACGTACATCACCCAGGTGAGCCACGCGGCAACGACATACGAAGCGAGGAAGATCCAGTATGCCGAGGTTTCGGTGCCGCTGTGCAGATAGGACTCGCGCAGGGCCAGGTTGATCCCGACCCCACCCAATGCACCTGCCGCCGCGCAGAATCCGATCAGCGAACCTGACATGGCGAGCGCCCAGTGGCGCCGCTCGGCTTCGCTGCCGACCATCGAGCGGCTGCGTGCCTCGAAGACGGACGGGATCAGCTTGAACACCGACCCATTGCCCATGCCGGCGAGGATGAACAGAACCATGAAGCAGAACACGTAGCCGATCAGTGTGAGGTGGCCGGTGTCCGGTGCGATGTCGTCGTGGGTACTGATGGCGACGAGCAGTCCGGCGGCCAGAACCATGCCGCCGAGCACGCCGAGGGTGACCCGGCTTCCGCCGACGCGGTCGGACAGGCGCCCGCCGTATATCCGGGCCAGCGAGCCCAACAGTGGTCCGACGAACGCGATCTGTGCGGCATGCAGCGCGGCGTGCCTGACCGTTTCACCGTGCTCCTGGAAGTTCACCTGTAGCACTTGGCCGAACGCGAAGGCGAACCCGATCCAGGAGCCGAAGGTGCAGATGTAAAGCAGTGAGATCACCCACGTGTGCCGGACCGACAAGACCGAGCGCAGGGTGTTCGGCGCGATGCCGTGCTCGAGATTGTCCATGAACAGGGCCGAGGCGATACCGCCAATCGCCAGCAGCACAAGGTAAACCGCACACACCCAGTAAGGCGCCTGGTGGCCGGCGGTAGCCAGCGCCAGCAGTCCGGCGAGTTGGATCACTGCCACACCGAGGTTCCCCACGCCGGCGTTGACCGCCAGCGCCGCACCCTTGAGCCGGTCCGGGTAGAAGGCGTTGACGTTGGCCAGCGATGCCGCATAGTTGGCACCGCCCAGCCCGGTCAGGCCCGCGCACAACACATACGGCCATAGCGGCAGGCCCGGGTTGGCCAGCAGCACGATCGTCAGCGCGGTGGGGATCAACAGCACCAAAGCCGAGAGTGTCGTCCAGGTGCGCCCGCCGAACTTGGCGATCGCCAACGTGTAGGGGATGCGTGCGCCGCCGCCGATGAGGGTGGCGACGGCGCCCAGCAGCAGCTTGTCGCCGGCCGAGAAGCCGTACACCGAGGCGGGCATGAACAGGGTCATCACCGACCACAGGGACCAGATCGAGAATGCCACATGATCGCCGGCCACCGTGCAGAGCAAATTGCGCCGGGCGATCTTGTCGTTTCCGGTGCGCCATGCCTCGGTGTCTTCGGGATTCCAGTCCGTGATGCGATGGTTGCGGCCCATAAGGTGGTTCACCTTTCCGGGCACCTCGACGGCACCACGAAGTGAAGAGGCTTGCGCCAAGGTCGATTTCGATGCTCACATCAGGCGCGGAAGGCAGTCAACCCAGAACCGCCGCCTGCGACTGACAGTTGCCTCCCGGTTCTCTGGCAGCTCACTGGGACATCGAATCGCGACCGATCCGAGTGTGATGCGTGACAGGTAGATGCTCCCCCCAACGGGGGGAGAAGATTTCATCGGCCGAATCCTCCGGCTGTCCGAGAGACCTGCTTCGGGCAGCGGACGAATGTTGGCAACTAGCCGAAACATCGGCTGCCAACGGAGTCATCCTAACTTCGAGGACAGATCGCGATGTCGTACCTTCTCGTTGCCCCGGAAGCGCTTTCGTCGGCCGCAACCGATATCGCTGATATCGGATCGACACTGCGCTGGGCGAATGCGGCGTCAGCCGCCCCGACGACATCGCTGGTGGCCGCGGCCGCCGACGAGGTGTCGATGGCGCTGGCGTCGCTGTTCTCCGGGCATGGTCGGACGTATCAGAGCGTTTCCGCACAGCTGAAGGCATTTCACGAGCGATTCGTGCAGTCCCTGACCGCGAACTCGAACGCATATGCGGCAGCGGAGGCCGCTAACGTCTCGCCGCTGCAGCAACTCCTCAACGTCGTCAACGCTCCCACCGAGGCGCTGGTGGGTCGCCCGCTGATCGGTAACGGCGCTGACGCGGCTCCGGGCTCCGGCGCGGTCGGCGGTGCCGGTGGAATCTTGTTGGGCAACGGCGGCAGCGGCGGGGCAGCGACGTCGGTCGGCATGGCCGGGGTCAACGGCGGCAGCGGCGGTAACGGCGGCAACGCCGACATCACTGCGAGCAAAGGCTTTACCCACACCCCCGTCGCGGGCGGTGGAGGTGACGGCGGCGCCGGCGGTGCCGGTGGCGCGGGTGTGAACGGCCAGGGGGCAGCGCCGGCGGTGCCGGCGGCGGATTGCTGGGTCGGCCCGGCGCGGCGGCGCGGGTAGCGGCGGCACTGCCGGACTGGGTCTCGGAGCGACTTCCCACAACGGCACCGCCGGTCTCAACGGCGTGAGCACCCCGGACTTCGACGGGGCCGACGGCGCCAGCGGCGCTGTCGGAAACGGCGGCGGTTAGCCGTAAGCCAGACGTGCGGCGCCCGCGGTGTGGCCGGACTCCGCAAGCGGCCTGCGCACGTAGATCAGCCACGTGAGGGCCGCGGCCACGAGGTAGAAACCCACGAAGACCCAGAAGGCCGAGGTAGCGGTACCACTACTGGAATACGACTGGCGCAGAGCGAGGTTGACGCCGACTCCGCCGAGGGCGCCGATTGCACCGGCGAAGCCGATCAATGCACCCGCCATGGACCGTGACCACTGCCGGCGTTCGCCCTCGCTCAATGGAAGTGAGTGGCTGCGCGCTTCGAAGACCGACGGGATCATCTTGTACACCGAGCCGTTGCCGATTCCGGACAAGATGAACAGCGCCACGAAGCCGACGATGTAGCCGATCATCGTCGAGGGCGGTACGGGACCGCTGCGATGATCCCCGAAAGTGCTGACGCTGACCAGGATTCCGGCCGCCAGGATCATCGCGAAGAAGGCGCCCAAGGTCACCCGCCCGCCGCCGATGCGGTCGGCCAGCCGGCCACCGTATACCCGCGACAGCGAGCCCAATAATGGTCCCAGAAAAGCGATCTGGGCCGCGTGCAGGGCAGCCTGGGCGGTACTTTGACCGCCGGCGACGAAGTTGATCTGAAGCACCTGACCGAACGCGAAGGAAAAGCCGATGAACGAGCCGAAGGTGCCGATGTAGAGCGTCGAGATCACCCAGGTGTGCGGTTCGGCCAGCACCCTGCGCATGGTGTTCATCTCGATGCGGTACTGCTTGAGGTTGTCCATGTACAACGCCGCGCCGATGCCGGCGACGGCCAGCAGTACCAGATACACCGCGCAGACCCAGTAGGGCCGTCGGTCGCCGAGGGTCGCGATCACCAGCAGGCCCACCAGTTGAATCATCGGTACCCCGAGGTTGCCGCCGCCGGCGTTGAGTGCCAGCGCCCAGCCCTTGAGCCGTTGCGGATAAAACGCGTTGATGTTCGTCATCGAGGAGGCGAAGTTGCCGCCACCCAGTCCGGCCAGCGCTGCGCACACCAGATACGGCCAAAGGGGCAAACCCGGGTTGGCCAGCAGGGCGATGGTCCCGACGGTGGGAATCAGCAGCACCGCCGCGGAGAAGACGGTCCAGTTGCGCCCGCCGAACTTTGCTGTGGCAAAGGTGTATGGGAACCGCAGGCAACCGCCGACCAGCGTCGCCGTGGCGCCCAGCAGAAACTTGTCTCCGGCCGAGAATCCGTACACCGACGCGGGCATGAACAGCACCATTACCGACCAGATCGACCAGATGGAGAAGCCGACGTGTTCGGCGGCTACCGACCAGATCAGGTTGCGCCGGGCGATGTCCTTGTTGCCGGCCTCCCACGCGACCACGTCCTCGGGGTCCCACTCGGAGATAACGTGCGAACGGCGGGCGAACATGAAGACTCCTAACGTCATCGACCTTGCCGACGACGCTAGAAATCCTTTGTTGCCCGCGGGCTTCGGTCAGCGACCCGGGTGTGTGAATTTCCGATCACCCTCCGGCGCCGGGGCTGTGAGGCTTACCAGACGTCTCCGTCGCGCCAGTCACACATCAGCTCCGCGGAGGTGTCGAGCGTCACGCTCACCGGAAGGACGAAAATCGAACCGTCGTCATCGGGGGTGCGGGCCGGGCCGGTGGGAGTCAGCACCGACGTCGGGCCCAGCCAGGGCAGCCAGCCGCGGGCCGCGTACAACCCGCGGGCCTGCACCGAGGAGCTGAGTGCACCGAGTTGATAGGCGCCGCGCATCACCTGTTCGGCACCGTCCAGCAGTGCGCGGACCAGTCCCTGCCCCCGCCAATCTTCGCGTACCGCAACACCTTCGACGTAGCCGCAGCGCAGCGCGCTGCCCCGGTAGATCAGCCGGCGTTGCACCACTGCGGCGTGCGCGATGATGGCGCCGTGGTGCCAGATCAGCGCGTGCATCCCGCCCAGGGTGTGATCCCAGTCGCTGTCGGTGAAGTCGCCGGCGAATGCGGCGGTGACCATTTGGTAGATGCTCTGGCGCGTGTGGCTGTCCAGATCGGCGGTGTGAACCAGTCGTGCGGTGTGCACGACCCTTGTTCTACCAGGCCCAGCCGGTGCGGGCCTATCTGGCCGCGCGCGGTCGCGCCCAGTGCAATCGCACATGTTGACCGGGCCGCACCTGAGCGAGCTTGTCGATGTCCTCGTCGATCACCACGCCGATCACCGGATAGCCGCCGGTAACCGGGTGATCGGGTCCGAGGACCACCGGTAATCCGTTGGGCGGCACCTGGATCGCGCCGCGGGTCACACCCTCGCTGGGCAGCTGCCGGCTCGGGTTGCGGTGCTGCAAGGGAGTCCCGACCAGGCGCATCCCCACCCGGTCGCTGCGGTCGGAGGCCACCCAGTCGGTGTGGACCAGCTGGTCGGGGTCGACGAACCAGTCGTCGCGCGGTCCGGGGATCGCCAGCAGCTCAACCACGTCCGCGGTGATGGCCGCCACCGGAGCCTGGTCGAGTTCAGGGTAGTCGTCGGTGTGTTCGCCGACCGGCAGCACGTCGCCGGCCTGCAGCGGCAACGGTCCGATCGCCGCCATCACGTCATAGCTGCGCGAGCCCAGCACGGGCGTGACGCCGATGCCGCCACGCACCGCCAGGTACGTCCGCAGGCCGGCCCGCGGTGTCCCGAGCGAAATCACCTGTCCGTCGCGGACATGATGAATGCTGTTGGTACCAAACATGATTCCATTGACAGTCGGGTCGGTGTCGGCTCCGGTCACCGCGATATCGAGGTCCCCCCCGCGGACCCGGGCGGTCAAACCGCCGAAGGTCACTTCCACGGTGGCGCGGTCGCTGGGGTTGGCGAGCAGGCGGTTGGCCAGGGCGTGCGAGCGGCGGTCGGCGGCGCCGGACGGTCCGACCCCGAGGTGTGCCAGTCCGGCGCGCCCGAGGTCCTGAACCACCGCCAGCGGACCGGTGCGCAGGATTTCCAGAGTCGTCACGGCAGGACCTCCGGCCTATCGAGCCCGGAACCGGACCCACCCGCCCTGCGTGAGCAGCGCCGGGTCGGGTCGATCGATGTCCCACAACACCGCGTTGGTGTGGCCGATAATCTGCCACCCGCCGGGAGACTGCCGCGGATAGACCGCGCTGAATTGACCGGCCAGGCCTACCGCGCCGGCCGGCACCGACGTTCGCGGTTCGGACCGCCGGGGTACGTGCAGCCGGTCGTCGCCGCCGATCAGGTAGGCGAACCCGGGTGAGAATCCGCCGAACGCCACCCGCCACCGGGTGCCGGTGTGCGCGTCGATCACCTGCGCGGGACTCAGGCCGGTGTGGCCGGCCACCTGGTCGAGATCGGGACCGTCATAGACGACGTCGATCACGATGTCGTTGTCCGGGTCGCCGTGGTCGTCGTCACGCGTCCCCGCAGCTGCCACCTGCAAACGTCTGATGCGCTGGCGGGTGACGCCCTGGAAGCGCGGTGACTCCAGTTTCACCAGCACCGTGACGGAGGCGGGGACGATGTCCACCACCCCGGGCAACCGCGCCGCCCGCAGGGCCTCGGTCCACGCCAGGACGTCGGCGGTGTCGTCACACTCGAGCATCAATGCCTGGTCGCCGTAGTCGAGCACAGTGGTGGCCAAGTCGGTGCCCCCCGGGAAATCGGTGATCTCCGGCACACTCATGATTCGACGGTAGCTCCGCACTCGAGCCTGACGCGAGGGAATTTCGAGCACTGCCAGAGGTGCCTTAGCAAACGCTCAGAGCCCCGTCAGCCCAGGATCTTGGCCAGTTGCGGGGGCAGCTGATCGGCGACCACCGGGTAGCTCAGTGGCGACGCGAAAGCGATCGCCCCGGCCAGGTCCTTGGTGGTGAAAATGTGGCGCTTCTGCGCGGTCGCCAGGGATGCCGCCACCTCGGGGTCGGCGAGTAGCGCCTGTTCCTCTTCGGGGCTCTCCGTCGACCAGATCACCACGTCGGCGGAATCCAGCACGTCTTTGATGTGGTCGCGGGGGATCACCGCGCGATGATCGCTGACGTAGGGCTTGATGGAGTCGGCCACGACCAAGCCCATCTGATTCAGAAAATCGGTGCGCCAGCCCGCCGCGGTCGCCACGATGGTTCCCTGCCACATCCGGCCCTGCATCAGCAACGCCTTGCGCCCCTTCCAGGACGGGTTCTGCTGCGCGACCTCGGTGAACCTGCTTTCGACGGCGGCGATCAACGACTTCATCTGGTCGGCCTGGAACACCGCCCGCCCGATCGTCGTGGCCTGGTCTTTCCATGGCTCGAAGAAGGCGTCGTCCCCCGATTGCGCGATCGTCGGTGCGATCGCGGACAGCTTCTGGTAGGTGTCGGCGTCCAAGCCGGCGTTGGTCGCCACGATCAGGTCGGGCTTGAGACCGGCGATCTGATCGACCTGTATCCCGTTGTCCAGGCTGAGCACAACTGGTTGTGCCGCACCGAGTTTCGGCTGCGCCCACGGCCATACCGCGAATGGTTGATCGCCGAACCAGTTGGTGACTGCGATCGGCACGACTCCCACCGCCAACAGGTCGTCCTGCTCGGTGTAGCCGGCGCTCACCACACGCTTGGGCGGCTCCTTGACGACGGTCTGACCGAAAAGGTGGGTGACCGTCACCGAGCCACCCCCCGGCGAACCGGGCGACCGGTTGGGTTCAGAGCACGCCGCGAGTAGCCCGGCGACCCCAACGACCTGCAGGAATCCCCGCCGAGTCCATGCCTGTTGCACAGCGTGAGGGTATCGCGTGTCTTCACGGGCCGTCAGCTACGTGGCCGGGGCTTCGGCTTGTAACCGACCCAAGGGGAGTAATCGGCGATCAGTTCGTCCTGCGGTGGTCGCTGGTCGGCGGGGACATGCTGCAGGTTGATCCGGATCCGGTACCAGATCGAGCTGGGCCCGCGCATCCCGTCGACCAGCACGTCGACCGGCTCCAGCAATGCGGCCGCTGCCGGATGACGGGCCCGCCAGGTGTCCAGCGCCGCCATCGCCTCGTCCCTGGTCTTGGTTCGGGCGATCTCGATCAAGGGCATCTCGGATTGACGACGGCCTGGCGTTGCGCCGCTCTTCTTGGCGCCGCCCGGCGCCTTCTCCGGGGGGCCCAGTTCTTCGGCCAGCTCCAGCAGTTCGTCGAGGCGCCCGGCCGCTGAGCCGATCATCGAGTCCATGCCGGCCCACGGGTCGCCCAGGTGCGCGAACCGGTCCGGCACGGTGGTGATGGTGAACTCCTCCGGGCGGCACCCGGGCACCTCGTCCCAGTGCAGCGGGGTGGACACCCGGGCGTCCGGGGTGGCGCGCACCGAGTACGCGGACGCGACCGTGCGGTCCTTGGCGTTCTGGTTGAAGTCGACGAACACGCCCTCGCGCTCTTCCTTCCACCAGCGGCTGGTGGCCAGATCGGGCGCCCGCCGCTCGACCTCCCGGGCAACGGTCTGGGCGGCCAGCCGCACCGTGGCGTACGGCCAGTGCGGAGCGATGCGGGCATAGACGTGGAAGCCGCGCGACCCCGACGTCTTGGGCCAGGAAGTCAGGCCGTAATCCTCGAGCACCTCGCGGGCCACCAACGCCACCTCGATGATCCGCTGCCAGTCGACGCCGGGCATCGGGTCCAGATCGACCCGCAACTCGTCGGGATGCTCGAGGTCGCCGGCGCGCACCGGATGTGGATTCAGGTCGACACAACCCATGTTGACAACCCAGGCCAATCCCGCGGCGTCGCGGATGACGGCCTCGTCGGCCGAGGTGCCCGAGGCGTATCGCAACGTGGCGACGTCTACCCAGTCGGGCCGGTTGGCGGGTGCGCGCTTCTGGAAAACCGCCTCTTCGGTGATGCCCTTGACGAAGCGCTTGAGGATCATCGGCCGGTCGGCCACCCCGCGCAGGGCACCGTCGGCCACGCTCAGGTAGTAGCGGATCAGGTCGAGCTTGGTGATGCCCCGATCAGGAAAAACGACCTTGTCCGGATGCGTGACGGTGACCTCGCGGCCGGCCACTTCCAGCGACACGGGTTTGGTCATGGAACCCGATGGTAATTCGGGGGAAACCTATCGATCGCTTTGCGACCTCCGTCACATATGGTGAGGAACATGCCTAACCTCAGCGACCTGCCCGGGCAGATCCCTGCCAAGATTCAGCAGTACGTCGAACGCGGCGCCGCGGAACTGCACTACGTGCGCAAGATCTTCGAAGCGGGCGCGTTCAAGCTGGAATCCCCCCTCAAGACCGCGGCGATGGCAGCCGATATCGCCAAGTGGGGCGAGTTCGGCATGCTGCCGTCGCTCAACGCGCGGCGCCATCCGGACGCGCGGGCCGTGATCGACGAAGAGGGCGAGCTCACCTATAAGGAACTCGACGAAGCCGCCCATGCGGTGGCCAACGGCCTGATCGAGAAGGGGATCAAGGGTGGCGACGGCGTCGCCATTCTGGCCCGCAACACCCGGTGGTTCGTCATCGCCAACTACGGCGCGGCCCGAGCCGGCGCCCGCATCATCCTGCTCAACAGCGAGTTCTCCGGTCCGCAGGTCAAAGAGGTGTCCGAGCGTGAAGGCGCCAAACTCATCATCTACGACGACGAGTACACCAAGGTGGTCAGCAAGGCCGAGCCGGAGCTGGGCAAGTTGCGGGCGCTGGGCACCAACCCGGACAGCGACGAGGACTCGGGCAGCCAGGACGAGACGCTGGCCGACCTGATCGAGCGCAGCAGCAAAGAGCCCGCGCCTAAGGCCAGCAAGCACGCGTCGATCATCATCCTGACCAGCGGCACCACCGGGACACCGAAGGGGGCCAACCGCAGCACCCCGCCGACGCTGGCTCCGGTCGGCGGCATCCTGTCGCATGTGCCGTTCAAGGCCAACGAGATCACCTCGCTGCCCGCGCCCATGTTCCACGCGCTGGGTTACCTGCACGCCACGATCGCGATGTTCCTGGGCTCGACGCTGGTGCTGCGCCGCAAGTTCAAGCCGCCACTGGTGCTCGAAGACCTCGAAAAGCACAAGGCGACCGCCATGGTGGTGGTGCCGGTGATGCTGTCGCGTCTGCTCGACGCGATCGAGAAGATGGACAAGAAGCCGGATCTGTCGGCTTTGAAGATCATCTTCGTGTCCGGGTCACAGCTGGGCGCCGAACTGGCGACCCGGGCGCTGAAGGACTTCGGCCCGGTGATCTACAACATGTACGGCTCGACCGAGATAGCCTTCGCGACGATCGCCGGACCCAAGGACCTGGAGAAGAACGCGGCGACGGTCGGCCCGGTGGTCAAGGGCGTCAAGGTCAAGATCCTCGACGACAATGGCAAGGAGAAGCCGCAGGGCGAGGTGGGGCGGATCTTCGTCGGCAACGCCTTCCCGTTCGAGGGGTACACCGGCGGCGGACACAAGCAGATCATCGACGGTCTGATGTCCTCGGGTGACGTCGGCTACTTCGACGAGGACGGCCTGCTGTATGTCAGCGGCCGCGACGACGAGATGATCGTGTCCGGCGGCGAGAACGTGTTCCCGGCCGAGGTCGAGGACTGTCTCAGCGGGCATCCGGACGTGGTGGAGGCTACCGCGATCGGCGTCGAGGACAAGGACTGGGGTCACCGGCTGCGCGCGTTCGTGGTCAAGAAGGATGGGTCCGACGTCGATGAGGAGACACTCAAGAAGCACGTGAAAGAGGAGTTGGCCAGGTACAAGGTGCCGCGCGAGGTCATCTTCCTCGACGAGCTGCCGCGCAACCCCACCGGCAAGATCCTCAAGCGCGAGCTGCGCGAGCTGGACATCGACTCCGAGGCTGACAAAGAGCAGGCCAAGGACAAAGCCAAGGACCTGGCTCAGGACGCCGAGAAGAAGGGCGACTGACTCCGGCGGGCAGACGCAAAATCGCACTCTTCGTGCCGAATTCGTGCGATTTTGCGTCTGCTCGCGCCACTGGGCGCGCCCCGGCTTACGGGTCGCGGGGTAGCCCCAGCAGGCGTTCGGCGATGATGTTGAGCTGTACCTCCGAGGTGCCGCCGTAAATCGTGGTGGCCCGGCTGGACAGCAGGTACTCATTCCACTTGCCCTGCACGGTGTCGGGATCGCCGATCACGGCGTCCGTGCCGAACGACGACACCGCAAACTCGGCGTAGCCCTGGCCGGTGCGCATGGACAGCAGCTTGGAGATCGCGGCCGACGGCATCGCGTCGCCGCCGGCCAGCGTCAGCAGCGTGGAGCGCAGGTTGAGCACCTTGGCGGCGTGCCCCTCGGCGATCAACTGGCCGGCCCGGTGCCTGGCCACCTGATCGAAATGGCCGTCGCGCACGAACTCGACGAACTGTGGCAGGCTGGCCAGGAAGTTGAGGTCGCTACCGCCGATCGAAACTCGTTCGGCGGTAAGGGTATTGCGACTGACCTCCCAGCCGCGATTCACCTCGCCCAGCACGTACTCGTCCGGCACGAACACGTCGTCGATGTAGACGGTGTTGAAGAACTCCTGCCCGGTGAGCTCCCGCAGTGGCTTGACCGTCACGCCCTCGCTCTTCATATCGAGCAGGAAGTAGGTGATGCCATTGTGCTTCGGAGCGTCGGGATCCGTTCTCGCCAGCAGCGCACCCCAGTGCGAGAACTGGGCGGCGGTGGTCCAGATCTTCTGGCCGGTGATGCGCCAGCCGCCGTCGACCCTGGTGGCCTTGGTGGACAGGCCGGCCAGGTCGGATCCTGCACCGGGCTCGGAAAACAGTTGGCACCAGATCATTTCGCCGCGGAATGTCGGCGGCAGAAAGCGTTGCTGCTGCTCGTCGGTGCCGAACGCGACGATGGACGGAATGATCCACGCCGCGATGCCGACCTGCGGCCGCTTGACCCGGCCGGCGGCGAACTCCTGCGCGATGATGACTTGCTCGATGGGGCTAGATGCCCGGCCCCACGGCTTGGGCAGGTGCGGCAGCACCCAGCCGCCCTCGGCGAGCGCGACGGTCCGGGCCGCGCGATCCATCGCCTTGAAAGCGCTTACCTCGCCACGGATCTCGGCCCGCAGCTGTTCGGTCTCGGGGTCCAGGTCAATGTCCACCGCACGCATCCCGGTGGTGGTAGCGGTGTCCACCACCCGCTGCGGGTATTCCGAGCTGCGGCCGAAGGAGGCGGCCAGCAGCAGCGCGCGGCGGTAGTACACGTTGGTGTCGTGCTCCCAGGTGAAGCCGATGCCCCCGTGCACCTGGATGCAGTCCTGCGTGCACCGCTGAGCCGCGGCGGGCGCCAGCGTCGCCGCCACCGCCGCGGCGAACTCGAAGTGGGAGTCCTCGCCCGTCTCGTCCAACGCGCGCGCCGCGTCCCATACCGCGGCGGTGGCGCGCTCGGTGTCGGCGATCATCTCGGCGCACTTGTGCTTGATGGCCTGGAACTGGCCGATCGGGCGGCCGAACTGTTCGCGGATCTTGGCATAGGCCGACGCGGTATCGGTCGCCCAGCGCGCCACGCCGACCGCCTCGGCCGACAGCAGCGTGATCATCAGCGCGTGGGCCTTCGTCATGCTCAGGTTGTCCAGCACCACGTCGTCCCCCACCTCGACGGCGTTGGCGCGTACGTGGGCGACCGGTCGCAGCGGATCCAGGCTGGTGACCGGCTCGATCTCCAGCTGTTCGGCGCGCAGCACCACCCACTCCTCGCCGCTGTCGATGGCCACGGGCAGCACCAGGATGGAGGCTTGCGCGGCGGCGGGCACCGCACGCACTTCGCCGCGGATTACCAGCACGTCGCCTTGCCGGGTGGCGGTCATGCCCGAGTCCAGCGCATAGGCGGCGATGGACGATCCGGATGCCAGCTCGGCGAGCACCTTGGCGTCCGGATCGTGGGCGGCGATCAACGCGCTCGCGATCGCCGACGGGACGAACGGCCCGGGCACCGCGCCGTGACCGAACTCGGCCAGCACGATCGCCAACTCGAGGATGCCGAACCCCTGGCCACCGATGGACTCGGCGAGGTGCACGCCCGGCAGGCCTTGTTCGGAGGCCGCCTGCCAGTACGGTGGAGGATTCTCCACCGGGGTCTCCAGCGCGGCGTGCAGCACCTCCGACGGCGCTATCCGCGCCACCAGCGCCCGCACCGAATCGGCCAGGTCTTGATGTTCAGGGGTGATCGCGATCGGCATTGGTCGCCTTCCCATGGATTGGTGGGTTCACTTCTGCCCAGCATCTTCCAACCTAACAACTGGCTGGTTGAGGGTACTCACCGTGTTCTATTGAAAATGATTGTCATGTTTATTACGCTCCACCTGTCACTGAATTGAAGGGAGCGTTTCATGAATGAAAAGTCCGGAAAAGCTTTGTTGATGGCCCGGGTGTTGGGGCTGGTTGCGGCCGCGGTCGTGGGCTCCTCAGCGTTGTCGGGGTGTCAGTCTCTGTACCACCAGATCGAGCCTTTCGCCCCGGGTGATCACAGCGGTCACGATCACTGAATCGGGTGACGCTGACGGGCGCAAGCTCGGGTACTAACCTCACGACCACCGTCTGGTGATCCAGTCGGCGATGGTGTCGGCCTGCGCGTCGCGTGCGCCGGGCGTGGTGAAGTAGTGGTCGGCGTCGATGACCGCCTGGGTCTTGTCGGCGCCGGCCAGCGCGTCGTAGATGCGTTGGGCGTCCGACGGGAAGACGCCGGTGTCGGCTTCGGCGTTGATCACCAGCGCAGGGCAGGTGATGCGGTTCAGGTGCGGCTCGGCCCGGGTCTGCGCCGCCCGCAGGCTCCACATGCCCAGCCAGTTGCGCAACGTGCAGGCCGACGCGATGCCGTGTGCGGATCGGTTCGCCTTCACCGGAGTTCCGGCGTAACAGAGGTTGGCCCGGCGTTTTGTGGGCTCGATGGTGGGATCGACCATCCTCGGGTCGGCCCAGGTGCGCATCACCGTGAAGGGCCGATCGGAAAAGCCCGCGGCGCGAACGCGTTTCAACTCGGCTTGGGCCCAATCCGTGATGGCGTGGTTGCGCGCCAGCTGTGCCGCACGGTAACGCTGGACGAACTCCGGTGAGTACGGCGGGCCGTTGCGCTCGTCGAACAGATCCAACTCGGGATCGCTTGCCACGGGGTCTTTTTCGTCGATGACCGCCCCGTCCATCCAGGCGGTGAGTACGTCGGGTCGTCCGGGATGGGCGGCGGTCGCGACGTACCCGTCGGCGGCCGGCAACTCGGTCACGCCGTCGGCGGGCCGCATCCCGTCCAGTGGCGTCACGTTCGGCTCCACGGCTTGCGACTGGTAGGCCGACATCAACGATCCGCCACCGGAATTGCCCAGCAAGACAACCGTTTCCACGCCCGCCGCCTCGCGCAGCCAGCGCACCCCGACGCCGATGTCGACCAGCGCATGATCGAGCAGGAAGCTGCTCTCGAAGCCGCGAAAACGGGTGTTCCAGCCCAGAAATCCGATGCCGCGGGCGGCGACGTACTCGGCGATGTAGTGCTCGGAGAAGTCGATCTGGTAGTGCGTGGCGATCATCGCGATCTTCGGTCGGTGGCCCGCTGCGTGGTGATACAGGCCCTGGCAGGGGTGTCCACCGGCGCCTGCGCGGTCGGCGGTGCGCGAGGGCAGTCCGATGAATTCGCGGATGACTTCGGTCAAGAGCGGCGCTCCTCGCAGTAGATGGCCCGGTAGTAGATGTTGGCCAAGGTCCGGATACAGGCCTCGTCGTCAGGTTGGCCGGGCCGGGTGAGCTGGATGTAGCAGAACTGGTTGAACATCGCGACTATCGCCTCGGCCAGCAGCTGCGGGTCGTCGTCGGGGCAATGGCCGTGCTGCTGAGCACGTCTGACCGAGTCGGCGATGAAAGCAGTCGGAATGGAACACATGTCGTCCCAGTGCTGGGCGAAGTCCGCGCTGACCATCGCCAATTGGGACACGCTGATCATCTCTGCGAGGCGGTGGCGGTAGGTGTGCCAGTGGGCGGCGGCGGCCTGGTGCGCGCGCTCGCGCTCGGACAGGCCGTGCTCGGTCACCGAGGCTGCGCGTCGGTTGGCCTCGTCACGGAAGCGCAGCGCCCACTGGCGCACCATGGCCTCTTTGGAGTCGTAGTAGTTGTAGAACGAGGCCGCCGAGCGGCCCGCTTCGGCGGCGATGTCGGCGATGGTCGTCGCAAGAATTCCCTTGCGCGCGACCACCGTTCGGGCGGCGGCGTCGATTGCCGCGTGGGTGCGCCGGCCGCGGTGGGTGGGGAACTGGGTGGCCGGTGGCGACTCGTCCGCTGCTGCCGTGTCTGACACGTGCACCTTCCCTGTCACCGACCTGAATCTGATGTTAGATTCAGATTTGGATCTTAGGTAGGAGTCGCGAACATGATCAAGCCGCACAACACCAACAACGAGTTCGAACTCGGCGGGATCAATCACGTCGCGCTGGTGTGCTCGGACATGGAACGCACCGTGGACTTCTACAGCAACGTCCTGGGCATGCCACTGATCAAGTCCCTTGACCTGCCAGGTGGCGCCGGTCAGCACTTCTTCTTCGATGCCGGCAACGGCGACTGCGTCGCGTTCTTCTGGTTCGCCGAGGCGGCCGACCGGGTGCCCGGCATCTCGTCGCCGGGCGCACTGCCGGGTCTCGGGGACATCACCAGCGCGGTAAGCACCATGAACCATCTGGCCTTCCATGTGCCTGCCGAGAAGTTCGACGAGTACCGGCAGCGGCTGAAGGACAAGGGCGTGCGGGTGGGCCCGGTGCTCAACCACGACGAGAGCCCCATGCAAGTCTCCGCGACCGTGCACCCCGGGGTGTACGTGCGCTCCTTCTACTTCCAGGACCCCGACGGGATCATGCTGGAATTCGCCTGCTGGGTAAGGGAATTCACTGAAGCCGATACTCCGGCCGTGCCCAGGACGGCCGCCGATCGCCGGCCCCCGGTTTCCGCGGCCGGTTAGTCTTAGTCGTGACCGAGACCATTCTCTCCGATGACCAGATTGCCGCGCTGAGCCCGCAACAGCGACGGGAGCTGATCACCCGACTGGAAAAGCCGCTCGAAGAACTGGAGGATGTCGAGGCCCTCGACCGGATGCGGCGGATCCGGCTCGGTCTGATCGTCGGCGGCCTGATCGCGATGATCCCGTGGATCGGCTACCTGGCGGTCACGCTGCCGCAGAAGTACGTCGCCCACAACTGGCCCGTCACCTGGATCGGCTTCGACGTCCTGCTGCTCGGGTTCATGGCTGCCACCGCGGTGCTGGGCTACCTGCGCCGGCAGTTGATCGTGCTCACCGCGTTCACCACCGGGGTGCTGCTGATCTGTGACGGCTGGTTCGACCTGATGACCGCGAAACCGGAAGACGCCGCCGTATCGGTGGTCACCGCCCTCTTGATCCAGGCGCCGATGGCTTTTCTGCTGATCTCCGGCGCGCTGCGGGTCATGCGGTTGACGTGGTTGCGGCTGTGGCTGCATCCCGAGATGCGGCTGTGGCAGGTGCCGCTGATGCCGTGACCGGCGGCCGGTAGAGGCTCGGCTCGGTCAACTCGACCAGCAGCGACGCCAGATGGTCGGCGAGTTCGTCGGGTGTCATCCTGACGTCGCCGTCCAGCCAGGCGCTCAGTGCCTGACCGACGCCGCCGACGGCGAAGTGTGCCGCTGCCTTCACATAGTCGTTCGCCGGGGCGCGCAGCGTGTCGATCACGTGCTGGCCGGACAGCAGCGCGAACAGCGCGCTGGACTCCGCCCGCTTGCGCACCACCACCGAATTGGCGAGCTTGGTGCTGAAGATCAGACGGCCGATGCGGGCGTCGTCGGCGACCGTGCGTACCAGCACGCCCATCCCTGCCCGCGCTTGCTCCAACGGCGACCCCGCCGTCGCCGCCGCCCGGATGGCGGTGGCGAGGTCGGCGATCACCCAGTCGTAGACGCGCCCGACGAACTCGTCCTTGTCGCTGAAGCTTTCGTAGAAATACCGGGCTGACAGGCCGGCGCGTTGACAGATGCTGCGCACCGTCAGTTCCGGCAGTTCGCCGTCGGCGGCGCCCAGTAGGTCCAGGCCTGCTTGCAGCAACTGCCCGCGGCGCGCGGCCAGCCGCTCGGACGCCTCGACGCCGCGGTAGGGCCGCGCGCTCGGGGACGTCATGAAACCCATCTTGACATCGGCGCCGACCGGCGGCCAATATCAGGAAACAAGCGTTGTCAAATTGGGCACGATGGCAGGAGCCGACGATGACGATCGAACAGACGGTGCACCGGCGCATTCCCCACGTCGAGCGCCCGATTTCGGACCCGCCGCGTCCGGGTGGCGGCGTGCGGCGGCGGATCGCCCGTGATTACGGGTTGATGGGTGTCGCGCTGCTGGCCGGCCCCGCCAACGTGATCATGGAGCTGGCGCGGCCCGGCGTCGGTCATGGTGTGGCGGAGAGCCGGGTGGAGAGCGGGCGCATCGACCGCCATCCGATCAAGCGGGCACGTACGACGTTCACCTATATCGCAGTGGCCAACGGCGGCAACGACACTCAGAAGGCGGCCTTTCGCCGCGCCGTGAACCGGGCCCACGCGCAGGTCTACTCGACGCCCGACAGCCCGGTGCCCTACAACGCGTTCGATCCCGAACTGCAGCTGTGGGTCGCCGCCTGCATCTACAAGGGCGGCATCGACGTCTATCGCACCTTCGTCGGCGAGATCCCCGAAGAGGAGGCCGATCGGCTCTACCGGGAGGGCATGTCGATCGGCACCACGCTGCAGGTGCCGCCGGAACTGTGGCCGGCGGATCGCGCGGCCTTCGACAGATACTGGCAGGAGTCCCTGGACAAGGTGCACATCGACGACGCCGTCCGGGAATTCCTCTATCCCATCGCGGTGTCGCGGATCCGGGGGGTACGGTTGCCGGCCTGGCTGCGCACCCGATCGGAGAGCTTCAATCTGCTGATCACCACCGGGTTTCTGCCGCAACGGTTTCGCGACGAGATGCGGTTGCCGTGGGACGAGGCCAGGCAGCGGCGGTTCGACCGGCTGACGGCGGTGATCGGAACGGTGAACGGTCTGCTGCCGAAGGTGATTCGGCAGTTCCCCTTCAACCTGATGCTGTGGGACCTCGATCGGAGGATCAGGACCGGCCGGCCGCTGGTATAGGGAGCCATTCCGTCGCTCGTATTGAAAACGATTGTCAAAATCAGTAGTCTCCAAAACCAGATCTCGGCGGTGGAGGGGCGTTCGGTATGGGCACGATGTGGATGGCGGCGCCACCTGAGGTGCACTCGACCATGCTCAGCAGCGGACCCGGCCCCGGTGCCCTGCTGTCGGCCGCCGCGGCGTGGTCGGCCCTGAGCACCGAGTACACCGAGGTGGCCGACCAACTGCTGGCACTGCTGGCGGCGGTTCAGGGCGGAGCCTGGGAAGGTCCGACCGCGGTGCAGTACGTGGGGGCGCATCAGCCGTATCTGGCGTGGCTGACGCAGGCCAGTACGCGCAGCGCGAACGCGGCCCTGCAGCACGAGACGGCCGCAGCCGCGTACACCGCCGCCCTGGCGGCGATGCCGACCATGGTCGAGCTGGCCGCCAACCACGCGATTCACGGGGTGCTGCTGGCCACCAACTTCTTCGGCATCAACACCATCCCGATCGCGCTCAACGAGGCCGACTACACGCGGATGTGGATTCAGGCGGCAACCACGATGGCGACGTACGAGGCGGTCTCGGGCGCGGCGGTGGCGTCGTCGCCGGAGACTGTGCCGGCCCCCGAGATCGTGGCCACCGAGGACGACCACGGCCACGAAGACGAGGAGCACGAGCACGAGGAAGGCGAGCACGACGAGCATGAAGGCCACGATCACGGAAATCCCACCGTGTTGGATTACTTCATTGCGGATGTGCTGCGCACGCTCACGAACAATCAGTTCGACTGGGACCCCCTCGAGGGCACCGTCAACGGAATCCCGGCACACGACTACACCGACGCCACGCAACCGATCTGGTGGGGTGTTCGTGCTGTCGAATTGAGCTCACAAGCTCAAAACTTTGTCGGTCAGCTGTCCACGGATCCGTACGGAGCGATCTGGTTCCTGATCGAGATCGCCTTGTTGGACTGGCCCACCCACATGCTGCAAATCGTGCAAGCGGTCACCTCTCCGCAGGTGATCGCCGCCGCGCTCGGTGCCGCCGTTTCCAACCTGGGGTCGGTTGCGGGCTTGGCGGGCTTGGCTGGCCTGGCAGGGACACCGCCGGTGGCCGTGCCCCCCTTGCTGCCGTCGCTTCCTGCTGTGCCGCTGCTGCCGGTAGTCGCCGTCGCCCCGAGTGTTGTCGCGTCAGCCGCGCCCGCGGCTCCCGCTCCGGCACCCACGCCCACGGCCAGCACCGTTGCCAGCGCCGCGCCGGCACCGGCGCCTCCTGCCGGCGGACCCGCCGCCGGTTTCGGTTACCCGTTCCTGGTCGGCGGTGGCCCGGGCATCGGCTTCGGTTCCGGCATGAGCGCCAGCGCCAGCGCCAGCAGGAAGGCGTCCGAACCCGACCTGGCGGCGGTGGCGGCCGCGGCTGCCGCCCGTGAGCAGGCCCGCGCGCGTCGGCGCCGGCGCACCGTGCTGCGCGACCACGGCGACGAGTTCGCGGACATGAATGTCGATGTCGACCCAGACTGGGCCGAACCCGAAGACCGCGAGCCGGTGGCTTCGCAGGCCGGCGCCGGACGATTCGGGTTCGCCGGCACCGTGCGTACCGAGACCGCTGCTGCCGCGGCGGGATTGAGCACGCTGGTGGAGGATGAATTCGGTGGCGGTCCGAAGGCGCCGATGCTGCCGAGCACCTGGGATCCCGGACGCAGTTGACCGCCCCGCGTAGGGTCGGTTGCGTGCGAAGCGAACGCGACAGCTGGGACATCACCACGAGCGTCGGATCGACGGCGCTGTTCGTCGCGACCGCGCGGGCGTTGGAGGCGAAAAAGCCCGACCCGCTCGTCGTCGACCCGTATGCGGAGCTGTTCTGCCGGGCCGTCGGCGGTTCCTGGGCAGACGTGCTTGACGGCATTGCGCCCGACCACGAGTTGCTCAGCGACGACTTCGGTCGGCATTTCGTCAACTTTCAGGCGGCTCGAACCAAGTATTTCGACGCCTACTTCCACCGTGCCGCGGCCGCCGGGGCGCGCCAGGTGGTGATCCTGGCGGCCGGGCTCGACTCGCGGGCCTACCGATTGCCCTGGCCGGACGGAACCACCGTTTACGAACTGGATCAGCCGCAAGTCCTGGAGTTCAAACGGGAGGTGCTGGCCGAGCATGGCGTGCAACCACGCGCCGAGCGCCGTGAGATTGCCGTCGACCTGCGTGACGACTGGTCGAAAGCACTGCAGGACAGTGGCTTTGATCCCGCCCTGTTCTCCGCCTGGATCGCCGAGGGTCTGCTGATCTATCTGCCGGCCACCGCGCAGGAGCAGTTGTTCACCGGCATCGACGCACTGGCCACCCTCGGCAGCCACGTTGCCGTCGAGGACGGCGCTCCGATGCCGCGGGATGAATTCGAGGCCAGGGTCGAAGAAGAGCGCGCCGCCGCCGAGGAACGTCCCTTCTTTCAGTTGGTCTACAACGAACGCTGTGCCCCGGCCGCAGAGTGGTTCGGTGAGCACGGGTGGACGGCGATCGGAACACCGCTGAACGACTACCTACAAGAGGTCGGCCGGCCGATTCCCGGACCGGACTCCGAGGCGGGGCCGATGTTCGCCCGTAACACCCTGGTCAGCGCCACCAAGCCGTAGCGGCTACGTAGGGAACTTTTGCCGGCGCGTGCACGACCACTTCAGTGTGCCCTCAGGCCGACGGCGGCGTGCACCATCGTGCCCCCCGCGATGTTCGCACCCCGGTGTTGTTAATGAAAATCATATTCAGTAAGCTTCGGTAGCCGGGCCCGCGTCATTCACGTTTCGGTAGATGTGCAGGTCAGAGGCTTTGGGACAGGAGTGGGAGTGGTGGATCACGCGGAATGGGCCGCCTCGACAGTTAGCTTAGGGAATGCTAACTTCGTGTGGCTAACCTCAGGCGGAATTCGCCTATGGCGATCTTGACTTCAGGAGACGGCGGGGGCGTGGAACGCGGTGACGGCAGTGTTGCGGGCATGTTGGCGGCTCAACCGCGCGCAGCCCGGACAGACGGCAGGGTAGACGGCGACGTTGTCAGCAGGTTTGCCACCTGCTGTCGCGCCCTGGGCATCGCGGTCTACGAACGGCAGCGTCCCGCGGACCTGCATGCGGCACGCTCGGGCTTCAGCGCACTGACCCGCATCGCCCATGACCAGTGCGACGCGTGGACCGGGCTGGCGGCAGCCGGGGACACCTCCAAGCACGTGCTGGAACAGGTGTCGCGGACGGCCGCCACGGCCGGCATATTGCAGCGCCAGGTCGAACTGGTGCCGGGGGCGCTCGGGTTCCGGTACGACACCGGCTTGTATCTGCAGTTCCGCGCCGCCACGCCCGACGACTTCCACCTCGCCTACGCCGCCGCGCTCGCCTCGGAACGCCAGTTCGCGCTGGCCGACGAGATCGTGCGAAGAATCAGCGAGCGCCGGCCCAAGCTGCGTGAAGCCCGCTGGATCTCCGTCGTGGTCAACTATCGCGCCGAGCGCTGGTCGGACGTCGTCAAGCTGTTGACCCCGATCGTCAACGATCCCGACCTCGACGAGGCCTTCGCGCACGCAGTGAAGATCACCCTCGGCACCGCGCTGGCCCGGTTGGGCATGTTTGCTCCGGCGTTGTCCTACCTGGAAGAGCCGGAAGGTCCGATCGCCGTCGCCGCGGTCGACGGCGCGTTAGCCAAAGCCCTCGCACTGCGCGCGCACGTGGACGAGGAAGCGGCCAGCGAGGTACTGCACGAACTTTACGCGGCCAATCCGGAGAACGAAGAGATCGAGCAGGCACTGTCCGACCCGAGTTTCGGAATGGTCACCACCACCGCGGCGCGCATCGAGGCGCGCATCGATCCGTGGAATCCCGAAACCGAGCCCAGTGACGCCGATTTCGTCGACCCAGGCGCCCGCGAGCGCAAGGCGGCGCTGCTGGCCGAGGCAGAGGTCCAGCTCAACGACTTCATCGGCCTGGAAGAGGTCAAGAACCAGGTCTCCCGGCTCAAGAGTTCCGTCGCGATGGCGGTGCTGCGTCAGCAGCGCGGGCTTACCGTCGCCCAGCGCACCCACCACTTGGTGTTTGCCGGACCGCCCGGAACGGGCAAGACGACCATCGCCCGCGTCGTCGCCAAGATCTATTGCGGGCTGGGTTTGCTGAAGCGAGAGAACATCCGCGAGGTGCACCGCGCGGACCTGATCGGGCAGCACATCGGTGAGACCGAGGCCAAGACGAACGCGATCATCGACAGCGCCCTGGACGGCGTGCTGTTCCTCGACGAGGCATATGCGCTGGTGGCTACCGGAGCCAAGAACGACTTCGGGTTGGTGGCGATCGACACCCTGCTGGCACGCATGGAGAACGACCGCGACCGGTTGGTGGTCATCATCGCCGGATACCGCGCCGACCTCGACAAGTTCCTCGACACCAACGAGGGTCTGCGCTCCCGGTTCACCCGCAGCATCGACTTCCCGTCCTACCAGCCGGCGGAACTGGTGGAGATCGCGAACCTGATGGCGCAACAACGCGACAGCCTGTTCGAGCAGGCCGCGCTCGACAGCATGCAGAAGCTGTTCACCCACCTGGCGCAGACATCATCACCGGACAGCAACGGAATCGACCGGCGCAGCCTGGACATCGCGGGCAACGGCCGATTCGTCCGCAACATCGTCGAGCGGTCGGAGGAGGAGCGGGAGTTCCGGCTTGACCACTCCGAACAGGCCGGTACGGGCGACTTCACCGATGAGGACCTGATGACAATCACCGCCCAAGACGTCAGTAACACGGTGGCCCCGCTGCTGCGCGGTCTCGGACTGTCGGTGCCGGCATGAGCAAGAGCGAGTATGAAGACGAGGAGGCACGGCGTTCCTTCACCTCCCGGACGCCGGTCAACGAGAACCCCGACCAGGTGCACTACCGGCGGGGCTTCGTCACCCGCCACCAGGTGACCGGGTGGCGGTTCGTCATGCGCCGCATCGCCTCCGGAATCGCGTTGCACGACACCAGAATGCTGGTCGACCCGCTGCGCACCCAGTCGCGTTCGGTGTTGATGGGCGTGCTGCTGTTGATCACCGGGTTGCTCGGCTGTTTCGTTTTCTCGTTGATCCGGCCCAACGGGCAGGTGGGCAACAACACGGTGCTGGCCGACCGCTCCACCGCAGCGCTGTACGTACGCGTGGGTGACCAGTTGCACCCGGTGCTCAACCTCACCTCGGCCCGTCTGATCGCCGGCCAGCCGGTCAATCCGACCACCGTGAAAAGCACTGAGCTGGATCGGTTTCCGCGTGGCAACCTGATCGGCATCCCGGGTGCCCCGGAGCGCATGGTGCAGAACACCGCGCGCGATGCCGACTGGACGGTGTGCGACGCCGTCAGCGGGCAGCCCGGGCGCGGGGCGCGCAGCACCGGCGTGACCGTCATCGCCGGACGGCCCGACAATGCGGGTGCCCGCGCCGCCGCAATCGGGTCCGGCCAGGTGATCCTGGTCGACGCCGGACCTTCCGGGGGCAACGGCACCTGGGTGCTGTGGGACGGGAAGCGCAGCCGGATCGACCTGGCCGACCACGCCGTCACCAACGCACTGGGGCTGGGGGCCGACGTGCCCGCACCGCGGCCGATCGCGGCGGGCCTGTTCAACGCGATCCCGGAATCCCCGCCGCTGGCCGCGCCGCCCATCCCCAACGCGGGCAGCCCGGCCGGTTTTGCCGTGCCCGCGCCGATCGGCGGCGTAGTGGTGTCGTACGCATTGGGTAGGGATGCGCCAGGAGGCTCGCTCTATTACGCGGTGCTGCCCGACGGGCTGCAGCCGATCTCGCCGGTGCTGGCCGCGATCCTGCGCAATACGAACTCCTATGGGCTGCAACAACCTCCGCGCCTGGGCGCGGATGACATCGCGAAACTGCCGGCGTCGCGGATGCTGGACACCGGCAGTTATCCCGCCCAGCCGGTCACCCTGGTGAACGCGGCCAGCAATCCGATCACCTGCGCGTTCTGGAGCAAACCCGCCGGGGCCGCCACCAGCTCGCTGAGCCTGCTGTCCGGGTCGGCGCTGCCGGTGCGCGACGGCCTGCGCACCGTCGAATTGGTCGGCGGCGGAGCCAAAGTCGCGATTGCGCCCGGCTCCGGATACTTCACCCAGACCGTCGGCGGAGGTCCGGCGGCGCCGGCCACCGGGTCGTTGTTCTGGGTCTCCGACACCGGGGTGCGCTACGGCATCGACAACGAGTCCGACGGCCGCTCGGGAGCCACCGGTCGCAGCAAAGCGGTTGAGGCCCTTGGTCTCGCGTCGCCGCCGCTCGGCATCCCGTGGTCCATCCTGTCCTTGTTCGCACCCGGTCCGACACTGTCGCGCGCCGATGCGCTGTTGGCGCATGACGGCCTGCCGCCCGACAGCCGGCCGGGCCACCCGGTGACCGCCGAAGGGGAGCCCCGATGAGCAGACTGATCTTCGAGGCCCGTCGGCGGCTGACGCCGCCGAGTGCCCGTAAGGGCACCATCACCATCGAGGCGCCACCGGAACTGCCCCGGGCGATCCCGCCGTCGCTGTTCCGGCGCGCGATGCCGTACCTGATCGGCATTCTGATCGTCGGCATGATCGTGGCGTTGTTCGCCACCGGCATGAAGGTGATCTCCCCGCAGACGCTGTTCTTCCCGTTCGTGCTGCTGCTGGCCGCCACCGCGCTCTACCGGGGCAACGACAACAAGATGCGCACCGAGGAAGTCGACGCCGAACGCGCCGACTATCTGCGCTACCTGTCAGTGGTGCGGGACAACATCCGGGCCCAGGCGGCAGAGCAGCGCGAGGCGGCGCAGTGGTCGCATCCCGAGCCGCAGACCCTGGCCGCGGTGCCCGGTTCGCGTCGACAGTGGGAGCGCGACCCGCACGATCCCGACTTCCTGGTGGTGCGGGCCGGCCGCCACTCGGCGCCGCTGGCCACCGCGCTGCGGGTCAACGACACCGCCGACGAGATCGACCTGGAACCGGTGTCGCACAGTGCATTACGGAGCCTGCTCGACACCCAGCGGACCGTCCGCGACATCCCGACGGGAATCGACCTGACCAAGGTGTCCCGAATCACCGTGCTGGGAGACGCCGAGCAGGCACGCGCAGCGGTGCGGGCCTGGATCGCGCAAGCGGTGACCTGGCACGACCCTACGGTGCTCGGTGTGGCGCTGGCCAGCGCCGACCTGGAGTGCGAAGACTGGTCATGGCTGAAATGGCTGCCGCACGTAGACATTCCGGGTCAGCTCGACGGTGTCGGACCGGCGCGCTACCTGACCGAGGATGCCGACCGACTGGCAGATCTGCTCGCGCCCGCGCTGGACGACCGCCCGGCGTTCACCGGCCGCCCGGTGGATGCGTTGCGGCACTTGCTGATCGTGGTGGACGACCCCGACTATGACCTGAACGTTTCGACGCTCGCGTCGGGACGCGCGGGTGTCACGGTCGTGCACTTCTCCGACACGGCGCCGCACCGGGAGCAGTACTCCGACCCGGAGAAGCCGATTCTGCGGATCGCCGGCGGCGCCATCGAGCGGTGGCAGACCGGCGGATGGCAACCTTACATCGACGTCGCCGACGAATTCGGTACGCGCGAGGCCGCGCATCTGGCGCGGCGGCTGTCGCGCTGGGACTCGAATCCGACGCACACCGGTCTGCGTTCAGCGGCCACCCGCGGCGCGAATTTCACCACGCTGCTGGGCATCCCGGACGCGTCCCGGCTGGATGTGCCCGCGTTGTGGGCACCGCGAAATCGGGACGACGAGTTGCGCGTCCCGATCGGCGTCACCGCCACCGGTGAACCGCTGATGTTCGACCTGAAGGACGAGGCCGAGGGCGGGATGGGTCCGCACGGCCTGATGATCGGTATGACGGGTTCGGGCAAGTCGCAAACCCTGATGTCGATTCTGTTGTCGCTGTTGACCACTCACTCCGCGGATCGGCTGATCGTCATCTACGCCGACTTCAAGGGCGAGGCCGGGGCCGACAGCTTCCGCAACTTCCCGCAGGTCGTCGCCGTGATCTCGAACATGGCCGAGAAGAAGTCGCTGGCCGACCGATTCGCCGACACGCTGCGCGGCGAGGTGGCCCGGCGCGAGATGCTGCTGCGCGACGCCGGCCGCAGGGTGCAGGGCAGCGCCTTCAACTCGGTGACCGAGTACGAGAACGCCATTGCAAATGGGCACGACCTGGCGCCCATACCAACACTTTTCGTGGTAGCCGACGAGTTCACCCTGATGCTCGCCGACCATCCGGAATATGCGGAGCTGTTCGACTATGTGGCGCGCAAAGGCCGCTCTTTCCGGATCCACATCCTGTTCGCCTCCCAGACGCTGGACGTCGGCAAGATCAAGGACATCGACAAGAACACCTCCTACCGGATCGGTCTGAAGGTGGCCAGCCCCAGCGTGTCACGCCAGATCATCGGCGTGGAGGACGCCTACCACATCGAATCGGGCAAGGAGCACAAGGGCATCGGGTTCCTGGTGCCGGCACCGGGTGCGGCCCCGATCAAGTTCCGGTCCACCTACGTCGACGGCATCTACGAACCGCCGCAGACGGCGAAAACCATGGTGATGCAGTCTATTCCGGAGCCCAAGCTGTTCCCCGCCGGTGCGGTGGAGCCCGATCCGGGCACCGTGATCTCCGGTGACGGCCAGGACGAGCCGATCGGACCGCCGCGCAAGCTGATCGCCACCATCGGCCAGCAACTTGCGGGCTATGGGCCGCGGGCGCCGCAGCTGTGGTTGCCACCGCTGGACGAGCCGATCCCGCTCACCGCGGCGCTGGCGCGGGCGGGTGTGCCGGCCCGGCAGTGGCGGTGGCCGCTCGGTGAGGTCGACAAGCCGTTCGAGATGCGCCGCGACCCGTTGGTGTTCGACGCCACGTCGGCGGCCGGCAACATGGTGATTCACGGTGGTGCCAAGTCCGGCAAATCGACGGCGCTGCAGACGTTCATCATGTCGGCCGCCAGCCTGCACTCGCCCCGCGACGTCACGTTCTACTGCCTGGACTACGGCGGCGGACAGCTGCGTGCCCTGGAAGGATTGGCGCACGTCGGCAGCGTCTCCTCCGCCCTGGAACCCGAACGCATCCGCCGCACGTTCGGTGAGCTGGAACAGCTGCTGCTGTCCCGCCAGCGGCGGGGGGCCTTCCGCGACGGGCGGACCAACGGCCACGGCAACGGCTCCGCGGGATCCACGCCCGCCGATGACGGCTTCGGCGAGGTTTTCCTGGTCATCGACAACCTGTACGGGTTCGGGCGGGACAACGTCGACCAGTTCAACACTCGAAACCCGTTGCTGGCGAAGGTGACTGAGCTTGTCAATGTCGGGCTTGCCTATGGCATCCACGTGGTCATCACCACGCCCAGCTGGCTGGAGGTGCCGCTGGCGATGCGCGACGGACTGGGGCTGCGCCTCGAGCTCAGATTGCACGACGCGCGCGACAGCAACGTGCGGGTGGTGGGCGCGCTACACCGTCCGGCCGATGCCGTTCCGCCCGACCAGCCGGGCCGCGGGTTGACCATGGCCGCCCAGCATTTCCTGTTCGCCCAGCCGGAGCTGGACCAGATCCCGGCGATCAACGCGCGTTACCCGGGCCAGACGGCGCCGCCGGTGCGGTTGCTGCCCACCAACCTGGGGCCGGAGGCGGTCGGCCCGCTGTATCGGGGTCCGGAACAGATCGACCAAGTTGTTCTAGGCCAGCGCGAAGAAGATTTGGCGCCGGTGGTACACGATTTCGCCGAGAACCCGCTGCTGATGGTGTTCGGCGACAGCAAGTCCGGCAAGACCACCTTGCTGCGGCACATCATCCGCACCATCCGGGAGAATTCGACCGCCGACACGGTCGCCTTCACCGTGCTCGACCGCCGGTTGCACCTGGTCGACGAGCCGCTGTTCCCGGACAACGAGTACACGGCCAACATCGACCGGATCACCCCGGCGATGCTGGGCTTGGCGAACATCATCGAGTCGCGTCGGCCGCCCGCCGGAATGTCGCCGGCCGAGCTGTCGCGCTGGACCTTTGGCGGTCACACCCACTACCTGATCATCGACGACGTCGACCAGCTTCCGGATTCGGCAGCAACCAGCGGGCCCTACGCCGGGCAGCGCCCGTGGACCCCGCTGATCGGCCTGCTGGGTCAGGCAGCTGATCTGGGATTGCGGGTTATCGTCACCGGCCGGGCGTCGGGATCGGCGCACGGGCTGATGACCAACCCGCTGCTGCGCAGGTTCAACGACCTGCAAGCCACCACGTTGATGCTGGCCGGCAACCCGCAGGACAGCGGCAAGATCCGCGGCCAGCGGTTCAGCCGGCTGCCGGCCGGCCGCGGAATCTTGTTGTCCGACAGCGACACCCCGACATTCGTGCAGTTGGTCAATCCGATGGTCGGTGCGGCCGCGTTATTTGGTGATACGCAACAGGAGGGAAGTCAGTCATGACGTTGCGAGTGGTTCCGGAGGGACTGGCCGCTGCCAGCGCCGCTGTCGAGGCGCTGACGGCGAGACTGGCTGCAGCGCACGCCAGTGCGGCGCCGTTGATCACCGCGGTCGTTCCGCCTGCGGCCGACCCGGTGTCGTTGCAGACCGCCGCCGGCTTCAGCGCGCAGGGCCAGGAGCACACCGCGGTTGCCGCCCAGGGTGTCGAAGAACTGGGGCGGGCCGGCGTCGGCGTCGCCGATGCCGGAGCCAGCTACCTCGCCGGTGACGCGGCGGCCGCTGCGACCTACGGGGTGGCGGGCGGCTGATGAGCTCCCCCCTGGGGCCCATCTGGGTGGCTTCGCCGCCGGAGGTGCATTCGGCACTGCTGAGCAGTGGACCGGGTCCGGCGTCGCTTTTGGCGGCCGCCGGGGCCTGGAGCGCGCTCAGCGCCGAATATGCCTCGGCGGCAGCGGAACTGGATGGGCTGCTGGGGGCGGTTGCGGCCGGCTCGTGGCAGGGGCCGAGCGCCGCGCGGTATGTGGCCGCGCATCAGCCCTACGTGGCCTGGCTCACGCAGACCAGTGCTGACGCCGCGGTGACGGCTGCCCGGCTCAACACGGCGGCCGCGGCCTACGGCACCGCCCTGGCGGCGATGCCGACGTTGGCGGAGCTGGCGGCCAATCACCTGCTGCACGGTGTCCTGGTAGCGACGAATTTCTTCGGTATCAACACCATTCCCATCGCGCTCAACGAAGCCGATTATCTGCGGATGTGGTTGCAGGCCGCCGCGACCATGGCCCTCTATCAGGCGGCCACCGGCGCGGCACTGGCATCGGCGCCGCGTACCAACCCCGCCCCCGCGGTGCTGAATCCCGGCGGCGAGGCCGGCGGCTGGACGGCCACTGCGGCCGCAGCGGATCCGTGGCAGTGGCTGGTGCAACTACTGCAGCAGCTGTACAACGCCTACACCGGCTTCTACTCCTGGATGCTGCAGGAGATTGCGACGTTCCTGCAGGACCCGATCGGCAACACGATCAAAATCATCATCGCCTTCCTCACCAATCCCGAAGCGGCGATCATCACCTACGGCCCATTGCTGTTCGCGCTGGCCTACCAGGTGTTCTTCAACCTCGTGGGTTGGCCGACCTGGGCCTTGATCCTGAGTTCGCCGTTCCTGCTGCCGGTCGCGCTCAGCCTGGGGCTGAGCGCCACGGCGCTGCTGCCCACTGCCGCGCCGGTCGTGCTTCCGGCCGTCGCGGCGCCGCTGGCGCTGGTCGGTACCAGTGCCCACGCCGCGTGGCCGGTCGCCGGGATGGCGCCGACGACCGGCAGCGTCGCCGGCGCCCCGGCCGGATCGGCCGCCGCCGGCACCAGTGCGGGCGCGCCCGCGACGCCGGCCCCTGCCACCTCCAGTTTCGCGCCGTATGTCGTTGGGGTGGGCGGTGATTGGGGACCTAGCTGCGGACCAACGGTCGGTGGCCGCAGCGGCGCCAAGGCGCCCGCGGCAACCATTCCCGCGGCCGGCGCGGCCGCGGTGAGCAGTGCGGCGGCGCGGGCGAAGCGGCGCCGGCGCGCTCCGCTGCACGACCACAGCGACGAGTATCTGGATATGGATTCCGGCAATCCCGACGCACCGGAGCCATTCGAGGGCGGTACCCAGGCTTCCGGGCGCGGTGGCGGAACGTTCGGATTCGCCGGGACGCTGCCCGCCGAGACGCTGTTGCCGGCGGCCGGGCTGACGGCCCTGGCCGGCGACGATTTCGGTGGGGGTCCGCGGATGCCGATGGTGCCCGGGACCTGGGAGCGGGGCCGAGAGGAAGGGGTAGCCGGAAGTCAGCGAGAAGACTTGCCGAGCAGTCGGTGACGGAATTCCGATTCGAATGAATCACGTAGGTGGAAAGGAAAAGTTGTGAGTTTGTTGGATGCTCATATTCCGCAATTGGTGTCCTCGCAGTCGGCGTTCGGCGCCAAGGCGGGATTGATGCGGCACACGATCGGTCAGGCCGAGCAGGCGGCGATGTCCGCACAGGCGTTCCATCAGGGCGAGTCCTCGGCCGCGTTTCAAGCCGCGCACGCCCGCTTCGTGGAGGTAGCGGCCCGGGTCAACACCCTGTTGGACATCGCGCAGGCCAACCTCGGTGAGGCTGCCGGCACGTATGTGGCTGCCGACGCGGCGGCCGCCTCGTCCTACACCGGTTTCTGAGCCGGTTCGTCCAGAGAGGATTTCTCATGTCGCAGATCATGTACAACTACCCGGCCATGCTCGCCCACGCCGGCGATATGTCCGGCTACGCGGGCACGCTGCAGGGCCTGGGTGCCGACATCTCGGCCGAGCAGGCCGCGCTGCAGAATGCCTGGCAGGGCGACACCGGGGTGACGTACCAGGCCTGGCAGGTGCAGTGGAACCAAGCCATGGAGGACCTGGTGCGCGCCTACCAGGCGATGGCCAGCACCCACGAGGCCAACACCATGT
The DNA here is from genome assembly GCF_059812565.1 of Mycobacterium sp. NGS49. Taxonomy (NCBI): domain Bacteria; kingdom Bacillati; phylum Actinomycetota; class Actinomycetes; order Mycobacteriales; family Mycobacteriaceae; genus Mycobacterium; species Mycobacterium sp. NGS49. The sequence continues at coordinate 27,133 of NZ_JCALCX010000024.1, read as the reverse complement.
CGATGATGGCCCGCGACCAGGCCGAAGCCGCCAAGTGGGGCGGTTAGTCCCAACTAGATGGACGCTACGCCCAACGCCGTCGAGCTGACGGTCGATCAGGCGTGGTTCATTGCCGAAAGTGTTGGGGCGGGCAATTTTCCCTGGGTGCTCGCCATCACCACGCCCTATCGGGACGCCGCGCAACGAACTGCCTTTTTCGACCGTCAGCGCGACGAGCTGACCCGGATGGGGGTGGTCGCACCGCAAGACGGTGCGATCAACCCCGCGATCGCCGACTGGATCAAGGTGGTCTGCTTCCCGGACCGTTGGCTCGACCTGCGATACGTCGGCCCCGGCTCGGTCACCGGCGCCGATGACATGTTGCGCGGCATCGTCGCCCAGCGTGCCGGTGTGACCGTGGTGGCGCTGCGCAGCGCACAATTGGTCACGTTCACGGTGATGGACATCGACGACCCGCGGGCGCTGGTTCCGGTGCTGGGCGTCGGACTGATGCAACGCCCCCCGGCCCGGTTCGAGGCGTTCACCATGCCGACCCGCGTCGGGGCCCGCGCCGACGAGCGGCTGCGGTCCGGCGCGCCGCTTGCGGAAGTCCTTGACTTTCTGGGCGTCCCGGCCTCCGCACGGTCGGTGGTGGAGTCGGTGTTCTCCGGCCCGCGCAGCTATGTCGAGGTGGTCGCCGGCTGCAACCGGGACGGCACGCACACCACCACCGAAGTCGGGTTGAGCATCGTCGACGCCACCGCCGGGCGGGTGCTGGTCAGTCCCTCCCGGGCCTTCGACGGCGAATGGGTTTCGACCTTCAGTCCCGGCACGCCCTTCGCGACCGCGGTCGCGATCGAGCACCTCACGTCCTTGTTGCCGGACGGGGAATGGTTCCCCGACCACCGGTTATCGCGAGACTTCTCTACCCAGACAAACGCATAAGTAGCAAGCAGAAAGAGAGCACGATGTTTCAGCAACGACCCCGGCAACCCCGGTGGGTTCAGTGACGTCCGGCACCGTCATGCCGATCGTCCGCGTCGCCATTCTCGCGGACAGCCGGTTGACGGAGATGGCACTGCCGGCCGAGTTGCCGCTGCGCGAAATCCTTCCTGCGGTCCAGCGTTTGGTGGTTCCCGCCGGCCGCAACGGTGAAGACGCTGACGGCAGCGCGGCCGCTCCCTACCTGAGCCTGGCGCCCATCGGGGGCGCGCCGTTCAGCCTGGACGCCAGCCTGGACACCGTCGGCGTGGTCGACGGGGATCTGCTCGCCCTGCAGCCGGTGCCGACGGGGCCCGCCGCGCCCGGCATCGTCGAGGACATCGCCGACGCCGCCATGATCTTCTCGTCGTCACGGCGCAATCCCTGGGGCCCGAAGCACATTCAGCGCGGCGCGCTGGCCGCGGTGATCGGCGTGGCGCTGTTGGCGACCGGTTTGTCGGTTGCCCACCGGGTGGTCACCGGAGCGCTGGCCGGTTTGGTGGCGGCCGGCGTCATCGCGGCCCTGGTTGCCATCACCGGCCTGCTGAGCACCGGTCGCTCGCCGCGTACCGGGATGGCCTTGTCGATCGCCGCTCTGGTGCCCATTGCGGCGGCGCTGGCACTGGCGGTACCGGGTCGGTTCGGGGCCGCACAGGTGCTGCTGGCCGCGGCCGGCGTCGCCGCCTGGTCGCTGATCGCCCTGATCGTCCCGAGTGTGGAACGCGAGCGCGCCGTCGGATTCTTCACCGCAACGGCGGTGGTGGGGCTCACCGTCGCGCTGGCGGCGGGTGCCGAATTACTCTGGCAGCCAACGCTACTGACCCTGGGCTGCGGGCTGATCGTGGCCGCGCTGTTGATCACCATCCAGGCCGCTCAACTCTCTGCGCTGTGGGCGCGGTTCCCGCTGCCGGTCATTCCGGCGCCCGGCGATCCCACACCGTCCGCACCGTCGTTGCGGGTGCTCGAGGACCTGCCCCGACGGGTGCGGGTCAGCGACGCCCACCAGAACGGGTTCATCGCCGCGGCCGTGCTACTGAGTGTGCTCGGATCGGTGGCCATCGCGTTGCGACCCGAGACGCTCAGCGTTGCGGGCTGGTACGTGGTGGTAGCGACCTCGCTGGCCGCCACACTAAGGGCGCGGGTGTGGGATTCGGCAGCATGCAAGGCGTGGCTGCTGGCGCAGCCGTTCCTGGTGGCCGGGGTGCTGCTGGTGTTCTATGCCGCGACGGGGCGTTTCGTGGGTGCCTTCGTCGCGGGACTGGTGCTGGTCGTCCTCGCGCTGGCGTGGATCGTGGTGGCGCTGAACTCGTCGATCGCCTCGCCGGACAGCTACGCACTGCCGCTGCGCCGGTTGCTGGGCTTTGTCGCGGCCGGCCTGGACGCTTCGCTGATCCCGGTGATGGCGTTCCTGGTCGGCTTGTTCGCCTGGGTGCTCAATCGATGAGACGTGCCGCTGCACTCGGTTGCTGCACTGCGGTTCTGGCGTTGCTGCAGGCTCCGGTGATCGCGACTGCCCCGTCGGCGTCGGCGATCAGCCCGCCGGTGGTGGATGCCGGGGCCCAGCCGCCGAGTGGGACGCCGGGGCCGGTGCAGGCGATGGAGCAGCGCGGCCCGTGCAGCGTCTCCGGCGTCATCCCGGGCAGCGATCCGGGCACGCCGACCGCCAGCCAATCCATGTTGAATCTGACTGACGCCTGGCAGTTTTCCCGCGGTGAAGGCCAAGTGGTGGCCATCATCGACACCGGGGTGCAGCCGGGTCCGCGTCTGAACAATGTCGATGCCGGCGGTGACTTCGTAGATTCCACCGACGGGCTGACCGACTGCGACGGGCACGGCACCCTGGTCGCCGGTATCGTCGCCGGCCAGCCCGGTGACGACGGCTTCTCCGGCGTGGCGCCCGCGGCGCGCCTGCTGTCGCTGCGGGTCACTTCCGCCAAGTTCTCGCCGCGCACCCCGGGCGGCGACCCGACGCTGGCGCGAGCGGCCATCGACATCGAGGCGCTGGCCCGGGCCATCGTGCACGCGGCCGACCGCGGCGCCCGGGTGATCAACATCTCCGCGATCACGTGCCTGCCGGCCGACCGCAGCGTCGATCAGGCGGCGCTGGGGGCGGCGATCAGGTATGCGGCCGTGGACCGGGACGCGGTGATCGTGGCGGCCGCGGGCAACAGCGGCCCGACCGGATCGGTGGCCGGTGGCACCTCGTGCGACTCCAACCCGCTGACCGATATGAGCCGGCCCAGTGACCCACGCAACTGGGCGGGCGTCACGTCGGTCTCGGTGCCGTCGTGGTGGCAGCCCTACGTGCTGTCGGTGGCCTCGGTCGCGTCAGACGGCCGGCCCTCGAGATTCACCATGGCCGGTCCGTGGGTGGGCATCGCGGCACCCGGGGAGAACATCGCGTCGGTGAGCAACGCCGACGGCGGTGCCCTGGCCAACGGCCTGCCCGACGACCACCAGCAACAGATCCCGCTCAGCGGCACCAGTTACGCGGCCGGCTACGTCTCCGGCGTGGCGGCGCTGGTCCGCTCCAAGTATCCGGAGCTGCCGGCCGCCGAGGTGGTGCGCCGCCTGACCGCGACCGCACAGAACGGCCCCCGGGATCCGTCCAACGTCGTCGGGGCCGGCACCCTGGATGCGGTCGCGGCATTGACCTGGCAACTGCCGTCCGCGCCCGGCGGGACCCCGCCCCCGCCATCGGTGCGGCCGGTCACCCTCCCGCCGCCGGCGGCGGCCAAGGACACCACACCACGCAATGTCGCACTGGCCGGAGCCGGCGTGCTGACACTGCTCGTCATCATCACCGCAGCGACGGTGGCGGTAGTGCGCCGCCGGAAGGAGTCCACCCCGTGAGCCGCTCGATTCCCAAACCGGGGGCCGCCAGGGTCACCCTGGCGCTGCTGGCCGTGGTGCCCGCCGCCTTAGCCTATTCCGGGGCCTACCCCTGGCAGTCCACCCGTGCCTACTGGTTGCTGGGTAGCGCCGCCGTGACGGTGATCCTGTTGTTCGGCTGGTGGCGCGGGCTGCACTTCACCACAATCCTCGGCCGGCGCCTGGCAATCATCCGCCGTGGCGGACGGCCGGCGCCCGAGCCCGACGCGAAGACCCGCACCACCGCGCTGCTGCGGCTGGGACCGGCGGCGCCGGACGCCGGCCCGTTGCCGTTGCCGTTGATTGCCCGTTACCTCAACTGCTACGGCATCCGCGCCGACAGCATCCGGATCACCAGTCGCGCCGTCGCCGGCGGTGCCTGCGAGACGTGGATCGGGCTGACGGTGTCGGCCGTCGAGAACCTCGCCGCGCTACAGGCCCGCTCGTCCCGGATTCCGTTGCACGAGACGGCCGAGGTCGCCGCCCGCCGGCTCGCCGATCATCTGCGTGAGATCGGCTTCGACGCCAATATCGTTGACCCTGAGCAGGTTCCGGAAGTGCTTGCTTTCGAATCCAAGGCGGCCCGCGAAACCTGGCGCTCGGTGCAGCAGGGTGACTCGGATTATGTTGCGGCGTACCGGATCACTCCCGATTCCGCATTGCCAGAGACGCTGGCCGCGGTTCGGGCGCAGCAGGCCGGCGAAATCTGGACGGCGCTCGAGATCGCCGACTCGGGTGGGCGCCACACGCTCGCCGCCGCCTGCGCGTTGCACACCGATGCCGCGCCGGGCAGCGCGGCACCGGTAGCCGGGCTGATACTCGAGCGGGGAAATCAGCGCCCGGCTCTGCAGGCGCTGGATCCGCTGTCCACCAGGCGACTCGACGGGCACGCGCAGGCGCCGGTGGACCTGCTCGAAAGGCTGAACTGGCCGACCGCCGTGGCGGTGGTCAGTTGAACATGAACTGATGCAGGAATGGCGTCATCCGGCGTAGGTAGTCCAATTGGCTTACGTGCAGGACGTGGCTGCCGGGGAACCAGTGCAGCGCGCACCGGTCCCAGTGCTCCCACAGGGCCACCGCGTGCTGCGGCGGGGCCATCCGGTCGCCCAGCCCGGTGATGATCATCCGGCGCTCCTTGGACAGCAGCGGCCGGTAGTTCAACGGACCGTGATAGGCCAGCGCGGCCTGCAACTCCTCGTTGCTGATGCTGGTCAGCCATCTGCCGAACTTGATGAAGGTGCTCGCCGGAAACCACTCGTCGAACAGGTCACCGGGCGTGATGACGGGGCAGTTCGGGATGACGGCTTCCAGTCGGTCGTCGACGGAGGCGATCAGCGCCGCGGTGTACCCACCCAGCGAAAGTCCCGTCAGCGCAATCTTTTCCACACCGGTGCCGTGCAGATAATCCACCACGGACCGGAAGTCGTGCACCGCTTGGGCCATCGCCTCGGCGAAACCACTCAACCCATTGGCGAAGAACCCGAAACCGCTGAAGGGTGAGCACTTTTCGGCTCGCTTCCCATGAAAGGGCAACGTGTACAACAACACGTCATAACCGGACCGGAAGTACCACGGCAGCGAAAAGAACAGGCCGTTGAACAGGTAGGAAGAGCCCATGAAGCCGTGGATCACGCACAGTGTGGGCCGCGGCCCGTCATCGTGGCGCCAATGTTGGGCACGCACCACATTGTTGGCAGTCAACGCACTCCACCGCTTGCGTATCGCCGGGTTGATCGCCCGGAAACTGCTGGGGAACGAGATGTTGTCGATGGTGGCCAGTGCGACTCGCTGGGCGATTGGACTGGCCTGCCGGGACACCTTCTCGGGTGGCTCGAGCGGAGCCGGAAAGGACTTGCGCGGATCTTTCTCGGCGCCGAGTTCGGCGTAGAACCTGAGCTTGTCGCGCTCGCTGCCGGAATCGCCGCGGCGCAGATTGCTGTTGACGACCACCGGTGCCACCGTGGCGGCCAGCAGTGCCGACGCGGTGGTGCGCAGCGCGACATCGCTGATGGCCGAGGCTTCCACCACGAGGCGCTGCCGGGCCGAAAGGGCCGAGCGGGCGGGCAGTCCCTCGGCGCCGACATCGCCGCCGGGTACGTCGGGAACGAGCGCCGGTGGAATGATCGGAGCGGCAGCGTCGCCGGCCAGGTCCGAAATCTCAGACATCTCCTCGATGTTAACGCGCACTTCGGGACGAAAGCCGGGCGTTTGGACACGATCGTCAATATTTTTCAGACCGTGGCCGCGCATTCTGGGCGAGTCCGGTAATACGGTTTGTTTATGACACCCGACGGACCAAACCACTGCAGGTGTCGATCAGGAGGACCGAAATGTGGGATCCGGACGTCTACCTGGCTTTTGCGGCTCATCGCAGCCGTCCGTTCTACGACCTGCTGTCGCGGGTGGGGGCCGACCGGGCGCGCCGCGTGGTCGACCTGGGTTGCGGCCCCGGTCACCTGACCCGGTACCTGGCCAAGCGCTGGCCGCAAGCGGTGATCGAGGCCATCGACAGTTCACCGGAGATGGTTGCCGCGGCCCGCGAACGCGGGATCGACGCCGTCACCGGCGACTTGCGCAACTGGAAGCCGCAACCGGACACCGACGTCGTGGTCAGCAACGCGGCGTTGCACTGGGTGCCCGAACACTCCGACCTGCTGCTCAAGTGGGTCGGACAGCTGCCCGGCGGGTCGTGGATCGCCGTGCAGATCCCCGGCAACTTCGACACGCCGTCGCATGCCGCCGTGCGCGCGCTGGCCCGCCGGGAGCCGTACGCGAAGATCATGCGCGACATACCGTTTCGGGTGGGTGCGGTGGTGCATCCGCCCAACCACTACGCCGACCTGCTGCTGGACGCCGGCTGCCGGGTCGACGCGTGGGAGACCACCTATCTGCACCAGCTCTCCGGCGAGAACCCGGTGCTCGAGTGGATCACCGGCACGGCGCTGGTGCCGGTGCGTGAGCGCCTCGACGACGACGGTTTCGACCAATTCCGCCAGGAGCTGATCCCGCTGCTCGACGACGCCTATCCGGCCCGCGCCGACGGCACGACCATCTTCCCGTTCCGGCGGCTGTTCATCGTGGCGCAGGTCGGCGGGCGCCGGTCAACTGGTTAGGCCGGGCTCGACCTCGTCTTCGATACCGCGGTCCACGGCGATGGCGGAGCGGCTGGTCGGTGTCGAGCGATGGATCTGCAGATAGGTTTCGGTGTATCGCACCGAGATCCGGGTGCCGGCGAACTCCGAAGGGATCACATCTCCGGTGCGCTGACGCCAGTCATGGAGCCGTACGGCAAGATCTGCCGCGACGGAGTCAGCGTCCCGGTTGGGCACCGTGTCACCGAGCAGATTCCTGGTCTCGGTCGGGTCGGTGCGCAGATCGTAGAGTTCGCGCGGCGGCCTGAGCGCGGTGACGAAGGGTGCGACGGCCATTCCGGACGGGCTCTCCTCGATGTCCCACGGTAGGTCCAGCAGCGGCCGCGGCACGTAGTTCTCGATGTAGCTGTAGTCCTTGGTGCGGATCGCCCGAATCGGGTCGAACGAGTCGTGGTAGGTCTTCGTGGTGTATACGTGATCGCGCACCGGGGCGATCGCCTCGGGTGCGAACAGCGCATCGGCGTGCGAGACGCCGTCGACGTCGTCAGGCACCTCGACACCCAGCAATCCGAGCAGGGTGGGCAGCAGATCGACGCCGCTGAACAACTCGTCGTAGACAGACGGCGGGACGCCGAGGCCGGCGGGCGGCCGGATGATCAGCGCTATGCCGGTTCCCGCGTCGTACAACGTGGACTTGGCCCGGGGAAACGCCGGACCGTGATCGGTGAAGAACACCACCCAGGTGCTGGCGTCCAGCCCCGTCTCGGACAGGGTGTCCAGAATCCGGCCGACGGCGGCGTCCGCAGTGGTGATGGACCCGTAGAAGTCGGCGAGGTCGCCGCGCACCTCGGGGGTGTCGGGCAGGTAGTCAGGGACGGCGACGGCCGCGCTGTCGGCGGGCTGGTAGCGATCGTGCGGATAGGGCCGGTGGGTTTCGAAGAAGCCTGCGGTCAGCAGGAATGGTTGTCCGGACGGCTCACCGGCTTGCAGAGTGGGCCAGTCCTGCAGCCACTCCTGGACCCTCTCCACCACGTACTCGCAGTACGAGTTCGACACGTCGAACTCGTCGAACCCCAGCCGCTTGGGATAGGACGTCTCGTGTTGCATGCCGAAAAGTGCTGAATACCAACCGGATTCACTCAGCAGCTGGGGCAGGGTGCGTACCCCGGTGCGGTATTCCCAACCGTGGTGGGCCAAGCCGAGCAGCCCGTTGCTCTGCGGGTAGCGCCCGGTGAACAGCGAGCCGCGTGAGGGCGAGCACAACGGTGCGGTGGCATGCGCCCGGGTGAACAGGATGCCCTCGGCGGCGAGGCGGTCCAGTCGTGGGCTCGACACGTCCGGGTGGCCGTAGGCACCGAGGTAACGGCCGAGGTCGTGCCAGTGCACGAGCAGGACATTCTGCGCAGCTGTTCCCGCGTCACCCATTCACACCGTCCTTTCGCTCTGAGGAGTCTGCCATTGATTCTCCGAGACGAAGTCCGGCAGCGGTCGCGCCGACGTCCAGCCGTCCAATTCCAGTGCCGGGCGGTCCGGGAAGTCCGGCACCGGACCCACGCACAGAATCGCCACCGGCTCGGCACCGGCCGGCATCCCCAGTAAGGACGCCAACCGGTCCGGGTCGAACAGCGACACCCAGCCCACGCCCAGGCCCTCGCACCGCGCCGCCAGCCACAGGTTCTGGATCGCGCACGAGACCGACGCGAGATCCATCTGCGGGAGCGTGCGCCGGCCGAAGATGTGCGCCTCCCGGTTCTCGCACAGCGCCACCACCAGCAACTCCGCGCACTCGAGCACGCCCTCGACTTTCAGGGCCAGAAACTCCGCCTCCCGCGGCCCCAGCGCTGCCCCGGTGAGAACGCGTTCGGCGTCGACGAGTGCGTGGATGCGCCGCCGTAGGTCCTGATCGGTGATCCGGATGAAGCGCCACGGCTGCATCAGTCCCACACTGGGCGCGGCGTGGGCGGCTTGCAGCAGTCGGGTCAGCACCTCGCCGGGAACCTCTGCGCCCGGCACGAAGCGGCGCATGTCGCGTCGCTGCGAGATGACGCGGTACACGGCGCGACGCTCGGCGGCGGTGTACGCGTGATCGGTCACCCGGTCATCGTAGAAACGTGGCCCTCACGGGCTGTACGTGACGCCCACCGCCCGGAAGACGTACTCCGGCGGCACATCGAAGGCCAGCGAGCGCCGCGGCAGCCGGGCCAGCAGTTCGTCGTCAATGGTGTCCTTGAAGTGCAGGGACAGGTGACCGTGGAACTTCTCGTCCACGGCGGCGGTGTCCAGATCGACCTGCAGTCCCGTCGCGGAGATCTCCGCGGTGGCCGCACCGCTTTCCGCCTCGTCCCATCGCACGTCCACGACGCGACCGGCCAGCTTGGGCACCACCGACAGTGTCGCGAGCACCCGCTCCTGCGTGAACACCAGCGATCCCACATAGCTGGCGATGCTGCCCTGCGAGCGCAGGCCCGGAATGGAGCCGCTGAACCGCCTGGTGACGGCGACGAATTCGGCGAGGTGAATGATGCCCTCGGCTTCCATCTGGGCGTGCAGATCCGCGGGCAACTTACCGACACCGAACAACTTGCGAAGAATCACCGCCATCTCGCCAGTATGGGGCGGTTTGGCGTTCGGTGCACCAAGCCTGGTATCGATGTAGCCCGTGACCAGCCGACAAAGTGCGCCCCGCTGCCGGTGGCCGGGCTGGCTGGTGCCGGCGGCGGTGCTGCTCTACGTCGTGCTGTGGGTGGGGCACCGGCAGCACTGGGGCTGGCTGCACGACTTCGACTGGGCGCTGTTGAACCCGGCGCACGACATCGGGATCAAGCACGCCGGATGGGTGCGGTTCTGGGTTGTCGTGTCTATTGTCTTGGGCCCGGTTCCCGTGCGGGTGTGCGGCCTGGTGGCGGCGGTGGCGCTGCTGGCCCGGCGGCGGGTCAGAATGGGGCTGCTGCTGCTGGCCTGCGGCCCGCTCAACGGGCTGGTGACCTGGGTGGCCAAGAATCTGGCCGGGCGGCCGCGCCCCGCCACCGCCCTGGTTGTGGCAACCGAGACGTCATTCCCGTCGGGGCACGCACTTGAGGCGATGTGTGGCTTGCTCGCGCTGCTGGCCCTGTTCCTGCCGATGATGAGAAGCCGTCCGGCGCGGGTCGCCGCGATGGGGTTGTCCGGCCTGGGTGTCTTCTGGGTGGGCGTGGCGCGGGTGGCGCTCAACGTGCACCACCCGTCGGACGTCATCGCCGGCTGGGCGCTGGGGTACGTGTATTTCATGTTGTGTCTCTGGGTGTTCCGGCCTGGATCACGGCCCCGTGACGCAACCGGGTCTCAACCTTGACTTGACCCTGCGCTGCGGCCGGTCTGACGATTGAGCAATGCGCCGACTGCTAGCTCAGCTTTGTGCTGCCGTGTGCGCTCCCGTAATGGTCATCGCTCTCGCAGGATTGTGTGCCCCGGTTGCCGGCGCGGCCGGAAATCCGTGGTTCGCGAACTCGGTCGGTAATGCGACACAAGTGGTTTCGGTGGTCTCCACCGGTGGGTCCAACGCGAAGATGGACATCTATCAGCGCACCGCGGCCGGCTGGCAGCCGCTGAAGACCGGCATTTCCACCCACGTCGGCTCGGCGGGTATGGCCCCGCAGGCCAAGAGCGGCTATCCGGCCACCCCGATGGGCGTTTACAGCCTGGACTCGGCGTTCGGTACCGCGCCGAATCCCGGTGGGGGGCTTCCCTATACGCAAGTCGGACCGAACCACTGGTGGAGTGGCGACGACCACAGCCCCACCTTCAACAGCATGCAGGTGTGCCAGAAAGCGCAGTGCCCCTTCAATACTGCCGAAAGCGAGAACCTGCAGATCCCGCAGTACAAGCACGCGGTGGTGATGGGTGTCAACAAGAACAAGGTGCCCGGTGGTGGCGCCGCGTTCTTCTTTCACACCACCGACGGCGGTCCCACCGAGGGATGTGTGGCCATCGACGACGCGACGCTGGTGTCGATCATCAAGTGGCTGCGGCCCGGCGCGGTCATCGCGATCGCCAAGTAAGAGGCCGCTATTCGCTCACATCTGCGCGAGCACGGCCGGGCTTCACGTTGAACTTGAGGTCCGCCACCGACATCGTCGCCTCATAGGTGCGGTCGTAGCCGGTTGCGCTGATCCGCCACCCGTCGGGGGTACGCCGGTACTGATCCCGGTAGAACGCCGCGCCGATCAGCATGAAGTTGAACTCGGCCACGATGACCCGGTCTTGCAGATACCAGATACCCGAAGCCGTGTCCCCGCTGACGGTGATCTCCGGATGCGTCACCCGGTGTTCGGTGACCACGCCGGGCCCCATGGCTGAGCTCAGGTACTCAACCAGGTCCTTGCGATTGTCGAAGTGCAATTCCTTACCCAGCGACGAACCGTAGGCGCCGACGATGTCCTCGGTCATCGTGTCGGCGAATTCGTCCCAGTGCTTGGTATCCATCGCGCGCAGGTAGCGGTACTTGACCTGCTTGATCGCTTCGACATCTGCCACGGGGTAATCGGAGAGGCTCACCGGGCCATTGCAGCACATCACGCCGGCCGCGCTGCGCCAGGGCCGGGCCGGACGTTGCTCCGGCCGTCCTGTCAAGGGTGCCGAAGATACCTTTTCAATGACGACACGGCATCGACCGGATACCAATGAGGTTGCTGCCGAACCGTATTCGACACCTCCGCGGCTATGGTTAACGCTGGCTACCGACCCCTATCGACGAAAGCATGGCTATATGTACGACCCGCTGGGGTTGTCGATCGGGACCATGAACCTGGTTGCGGCGGCGAACGGCAGTTCTCCGGTCATCCGTCGCGCCGTGCTCACCCTGTATCCACACTGCGCCCCGAAACTTGGTGTGTTCGCCGATAATTCGGCCGAACCGGGCACTCTGATGAGTGCGTTCGTGGAACGTATCGGCGATTCTGTGGCGCTGATCTCCCCGGACGGATCCGCGCACGACCCCGACCTGCTGACGGTTGAGGCGCTGGATGCGATGGTGGTTGCCGTCGGTGCCGATGCGAGTTCCTCGGAGATCACGATTGCCGTCCCCGCGCACTGGAAACCCGCGACGGTGCAGGCGTTGCGCAACGCATTGCGCACGCACGTCGGGTTCGTCCGCAGCGGCATGGCACCACGCCTGGTGCCGGATGCGATCGCGGCGCTGACGGCGGTCAACGCCGAAGTGGGCGTGCCCACCGGAGGCGTGGTCGGGCTGCTGGACTTCGGCGGCTCCGGCACCTGTGTCACCCTGGTCGAAACCAAGGATGAGTTCGAACCTGTCAGTGCCACAATGCGTTACGACGACTTCTCGGGCAACCAGCTCGATCAGGCGTTGTTGCTGCAGGTGATCGAAGAGCTCGGCCACGAGGACGTGGACCCGACCGGTCCCACCGCCCTGGGGCAGCTCGGCAGACTGCGCGACCAGTGCCGGGAGGCCAAGGAGCGGCTGTCCACCGACGCCGTGACCGAACTCGCGGTTGAGCTTTCGGGTACCCGCACCGGCATCGAGTTGCACCGGGAGAAGTTCGAGGACCTGATCGCCGACCGGCTCACCGGCCTCATCTACGCCTTCGACGACATGCTGGCGCGCCACAACTCGAGCTTCGCCGACCTCGCAGCGGTGGTGACGGTCGGCGGGGGCGCCAGCATTCCGCTTGTCAGCCAACGCCTCTCGTTTCACACCAGGCTGCCGGTGCTGACCGCGTCGGATCCGGTGAGCGCGGCCGCAAAAGGAGCCCTGCTGCTGGCGACGCGGGAGGAACTTCTCGACCTGCGGACCCGCACCTCCATCGGGCTGATGGCAGGGTTTGCCCAAGCCACCGCAGGTTCGGGCACCGGCGTGATCGACCTGCCGGCCGGCGACGTGTTGGTGATCGACCAGGATGCCCTGACAGACCGTGAATTGGCTTGGTCGCAGACCGAATTCCCGGAGGTGCCGACCCGCTTCGAGGGCGACTCCTACAACGAAGACGGTCCTTGCTTCTCGATGCGGCTCAACATCATCGATCCACCCAAAGAGCCGTCCTGGCGACGCGTTCGGGTGTCGCAGCTGCTGATCGGCCTGTGTGCGGCGGTGGCGATGACGGCGATCGGCGGTGTGGCGATCACCCTGACCGCGGTCGAGCAACGCCACACTCCCCACCCGGCCCCGATCGTGCCCAGCGTCGCGCCGTCGCCGAGCGCGAAGCTGCCCAATCCCATCCCGACCAGTCCCATGGCGCCCAGCCCGCTACCGCCACCGCCCACCGAGGCGGCGATCCCCAATGCGGCGGCGCCCACCAGTGTCGAGACGCCGCCACCGCCCCCGCCGACCCCGTCGCCGCCCCCGTCGATGACGACCACCAAGCCGGCGCCGATCACCACCACCACACGCCCCCCCGCGGCCACCACGCCGGTCAGCTCCGCACCGCCGTCCACCCCCGAGTCGCCCAGCGCGGCAGAGGAGCCGAGTGCGGCGGAGGCACCCGCCACGTCGGAACCGCCGCCCGTGAAGATGACGACCCAGTGGCTGCACGTCCCGCTGATCCCGCTCCCGATACCGATTCAAGTGCCCGCCAACCAGGCCCCGGCCAACCAGGCCCCGGGCAGCCAGATTCCGGCAAATCAGGTCCCGCTCAACCAGGTGCCGCAGAACACCAACCCACAGAACCCGTTCTCCAGCCCGGGCGGCCCCTGACCCCGCGGGTCAGGTGCCTTCGGGCGCGCGACAAACACGGGTGTCCGGTCCGGGGCCACGTGTCGGCCCCGCACGCCGTCTGCATTTGAGCTTCATAGGAATCGCTCCCTGCCTCGATGTGTGCGAGTAGGGTTTGAGCTGGCAAACTGCATACAGGCCAGCTGAATCGGTCGCTCCAGCAGAGGGGCGGATCTCTTGTCGATGGCGGCCGGGGCGGTGCGCCGGTCCGCCTAGACCCCGTGCTAGCTCGCACATGGCTTGGAGGGGTTATGGACATCGTGCTCGGGGTATCGATGGAGCCCTCGGCAGTCCGGATGGTGTTGATCGAGGGCACGGATGCCGACGGCGCGACCGTCGAGGAAGAAAGCATCGACGTCGCTGCCGACGACGGGGGTGAAGCCGCGACCGATCGGGTGATCGCCGCGCTGATCGGCACCCGAGAAGGCGCGACCGAGGGCGGTTACCAGTTGACCTCCACCGGGGTGACGTGGACCGATCCCACCGAGGTGGCCGCGCTGCGGCTGGAACTGGCCGCCCGCGAGGTGGGCGGTGTGATGCTGGTTTCGCCGCTGCTCGCCGCGGCCGCGCTGGCGCAGACGGTGGGCGCGGCCCTGGACTACGAGCACATCGCGATGCTTTTCGTCGAGGCCGACAGCGCGACGCTTGCGGTGGTGGAGATCGCCGACGGCTCGATCGTGGACCTGCATCGCCAGTCGCTGGGGGATGCGTCGCCGGCCGCCGGGCTGGTCACCATGGTCGCCGGTCTCGATGCGCCGGCTTCGCGGGCCGACGGCGTGTTTCTCGTCGGTTGTGGCGTCGACATCGTCGACCTCAAGCCGGCGGTGGAGGCCGCGACGTCCCTGGTCGTGAGCTGTCCGGAAGAACCGGAAATGGCGCTGGCCCGGGGCGCGGCGCTGGCATCGGCGAATGCGCCGCTGTTCGCCTCGTCGACGTCCGCGCTGGCCTACGCACTGGACCCGGGCACCGGGGAGGTGAGTCCCCGCGCGCTCACCCCGAGCTACCTCGACGTGTGCGCGATGGCCGGTGTCAGCGAGGGCGCACTGGCCTACAGCGCGGTGGACGAGGACACCGAGCACCGGATCGAGCCCGCCACCGACACCAGGCGTCGGCCCCTGGCGCTGATCGGCGGCGCCGTCGTCGGCGTGGCCGCTGTGGTGGCCGGGGTTCTGGTCGTGTCGCTGTCCTCCGATGTCCGCCCGACCGCGGCGCAGCAGGGTGGACCACGCGACAGCCTCCAGACACCGGCGGTGGCGGCGCCCGCCACCGAGCTGCCGGCGCAGGTCTTGTTGCCGGCACCGAGCGCCGCGCCGGCGGCGCCGCCGCCCGTGGAGGTGGCGGCCCCCCCGCCGCCGGTGGTGCAGGCACCGCCGCAGACCGTCACCAGACCGGCGCAGGCCCCGGCGTACCTGGCGCCGGCACCACAGCCCCGCCGGCAGCCGACCCGCCAGGCCCCTCCGCCGGTGCAGACGCCGGTGCCACAGGCCCCCCAGCCCGTGGCACCGCCGCCCGCGGCGCCCCCGCCGGCCGCGCCGGCCCCCGCGGCTCCGCCGACTCCGATCATGACGATGTACCTGCACCTACCGTTCGTCTCGATCCCGATTCCCATCAACCCGCCTCCGCCGCCGGCCCCGCCGCCCCCCGCGGAACCCGGCCCGTAGCGGATCCGGTGACTTGAGCGCAGACTGGGCAGTATGAGCGATAAGGGTGGATCGGGCGGCGGATTCGGGTTCGATCCCGAGGACCTCGATCGGGTGATCCGGGAGGGGACCGAGGGTTTGCGCGACGCGTTCGAGCGCTTCACCAGGTATGTCGGAGCTCCCGGTGGCCGGTCGGGGTGGTCGCTGCTCTTCGACGACCTTTCCCGGCGCGGACGGCCCGAGCCCGAGACCGCCGGCGAGGCCGGTGACGGGGTGTGGGCCATCTACACCGTGGACGCCGACGGCGGGGCCCGGGTGGAGCAGGTGTACGCCAACGAGCTCGACGCGCTGCGCGCCCACAAGAACAACACCGATCCCAAGCGCAAGGTGCGTTTCCTGCCGTACGGCATCGCGGTCAGCGTGTTGGACGATCCGGGCGACCCGCCGGCCAACGACTCGGCGGACGATCCCGCGTAACCTCGGCGGCGGCGGTCGCCGGTTCAGCCTTGCTCCACCACGTTCCCGCTGCCGTTCTTGCTGATCTTCGGGGAGCCGGAGCGATAGGTGACCTTGTTGTTGAGTCCGGAGGCTTCGATGGTGTCGACCGCATCGACGGTGACGACGTTCTGCAAGCCGGACACGGTGACCGTCGCGCAGTGCCCGGTGAGCACCACCGTGTTCGAGATGCCGCTGACGGTGACGACGTTGTCGCTGCAGGCCACCGTGCGGTTCTCGTTGATGCCCGAAATTGTGATCTCCTCGCCGGCCGGTGCGGTGGCCGATGGCGACGGACTCGCGCTGGGCGACCGCGTCTTGCCGGTGGAGGGCGCCGTGCGACTGGGCGCGGTGCCGGGCGACGGGACCGCCGAGGTGCTTTCGGTAGGGGACGCCACTACGAGGTCGTCATGGGAGAACTGTCGGGCCGCGTACGCCGCGATGCCGCCGACCAGCAGCAGCACCCCGATGACGCCGACCGCGGCCAGGATCCAGAACCAGCGCATGCCCGATGAGGACCGCGGCGTCGCCCCGGGGTACGGGCTGCCGTAGCCATAGGACTGCGGCGCCATGTTCGGCGGCATCGGCGGCGGCGGCACCGGCCCGGGCGGGGGCGGCGGATAGCTGTAACCGCCACTGGATCCCAGGTCGGAACCGAACTCGGATGCGCGCGCCTGGTCAGCCAGCGGCTGCTCCAGCTCCCGGATCCGGGCTTCCGGGTCGTCCTCTGGATTCATGCCTCAGATGCTCCCATATCGCGAAGGCCGCGGAATAGGCTCGGCCTCGTGCCCCAGTTGCCGAATCGCCAGATCCTGCTGCGCCGCCGCCCCTGCGGGCTGGTGCGGCCCGACGACACCGAGCTCGTCACCCGGCCGGCGCCCGAACTGGCCGAAGGCGAGGCGCTGCTCCGCACGACCTACGTGGGCATCGACGCCGCCGCACGCACCTGGCTCGACGACCAGCCCGGCTACCTGCCGCCGGTGCGGCTGGGCGAGGTCATCCGGGCGGCCGGCATCGGTGAAGTCGTCGAAACACGTTGTGATGCTTACGAAGTCGGCGACATTGTCACCACGCTCACCGGCTTTCAGGAGTATGTGACCATCCGCGACGACATCTTCAGCACGCCCATCCCGGGCGAGGGCGATCAGTTGGCCATCATGTCGGTGTACGGTCCCACCGGCGCCACGGCCTACTTCGGCATGACCGACATCGGTCGCCCCCAGGCCGGTGAGACCGTGGTCGTCTCGGCCGCGGCGGGTGCCACCGGATCGGTGGCCGGCCAGATCGCCAAGATCGCCGGTGCCCGGGTGGTGGGTATCGCCGGCGGACCGGACAAGTGCCGGGCGGTGGTCGAGGACTTCGGTTTCGACGCCTGCATCGACTACAAGAACGACGACATGGTGGCCGCGCTCAAGGAGCACTGCCCCCGCCGTGTCGACGTGTACTTCGACAATGTCGGCGGACCGATCCTCGACGCCGTGCTGGGCCGGCTCGCACCCAGGGCGCGCGTGGTGCTCTGTGGTGTCATCTCCAGTTACCTCACCGGCGAGCACCCGGGACCGGCCAATTACGTCAACCTGCTGTCCAAGACGGCGTCGATGCAGGGGTTCAACGCGCTCGACCAGTGGGGCCGTTTCGACGAGGCGTTCGCGAACCTGCGCCAATGGGAGGCCGACGGGCGGCTCCGGCATCGGCAGACGATCTACCAGGGCATCGAGTCCTGCGTCGAGGCCCTCAACGGGCTGTTCACCGGAGCCAACATCGGCAAGACACTGGTCAAGCTGAGCGAACCGGGCTGAGCCCGGTGATCCCGCGGCATGTGAAATGGCTTGCCGCGACGAGGTTTCGAAGCCGTCCGGTCCGCGCGGTGACGCCGCCCTCGTTACCCGGCGACGGCCAGACCCCCTTTCCGGGGGGCTGCTATCCTCCCTTGCCATGCCACAGATGAACCGTCGCCGCATGATCATGATGGCGGGATTCGGCGCATTGGCGGCCGCGAGCGCGGCCCCGGTAGCCGGGGCCGATCCTTCCCGCGCACCCGCGCCGGCCGCACCGGCGGCGGGGGCCACCGGTGGGTTCATCTGGCACGACGAGTTCGACGGTCCGGCCGGCTCGGCGCCCGATCCGTCGAGGTGGGCGGTGTCGAGTTTCCGCACGCCGATCCGTAACCCGGTGGGGTTCGACCAGCCCCAGTACTGGGGGCAGTACCGCGACAGTCGCCAGAACGTCTTCCTGGACGGCAACTCCAACCTGGTGCTGCGGGCCACCCGGGACGGCGCCGGCTACTTCGGCGGCCTGGTGCACGGGCTGTGGCGAGGCGGCGTCGGGACCACCTGGGAGGCGCGAATCAAGATGAACTGCCTCGGGCCGGGAATGTGGCCGGCCTGGTGGCTGTCCAACGACGACCCGGGCCGCAGTGGCGAGATCGACCTGATCGAGTGGTATGGCAACGGCACCTGGCCGTCGGGCACGACTGTGCACGCCAACCCGGACGGCACGGCGTTCGAGACGCACCCGATCGGGGTGGACGGCGGCTGGCACAACTGGCGGGTTAGGTGGGATCCCTCCGGGATGTATTTCTGGGTCGACTACTCCGAGGGGGCCGCCCCGTACTTCTCGGTTCCCGCGACGGGCATCGAGAACCTTGACGAACCGATCCGCGAATGGCCGTTCAACGACCCCGACTACACGGTCTTCCCCGTTCTCAACCTGGCCGTGGGTGGGTCCGGGGGCGGTGACCCCGCGGCGGGCAACTACCCGCAGGACATGCTCATCGACTGGGTGCGCGTCTTCTGACCTCAGTTCGACAGGTGCAGATACCAGAGCCCGTCCTCGCCCTGGCGGCAGTCCCAGTGGGTATAGGCGCCGTCGTTGTGCGTGATCTCGACGTGCGGGCCGTCGGCCTGGCAGGCCGCCAGCGTCGCGTAGCTGCCCTCGACCTGCACTTCATCGGCATTGGCCATACCCACGGCGGTGGTGAGCAGCGCGGCGCCCGCTGTCAGTATCCCGGCGGCGATCATGGTCCGCATCCCGACCTCCTGTCCACGATGGTTGACACACCGAATTGACCAGATAGAGGCAGTGGAAACGTGAGCCGGGAAGGTTGCGGCGCATCTCACCGCGTGTGCAAGATGCGCGTCCGGCCCGGCACATGGTTCTATAAGACCGTTTTGTGAGAACTGTGCAGGGGGATGGCGCGAGTCATCATTCGCGGCTCTGAGTGGGCACTGAGGAACGGTGGTATTTGAATGGATCGTCGCAGCATGTTGTTGACGACCGGTATCGGCATGCTGGCAGCCGCGGCCGCGATTCCCATTCCCGAGGCCAAGGCGCACCCGGCGCCACCCCAGGCCCCGTCCGCCGGTGGGTCCGGGCCCTACCTGTTTCACGACGAATTCGACGGTCCGGCGGGTGCGGGGCCCGATCCCGCCAAGTGGACCGTGCAGACCTGGCAGGACGACGTCTTTCCGCCGGTCGACGGGATCTACCGCAACGATCCCCGCAATGTTTTCCAGGACGGCAATTCCAACCTCGTGCTCAGGGCCACCCGGGAGCTGGACGGCTACTACAGCGGCAAGCTGCGCGGCAACTGGCGCGGCATGATCAACACCACCTGGGAAGCACGGATCAAGCTGGACTGCCTCAGCCCCGGCCTGTGGCCCGCATTCTGGACCGTCAACGAGGATCCGCTGCCGGATGGCGAGGTCGACATCTTCGAGTGGTACGGCAATGGGGATTGGGCCCCGGGGACGACGGTTCACGCGGCGTCCAACGGCAAGACCTGGGAGGGGAAGTCGATTCCCGGCCTGGTCGACGAGGGCTGGCACACCTGGCAGATGCGCTGGGATGAGAGCGGCTTCAAGTTTTCCCGCGACGGCGCCCAGTACTTCAGCGTTCCGCCCAAGCCCATCCACGTTGCGGGCGGCGCTCCCGACGACTTCCGCTGGCCGTTCAACAATCCGGGCTACTGGATGACTCCGATGTTCACCCTTGCGGTCGGTGGCGTCGGCGCCGGGGATCCCGCCGCCGGCAATTTTCCGGCCTCGATGTTGATCGACTACATCCGCGTTTGGTAGCGCGTCACCGCTGCGCTCGAATGACCTGAACCAGGTTGTACTGCCAGCGCTCGACCAGTCGGAAACCCAGGTCGTGCGGAACCGCGAAGGCCGGGGTAGCGCCATAGCGCGGGCCGGGCGGCAGCGCCGAACCCTGCTCGTGCGACGGCATCGCCTTGTCGGCCTCGGTGATGATCCACACCACGTGGCAGCGGCTCAGCGGTTCGGCGACCACCTCCGGTATCAGGTTGGTGTCGAAGACGTCGTTGCGCTCGGTTGCCCGCTGCCACAGGGTGAGGTCGTCGAGCTTTCGATACGCGTCGGGACGCGCCGCCAGTAACGGGCGCATCGGTGCGGGCATGAAGCTCACGGTGTCGTTCACGAGTAGACAGTCACCGGGGGCCGCCTCCGCGCCGATCAGATCGGCGACCTGACTGTAGTCCATTCCGTACTTGGCATACGGATGACGTTGCGTGCGAAGGTAATTCGGAGCGGCAGCGACCGCAAAGAGGGCGACCAGCGCCGTTGCCGTCCACGGCTTGACGGACACCGCGCCGATGCAGACGCCCAGGATTAGCGCGACCGCCGGTGCGGTGAAGGTCAGATACCGGGGCGTGTAGATCGGGTGGACCAACGACCACAGCACGATCAGCGCGGTCGGCATCACGATCCAGGCCACCGCCAGGGTCAGCAGCTGCCGATCCGCCTGCGTCAGTTGCACCGGCGACCATCGCCAGACGGTGACGGCAGCGACCACGACCAGCGCCGACAGCACCGCGAAGGGTGGGTTGCGCTCGAAGTACTGCTGCACCGCCACGTCTTCGACGGTCCGGTGCCCGATCGCAGCGACCCAGCGGATCTGATGGGCCTGCCCGACGACCGTGACCAGGAACGCCGCCATGCCAATGACCGTGACGATCGAGGTAATGGTGAACGCGGACAACACGTTTCGCCGCCGCGCAAAGACGCAGAGGAAGCCGGCGTGCGCCGGCAGCAACAGGATCAGATACACGTCCAGCATGATCGAGAGGGCCAGGCCGGCGCCGTAAGCCGCCCACATCCACGCGCCGGCGCGGCGCGTGGCGCAGACGAGCAGCACGCTCAGCCAGACCGCGGCCATCATCGACAGGGCATACGGACGGGCTTCGATGGCGGCCCATGTCGTCCGCGGCAGGATCGCGCACAACATCCCGGCGCTGAGCGCCACCGTGCGCGACGACAGCTGCCGCCCCAACATCACCACTCCGGCCGCGGTGGCCCCGACGGCCAGGCCGCTCGGTGCCCGGGAGAAGAACTCGGTCGGCGGGAAAACCTCGAACCAGCCGTGCATGAACAGGTAGTACAGGCCGTGAACCGCGTCGACACTGCCAAGCATGTGCCACAACTGGCCGAGTGAACGACTGTAGGCAGCCGAGACGGTTGCCGCCTCGTCGTACCAGAACGAGGGCCGGCCGGCGCCCCAAAGGCCGACTGCGGCGGCGAACGCACCGACGAGGAGGGAATCGAGTGCACCGCAACGCCGGGCCACATCGGTCATGGTGCCAGAAGCCCGTCGGCTACCCCCGCAGGACTGACGGCGATCCCGTATTCGAACGTATGATCGATCGATGGGGCGGCTCGCGTCGATCGGGTACAACGGGCAACCCCTCCGCGGGCCGTTCCGGCCGGTCCGTCCGCCCGTTCCGGTGCTGGTGGACCTGACGGTGCTGTTCCCGCGCGAGCCGCACCGCTCGGGCAGGTATCAGCCCAACGGTCTGCAGCTGCACAAGGTGGTCGAGGGCACGTTGAGCTGCTGGGGCATCTGCGAGCAGGGCGACTGGTGGGGTCTGGTGACCTATCCGGTGGCCTTCGGGGCGAAGCAGAAGACGGTCACGCACTGGGTACCGGCGTGGACGTTGCGCCGCAAAGCCGAGCGTCCCCACCGATGAGCATCGGAATACAGTCTTTTCGTGGAATTCCTGGTCGCGATGACCACTTGCGTGCCGGACGGGACATCCGCAGCAGAGGTCAGCGACGCCGTTCGCCGCGAGCGCGCGCACTCGCGGGATCTCGCGAGGCGCGGGCACTTGCGGCGGCTGTGGCGTCCGCCGCTTCAGCCCGGCCGGCGGCGTGCGCTCGGTTTGTTCGCGGCCGACGACGAAGACCAGCTCGCGCAGGTGCTTTCGTCGATGCCCGGGCGAACATGGCGCACCGACCAGGTCACGGTGCTGGGCGCGCATCCCGACGATCCGGCTGCCCAGGGCGTGGTCGGTCGGCCGGGAAAGGGGCCCGAATCCCTGATCACGATGACCCTCATCGTGCCACCGGGTACCCCGGAGGCGGCCGTGGCGGCGGCCCGGGCACGCGAAGTCGCCCAGATTCGGGACCTTGCCGTGCGCGGGCACCTGTCCCGGTTCTGGACACTTGCCGTCGCGCCGGACGGCCCGGGCACGCTCAGTCTGTGGCGTGCCCGCGACCCCGGCGAGTTGATGGCCATCGTGGAGTCGCTGCCGCTTTCGGGCTGGATGACGATCGAGACCACACCGCTGAGCCCGCATCCCAACGACCCGATCCGCATGCACTGACCTAGGGTGGAGTCAATGGACCGGCGGCCCTGGCGAGAAGCACGCAGCATCAAACAGATAACCCGCGGGCTGGGCGCCCTCGATCGCGAATTGTTCGAGGCGATCGCGGAGAGTCCGACCCCGCTGCTCGACTCGGCGATGCCGCCGCTGACCCGGGCGGCTGACCACTCCAAGCTGTGGTTCGCCATCGGAGCGTTGTTGATCGCGTCGGGAAAGCATTCCGCGCAGCGCGGCGCCGTCCGCGGGCTGGTGTCGCTGGGGGTCACCAGCCTGGTGACCAATCAGGTCGCCAAGCGCGTCCGCCGGCGGCCGCGCCCGCTCTACGATTCGGTGCCGCTGGTCCGCCGCGTCCGGCGCCGCCCCACGTCCAACTCGTTGCCGTCGGGGCACTCGGCCAGCGCTGCCGCGTTCGCCGTCGGAGTGGGGCTGGAGAACCCGACGGTGGGCTTCGGGCTGGCGTTGCTGGCGGGCCTGGTCGGGTTGTCCCGGGTGGCGGTCGGCGCGCACTACCCCGGTGACGTCGTCATCGGATTCGGCATCGGCTCCGGCATCGCCGTGTTGGGCAGCCGGCTGGTCCCGCCGATCGTCGAAACCGCTCTGCCGAAGACCGAGCCGCTCCGGATGGATGTACCGGAACGGCCCGACGGCTCCGGCGTGGTGCTGGTCGTGAACCCGGCCTCGGCCAGCGGCACCGGCGCCCGCGTCGCCGAGGAGGTTCGCGCCCAGTTGCCCGCCGCGGAGATCGTCGAACTGGGCGCCGACGAAGACCCGCTGCAGGTGTTGGGCGAGGCTGCCGCACGCGCCGAGGTGCTTGCGGTCGGCGGGGGTGACGGCACCGTGGCAGCGGCCGCGGCGGTGGCTGCCGACAGGGGAGTGCCGCTGGCCGTCTTTCCGGGCGGAACCTTCAACCATTTCGCCAAGGACATCGGCTGCGACTCCAACGCCAAGACGATCGAAGCGATCCGGCGTGGCAGCGTGGCCTACGTCGACTTGATGTGCCTGAACGAGTGCCACATGGTGGTCAACACCGCCAGCATCGGCGCCTACCCCGCGTTCGTCCAGCAGCGGGAGAAGCTGGAGAAGCGCATCGGCAAGCCCCTGGCCGGCATGTACGCGATGCTGCACACCTTGCGCAACGGCCAGCCCGTGCGCATCAGCTACGACAACAAGACGCTGCAGACGTCTTTCATGTTCGTCGGCAATTCCCTCTATCTGCCAACGGGATTCGCGCCGTCGCGGCGCACCCGGATGGACGACGGCCTGATCGATGTGCGCATCCTGGAGACCGGCCGGCGGCTGGCCCGGATCAGGATCCTGACTGCACTGGCGCTCGGACGCCTGGAACGCAGCCCGCTGTATCACGAGATGCAGGTGCCGGAGTTCACCTTCACGGCCGTCGAGGGACCCACTGTGGTCGCCCATGACGGCGAGATCGGCGAGAAGTACGACAAGGCCACCTTCGCCTCCAAGTACCGGGCCCTGCCGGTCTACCGGCCGCTTCCGCTCATTCGGTGAGATCCCGCAACTGCGCATAGCGTTCGAGCACGCCCGGCTCGGCGTCAGCGGTGTACTCGCGCGTTGCCGGCGGTCGCCACGCGGGCGGGTGGGGTGATCCGCTGCATGCCCACGCCGCCTGCCGGGCCGCGCCGAGCGCGACGTATTCGCCGGGGGTGGGCACCAGCACCGGCATTCCGAATACCGCCGGCGCTATCTCGCACACCGCACGCGACTGCGCGCCGCCGCCGATCAGCAGGATGCGGCGGGTGCGGACGCCGTGCCCGGTGAGGTGGGCCAGACCGTCGGAGAGTGCGCACAGCAAGCCTTCCACGGCTGCCCGGGCCACGTTGGCCGGCGTCGAGTTGGACACCCGCAGACCGTGCAACGCACCAGTAGCGTTGGGCCGGTTGGGTGTTCGTTCACCCTCCAGATAGGGCACCAGTACCAGGCCGCCGCTGCCCGGTGGCGCCGACAACGCCAGCCCGGACAGCTCGTGGTGGTCGACCCGCAGCATCGTCGCCGCGGCATCGAGCACCCGCGCCGCGTTCAGCGTGCACACCAGCGGAAGGTAGCGACCGGTGCCGTCGGCGAAGCCGGCCACGAATCCCTTATCGTCGCGGACCGGGTCAGCGGCCACCGCACAAACCACCCCGGAGGTGCCGATCGAGACGATCACGTCGCCGTCCTCGGCGCCCAGGCCCAGCGCCGCGGCAGCGTTGTCACCCAATCCGGCACCGAACAGCGTCGCGCCGCCGAGACACTCGGACGGACCGAGCACGCGCGGCAGTGCCGGACTGCGGCCGTGCAGCGCCAGCTGCAGCAAGTCGATCCGGTACCGGTCGCTCTCGGCGTCGAAATAGCCGGTGCCACTGGCGTCGCTGCGGTCGGTGGTCAGCGTTGCGATATCGGATTCGCCGCGCAGTCGCCAGGTCAGCCAGTCATGGGGCAGGCACACGACCGCCGTGCGGTCGGCGTGCCGGGGTTCGCGGTCGGCGAGCCAGCGCAGTTTCGCGACGGTGACCGCGGCCAGCGGCACCAGTCCGACGGCGTCGGCCCACGCCTGAGGTCCGCCGAGTTCGTCCACCAGCGCAGCTGCCGCGCCGGCCGAGCGCACGTCGTTCCATAGCAGCGCGGGCCGCACCACGGCACCGGTGGCATCGAGGCAGACCATGCCGTGTTGTTGCGCGCCGATTGCCACCGCGTCGACGTCGTCGAACCCACCTGCCGCGGCGATGGCCTGTCGGGCGGCCGATTCCCAAGCGGCAGGATCGATCTCGGTCCCTGGGGGGTGTGCGGCGCGACCCTGGCGGAGCACCGCACCGGTGTCGGCGTCGCACACCAGGACCTTGCAGGACTGGGTCGACGAGTCGATACCGCCGACCAGGGTCATGACTGCAGCAGCTTTCCCACTGTCGCGTGGGCGCCGTCGCGGTGCAGCAAGTCCAGCGTCCACAGGTAGGGCTGCACGAAGCGGGGCTCCTCGATCAGGTTGCCGAATACCGAGCGATTGGACAGGAAGGCCGATGCGTTTGAGCGCTGCGAGCGGGCAAGCGGGATCAGGGTTTCCGCTTGCGGGTCCACCACGTCGATCGGCCGGCCGTCTTCATCGACCCCCTCGGCGTACCGGGCCCAACTGGCGACGATGGCCGCGGACAGCCGAACCGGCCCACCCGAGCGCAGGTTGTCGCGGACGACGGGCAGCAGCCACTTGGGAATGCGGTCCGAGGAGTCGGCGCAAAGGCGCGCCACCGTGTCGCGGACATGCGCATTGGTGAACCGTGGCGAAAGTTGACCCTTGAATGCGGGTAACTCCTCGAGCGGTGCCAGTGTCGGCATCGCCTCGTGTTCCTGATAGCGCCTGAGGAATTCGGCGAACAACGGGTCCTGCGCGGCGTCGTGCACCATGCGGTACCCGGCGAGGTACGCGAAATAGCACAGGCCTTGATGGCTCGCGTTCAGCAGCCGCAGCTTCATCGCCTCATACGGTGACACGTCGTCGGCGAACTTGACACCGGCCCGCTCCAGGGGTGGGCGGCCGTCGGCGAAATCGTCCTCGATCACCCACATGGCAAATGGTTCGGCGGTCACCGGCCAGGCATCGTCTACGCCGAATTCGGTTGCCAGCCGCGACGCCACGTCGGGAGTGGTGCCCGGCGTGATCCGGTCCACCATCGAATTGGGGAACCTGGTGTTCTCGTCCATCCAGTGCGCCACCGCCGGATTGGCCGCCTGCGCATAGGACGTGAACGCCCGCCGTGCCTCGTCACCGTTTCCGACGATGTTGTCGCAGGACATGATTGTCGGGGAGGGCAGGCCCCGCAGCCGGCGCCGGTCCAGCGCCGCGGTGACCAGGCCGAAGACCGCGCTCAACGGCGGGTGGTAGCCCCCTTCGGTGATGGTCAACGAGATGATGCGGACCGCGGGGTCCGCGAGCAGCTCGATCACCGGATCGTCTGGCGCATAACGGAAGTCGACGATGGAGCCGATGACTCGTGGCTCCTGGGTGCCGTCGGGGTGCGCCAGGGTCAGCGTGTAGAGATGGTCCTGACCGCGCAACGCGTCGCGCATCCGACGGTCACCCGGCAGGACGCCGACCCCGCAGATTCCCCAGTTCCGGGCAATGCCCTGATTGAGTAGCCGGTCGATATACATTGCCTGGTGCGAACGGTGAAAGTTGCCGACACCGAAATGCACTATGCCGGTTCTGATTCGGCTGCGATCGTAGTTGGGGACAGGAATATTCAACAGGTGCAAGTTCTGTGCGCTTAGCTGCACCGCAGCGCCACCTCAGCCTATGGTCGTGTTCCCGACGGGTATCGCTCTGCCACCATCGCACGTGCCGTCACTCAAGCGCCAGTGCAGCGCCAGACAGCAAGGAGCCGGCTGACCAGCAGCCGGCTCCCGCGCCCCCAACCGTCAGCGCCTCAGCACGCCGGACCGCCTGCGCCCGAATGCGGCCGCGGCAATGGCCACGCCGATCGCCGCCACGACAACCTGAACCAACAGCTCCAGCCAATCGACACCGTTGGTCTGGGTCGGTATGTGCAGTGCGTTGGCCAGTGCGGTGCCCAGGAACGCAGCACCGATGCCGACGAGAATCGTCAACCAGATGGGGATCGGCTGTTTTCCTGGTACGACGAGCCGCCCGAGCACGCCGATCACCAGACCGACCAGGATCGCGCTGATAATGCCGTGAATTGCCATGTCTACTCCTAGGGACGTGTGATGCCGATCACGTACCCGCAAGATTTGC
>NZ_JCALCX010000023.1:0-104425 GCF_059812565.1 Mycobacterium sp. NGS49 | reverse complement strand
GGGTGGCGAGGCTGATTCGGGGTGGGTGCGGCACGCTGAGGGGATGCTCGGGGCGGCAGGGGCTGGCCCCTGGGCGGATCTGTCCGCGTGGCCGCCGCAGGGCGCGCTGAGCGTGGATATCTCCGATGCTTATGCGCGGTTGGCCGAACGTGGCTATGAGTACGGGCAGGCGTTTCGCGGATTGAGGTCGTTGTGGCGCCGTGGTGAGGAGTTGTTCGCCGAGGTCGGGGTGCCCCAGGACGCTGGGGTAGATGTGGGCGGGTTTGGGTTGCATCCGGCGGTATTCGACACGGCACTTCATGCAATGGCGGCGGCTGCTGATGAAGGGGACCTGACGGTTCCGTTTGTCTGGGAGCGGGTGTCGTTGCATGCGGCCGGGGCGGGGGTGCTGCGGGCGCGGATCGCGCCGGTGGGGGCTGGGGCGGTGTCGGTGGAGTTGGCCGACGGTGCGGGTGGGCCGGTGTTGTCGGTGGGCGCGCTGACCACCGGCCCGCTATCGGCTGAACAGTTGGAATCGGCGGCGGCCGCTGGCGGTGGCCGGTCTGGTCGGTTGTTCAAGCCGCAGGGTCCACGGCGGCGTTCGGTGGTCTCGGACCGCGATGCGGCGGTTTCGCGGTCGGCATTAGAGCAGCGATGGGCCGAACTCTCCGATGAACAGCAACGATCGATGCTTCTACAGCTGGTAAATTCCCATGCCGCAACCGTCTTAGGTGCTGATCCCGCCGCCATCGAAGCCGACCGCGTGTTTCAGGATCGGGGTTTTGATTCCCTGACCGCCATCGAGCTGCGCAAGCGGCTGCAGACCGCGACCGGGCTGGCGTTATCACCTACCGTCGTTTTCGACCATTCCACACCGGCCGCCCTCACCCAGCACCTGTGGGAAGAAATCACCAGAACGATTCAAGAGAATCCAGGTGCGCTCACCTTGCTCCCTGCGCCGGCGGTCGACCAGGTGAAATCCCACATCGGGGGACAGGTTTCAGGCAGATTCAAGCCGTTGGTGCCGGTTGCGCGACGCGCAGTGGTTCCGTTGTCGTTTGCGCAGAGCCGCCTGTGGTTCATCGATCAATTCGAGGGGCCCTCACCCACCTACAACATAGCGTTCGCTTTGCGGTTGCGCGGCGCACTCGATGCCGATGCGTTAGCCGCGGCGTTGACCGATGTGGTCGGCCGTCACGAGAGCCTACGCACCGTGTTCCCGGCCGTCGAGGGAATACCGCAGCAAGTGATTGTGCCCGCCGTGTGGGCAGATTTCGGCTGGGATCTCGTCGACGCGACCGGATGGCCGGCAAGTCAACTGCGCCAGGCTGCGGACTCCGCGGCGCGGTACTCGTTCAATCTGGCAACCGAAATCCCGCTGCGTGCAACACTTTTTGCCGTCGCCGACGGGCACCACCTGCTGGTGCTCACTGTGCACCATATCGCCGCGGATGGCTGGTCGTTCACCCCCTTGTTCGCCGATTTGGGTGCCGCCTACGCCAGTCGGTGCGCCGGGAAGGCTCCGAGCTGGGTGGAATTGCCGGTGCAGTATGTCGATTACACACTCTGGCAGCGGGAAACCCTAGGCGATCTGGCGGACGACCACAGCCCCATCGCCATCCAGCTGGCCTATTGGGAGCATGCACTGGCCGGGATGCCCGAACGCCTTGAGCTTCCCACCGATCGGCCCTATCCGCTGGTTGAAGATCACCGCGGCGGCAATGTCGCTTTTGATTGGCCGGCGGGACTGCAGGAGCGGGTGGCCGGTGTTGCTCGCGAGCACGACGCGACCAGCTTCATGGTTGTCCAGGCGGCCCTGGCCGTGCTGCTGTCAAAGGTGAGCGCGAGCACCGATATCGCGGTGGGCTTCTCGACCGCTGGTCGCGGTGACAGCGCGCTGGATGGTCTGGTGGGTTTCTTCGTCAACACTCTGGTGCTGCGTACCGACGTGGCCGGTGATCCCACCTTCACCGAACTCCTCGCCCAGGTGCGAGAGCGCTGCCTGGCGGCCTACCAACATCAAGACGTGCCCTTTGAGCTGCTCGTCGAACGGCTGCACCCGGCCAGATCGATGACCCATTCACCGTTGATCCAGGTGATGTTGACCTGGCAGAACTTCGCCCGGCAGATCGATGAGCCCGGAGCCGGGTTGGTCCTGGGTGATTTGGAGGTGACTTTGACACCAGGGGACACCCAAACCGCCCGGATGGACCTCGTTTTCGTTCTCACTGAGCGCTGGACGAGCGCTGGTGAGCCCGCCGGCATTGTCGGGGGGGTGGAATTTCGCACCGACGTTTTCGATGCCGCCAGCATCGAGGCGCTCATCGACCGATTTGAGCGCGTGCTGGCGGCGATGACCGCTGATCCGGGGCGGCGGTTGTCGTCGGTGGATCTGCTCGATTCCGATGAGCACGCGCAGTTGGATCTGTGGGGTAACAGTGCGGTGCTGTCAGCTGCTTCGGCGGCACCGTTGTCGATTCCGCAAATTTTCTCCGCGCTGGTGGAGAGCAACCCGTCAGCAGTGGCACTGACTTGTGGGGGGCACTCGTGGAGCTACCGCGAGCTTGATGTGGCGGCCAACCGCTTGGCACACCTACTGGCCGGCCACGGCGCGCGGCCGGGTGAGTGCGTTGCACTGTTATTTGAGCGTTCCGCCCAGGCCATCATTGCGATCCTGGCGGTTGTGAAGACCGGCGCGGCCTACCTGCCCATCGACCCGGCGCTGCCGCCCGCCAGGGTCGCGTTCATGATCGAGGATGCGGGGCCGGTGGCCGCTGTCACCACCGCCAGTGTGCGTCCGCAGCTGGACGGGCACGACCTGGCGGTGATCGATGTCGAGGACCCCATGATCGACACCCTTCCGGGCACCGGTTTGGCTCACCACTCAGGGGAGCCGGCCGCCGACGACATCGCGTACATCATCTACACCTCGGGTACAACTGGCATTCCCAAGGGTGTGGCCGTCAGCCACGGCAGCGTGACCCAGCTGTTCGAATCACCGCCCGCCGGCCTGCCACCAGGACCGGAGCAGGTGTGGTCGCAGTGGCATCCGTATAGCTTCGACTTCTCGGTGTGGGAGATCTGGGGTGCGCTGTTGAGTGGCGGGCGGCTGGTTGTGGTGCCCGAGTCGGTGGTGCGGTCGGCGTCCGAGTTTCACGCCCTCCTGGTCGCCGAACATGTCAACGTCTTGAGTCAGACCCCTTCGGCTCTGGGCATGTTATCGCCTGAGGAGTTGGACTCGGTGGCGGTGGTGGTGGCTGGGGAGGCGTGCTCGGCCGAGCTGGCGGACCGGTGGGCGCCCGGGCGGGTGATGATCAATGCCTACTGAGACAACGGTTTTTGCCACTTGGACCGCGTCACTGACGGCGAATGCGGGGGCGCCGCCAATCGGTTCGGCGGTGCCAAGGGCGGCGCTGTTCGTGCTGGACAGATGGCTGCGGCGAGTGCCGGTAGGCGTGGCCGGAGAACTGTACGTCGCGGGCATCTTGCTGGGTAGCGGGTATGTGCGTCGGGCGGGCTTGACGGCGTCCAGGTTTGTGGCCTGCCCGTTCGGCGGCGCGGGAGCGGCGGGGGAACGTATGTACCGCACCGGGGACTTGGTGCGCTGGCGCCGCGATGGGCAGCTGGAGTTTCTTGGGCGCACTGATGAGCAGGTCAAGATCCGTGGGTACCGCATCGAACTGGGCGAGGTGGCCGCCGCGCTGGAAAACCTCCCGGGGGTGGGGCAGGCGGTGGTCATTGCCCGTGAGGACCGCCCCGGCGACAAGCGTTTGGTCGGCTATGTCACCGGGGTCACCGAGACCGCGGATGGCGAGGGGATCCGCAAAGCACTGGCCGCCCGACTGCCCGAGTACATGGTGCCGACGGCTGTGGTGGTGTTGGAGGACTTGCCGCTGACCCTTAACGGCAAACTCGACAAGCGGGCCCTGCCGGCGCCGGAATACCGCGATCGCGGCTACCGGGCCCCTTCCACTCCGGTCGAGGAGATCCTTGCCGACATCTACGCCCGGGTGCTGGGGGTGGACAGCGTAGGTGTCGATGCCTCATTTTTCGACCTCGGTGGCGACAGCATTTCGTCGATACAGGTGGTGGCACAGGCCCGTGCCGCCGGTGTCGTGTGCAAGCCGCGCGACATCTTTGTCGAGCAGACTGTTGCCGGAGTGGCCCGGGTCGCCGATTTCATGCGTGGTGAGGGCGAGGTCACTGACGAGGCCATCGGGCAGGTGTTGCCCACGCCGGCCATGTGCTGGCTGGCAAGTGTCGACGGCCCGGTCGAGCAGTTCAGCCAGACGATGATTGTGCAGGCTCCTGCGGGAGTGACCGTCAACGACGCAGTGATCGTGCTCCAGGCCGTGTTGGATCGGCACGCGATGCTGCGGATGCGGATAGATGACTACGATGCCGGAGGTTGGCAGTGGTTTGCCACCGAACCGGGTTCGGTGGATGCGAACAAATGCCTGCAGCCGGTTGAGGTGTTGTCCGACCATGCCCTGCTGCAGGCCCGGTCCCGGTTGGATCCGGCCGCCGGGGTGATGTTGAGCGCCCTCTGGGTTGCCCCCGCCGCTCAGCTGGTGCTGGTCATTCATCGCGTGGCCGTCGACGCGCTGTCCTGGCAGATATTGCTGGACGACCTCAATGTCGCCTGGGGGCAGCGGCGCGACAAGCGGGAAGTGGCGTTGCCGGTGACGGGGACGTCGTATCGCCGGTGGGCATCGCTGCTGCGTGAGTACGCGCGCGAACCCGCGGTCGTGGACCAGGCGGGCGTATGGCGGCGGATGCTGCCGGCTCGGCCGGCGCTGCCCGCGGTGAGCCCTGCGGTGGATAGGTTGGCTACCGCCGGGCAGTTGTCGGTGATGCTGGGGGCGGAGCCGTCCCGCTTGCTGCTCGATGAGGTGCCGGCGGCGTTTCATACCGGGACGCAAGACATCCTGTTGATCGCGTTCGCCCTGGCGTGGGCGCATTTCGAGGACAATTCCGCCGAGCCGATCTGCATCGACGTCGAGGGCCATGGGCGCCGCGAGGAACTGTTTCCGGGTACTGACCTGTCGCACACGGTGGGGTGCTTCACCGCCAGCCACCCGGTGGCGGTGGTCGTGGGCGCCATCAGCTGGGAGCAGGTGGTGGCCGGCGAGGCGGCATTAGGGGCGGTAGTCAAGGACATCAAAGAGCAGCTTCGAGCTCATCCCGACGGCTTGACGTACGGCTTGTTGCGCTACCTCAACACGCGCGTTGAGCTCACCGGATCCGACCCACAGCTCGGCTTCAGTTACCTGGGACATCTGGCACCCGCCGCGGTTTCGGCGGAAGGTGATCGGTGGCGGATCGGCGACGGAGGCTTGTCGTTGGCCGCTACGAATGCGACTGTGCCGATGCCGCTGCCGCACACCGTTGAAGTCTGCGCCCTCGCCTTCGATACCGACACCGACACCGACGCCGGAGCGCGGCTGCGCGCCGAATGGACGTGGACCTCGTCCGCACTTGATCGCACCCAGATCGCTCGGCTGAGCCAGCTGTGGTTTGACGCCCTGGGCGGTATCTGCGCTCACGTCCAACAAGGCGGGGGCGGGTTGACCCCATCCGACCTGCTGCCTGTCCACTTGAGTCAGCAGGAAGTCGACGAGTTGCAATCGCAATATCAGAGCGCCGACATTTTGCCGCTGACCCCGTTGCAGCAGGGACTGCTCTTCCACGCCAGTTGCGCGGAGTCTCCCGCGGATCTGGGTGACCTGTACGCGATGCAGCTCGGTATCAGTCTGGCCGGCCCGCTCGATCTCAACCGCCTACGCGATGCAGTCCATATGCTGTTCAGCCGCCATCCGCATCTGCTGGCCCGGTTCGTCTACCTGCGCTCGGGCGAGCCGGTGCAAATAGTTCAGGATGGTCCGGTAGTGCCGTGGCGTTACGTTGACCTGGCTACCGGCGATCTCGACTCCGACGAGCAGGTCGAGCGGCTCTGTGCCGCCGAGCGTGCCGCTGTCTGCGATGTGGCTCACCAGTCACCCAGTCGCGCTCTTCTGATCCGTGTCACAGCAGGGCAGCACCGGCTGGTGCTGACCAATCACCACATCGTGCTGGATGGCTGGTCGCTGCCGATCCTGCTGCGGGAACTATTCGCCATGTATAGCGGAGATGACCTGCCTGCTGTCAGCTCGTATCGCCGATTCCTCGGCTGGCTGGCGGAGCAGGATCACCCGGCCGCTCACGCTGCTTGGCGCAAGGTATTCGCCGGCTTTGAAGCCCCGACACTGGTCAGTCCGCCGGACCGGTCCGGGCTCGGGCAGCGAGACGTTCAATCATTCCGGGTGCCTGCCGAAACCACCTTGGCGCTTACCCACCTGGCACGGTCATGCCATACCACTGTCAGCACTGTGTTGGAGGGCGCCTGGGCGCAGGTGCTGACGTGGCTTACGGGCCACCAAGATGTCGCCTTCGGCATCGCGGTCTCGGGGCGGCCGGCCGAGTTGGCCAGCGTGGAATCGATGGTGGGCCTGATCATCAACACAGTGCCGGTGCGGGCGAGCATCACCGCGGCCACCACCACCGCAAGCCTTCTCGGCCAACTGCAACGCGACCACAACGACACCCTCGAGCACCAGCACCTGGCGTTGAGCGAGATTCACCGCATCACCGGCCAGGACGTGCTTTTCGATACCCTCTTCGCTTACGAGAATTTTCCGATCGACGCCGCCGTGCCGCTGAGCGCCCACGAACTGACCATCACCGACGTCACCAGCCACGTGGCCACCCACTACCCGCTGACGCTGCAGGCCATGCCAGGCCGGGAGATGGAACTTCGCGTCCAGTACCGCACCGACGTTTTCGCGGCGGCAAGCATCGAGGCGCTCATCGATGGGTTCAAGCGAGTACTGGCGGAAATGATCGCCGACCCCGGCCGACGGTTGTCGTCGGTAGACCTGCTCGACGCCGCTGAGCAGGCCCGGTTGGATTTGTGCAGCAACCGCGCGGTGCTCTCGGGCGCTTCCGCGGCACCGGTGTCGATTCCGAGGTTGTTCGCCGCGCAGGTGGAGCGCAGCCCGTCGGCAGTGGCGATTAGTTGTGGCGAATCTTCGCTGACCTACCTCGAGCTCGAGGAGGCGGCCAACCGGTTGGCGCACCGACTGTCCGATCACGGTGTAGGCCCGGGCGGGTGCGTGGCGCTGTTGTGTGAGCGCGGCGCAGACGCCATCGTGGCGGTCCTGGCAGTGCTCAAGACCGGGGCAGCCTACCTGCCCATCGACCCGACGCTGCCGCCGGCGCGGATCGCGTTCATGGTTGACGACGCCACCCCGGTCGCCGTCGTCGCCACCGCCGGGATGCGCGAGCGGCTACGCAGGCAAGACCTGCCGATCATCGACACCGATGACCCCAGAATCGCCACCTACCCGTGCACGGGCTTGCCCGCTCCGGCGCCAGACGATATCGCCTACATCATTTACACCTCCGGCACCACCGGGATCCCCAAAGGGGTTGCCATCACGCACCATAACGTCACCCAACTGATTGAGTCACTGGATTCGCACCTGCCCGTCGGCGGGGTGTGGGCACAGTTTCATTCGCACGGCTTCGACGTTTCGGTCTGGGAGATGTGGGGTGCCCTATTGCGTGGGGGGCGGCTCGTCCCGGTACCGGAAGCGGTGGCCCGCTCGCCGAAGGACTTTCATGCTTTGATGGTCTCCGAGCAGGTTGATGTCTTTTGCCAAAGCCCGACTGCTCTGGGGATGTTGTCACCGGAGGGCCTGGGACCGGCGGCATTGCTGATCGGTGTTGAGGCCTGCCCGTCGGAGTTGGTGGATCGCTGGGCGCCTGGACGCATGATGATCAACGGGTACGGCCCGACCGAAACCACGGTGTATGTGTCGGTGAGCGCACCGTTGGTTGCGGGTTCAGGTGTGCCGCCGATCGGTTCGCCTGTGGCGAGGGCGGCATTGTTCGTGCTGGATGCGTGGTTGCGGCCGTTGCCGACCGGGATGGTCGGAGAGTTGTACGTGGCAGGCGATGGGGTGGGCTCTGGGTATGTGCGCCGACCGGGGCTGACCGCGTCGCGGTTTGTGGCGTGTCCGTTCGGCGGCGCGGGAGCATCGGGGCTACGGATGTATCGCACGGGGGATCTGGTGCGATGGCGCGCTGATGGGCAGTTGGAGTATGTCGGGCGTGCCGACGAGCAGGTCAAGATCCGGGGTTACCGCATCGAACTAGGTGAGGTGACCGCCGCATTGGCCGGGCTCGACGGGGTGGATCAGGCGGTGGTGATAGCCCGCGAGGACCGCCACGGTGACAGGCGTCTGGTGGGCTACGTAACAGGGACGGTCGATGTGGCCGCGGCGCGTGCAGCGCTGGCCGAGCGATTGCCTGCATACCTGGTGCCCGCAGCCGTAGTGGTTGTGGAGGCTATGCCGTTGACCGTCAACGGCAAACTCGACAAGCGCGCACTTCCGGCCCCCAACTACGGTGACGCCGGCCTGTATCGGGCACCTGCCACGCCCACCGAGCAGGTCCTCGCCGACATCTACGCCAACGTACTGGGCTTGAACAGGGTCGGTGTCGATGAATCGTTCTTCGAACTCGGCGGTGATTCACTGCTGGGCATGAAGGCTGTCGCCGCGATCAACGCTTCCCTTGGCGCCCACCTTTCGATTCGCACCATGTTCGACGCGCCCTCGGTCCGAGGACTTAGTCAGCACTTGGGTAGACATGGCAGCTCGGTAGACATCGTTCCGATCGAGACGCTCAAGCGCGGTACCGGCGTTCCGTTGTTCTGTATTCATCCCGGTGGCGGGGTTGCCTGGGCGTACCGGGTCTTGGGCGATTACGTGGACGGTCCGATCATTGGCATTCAACAAGTCTTTGAACGTGAAGAAATTCAGCCTAGATCAATTCACGAGATGGCTGAAGTCTATGCGGAGCGGGTCAAGGCAAACTATCCCGACGGACCTTACAAACTTCTCGGCTGGTCTATGGGCGGTATGATCGCCCAGGAAATCGCGATTGAGCTTTCGCGCCAGGGATTCGAAGTCCAATGCCTGATACTCCTTGACGCCGTGCACTTTGCCGATTCGGGCACTTCAACGAGAAACCAGGCTACGGGCGATAATGGTGCTGTCAAAAATTATGCGCGTGAAATATTAGAACTTGGCCTGCCGGAAAATCGATTGGATCCAGCGGATTTAGGTGGCCAGCCAGGCGAAGAGCTAGGAAGCGACACTGGACCCGGACAGCTGTTGGAATTCGTGATCGAAAATCTCAAGAACGCTGAATCGCATCTGGCAGAGCACACGCCCGGCGTGTACGGTGGTAATGCAATCATCTTTTGGGCCGCGCAGAGTGCAGCCGATCGGAGTTGGTCGTTAAGGCAATGTTGGCGACCTTATATTGCGGGTGAAATTACAGAATTTTCGGTCGACTGCGCGCATGTCGACATGTTGACTACTGAAGCGCTCACTATGTACGGCGAACAGCTCAGGAAATTGTTAGCACCGATTTCCGAGATAGCCGGTTAGAAGGAAACCCGTGACTGTCTTGCCTGGTGCCCCCGCTGCCTCTTCGGCAATGTCCGCCCCGCTCGCAACGGTTGACCCCGAGATCGCGGACCTGTTGGACAAAGAACTTCGCCGTCAGCGTGGCACCCTGGAGATGATCGCCTCGGAGAACTTGGTCCCGCGCGCGGTGCTGCAAACGCAGGGGAGCGTGCTGACCAACAAGTACGCCGAGGGCCTTCCCGGCAAGCGTTATTACGGTGGGTGTGAGCACGTCGACGTGGTGGAGAACATCGCCCGCGACCGGGCTAAGGCGCTGTTCGGAGCCGATTTCGCCAACGTGCAGCCGCATTCCGGTGCCCAGGCGAACGCCGCGGTGTTGCATGCGCTGATGTCGCCGGGGGAGCGCCTGTTGGGCCTGGACCTCGCTAACGGTGGTCATCTGACCCACGGCATGCGACTGAACTTCTCCGGCAAGTTGTATGAGAACGGCTTCTACGGTGTGGATCCGACGACGCATTTGATCGACATGGATGTGGTGCGCGCTCAGGCGCTCGAGTTTCGGCCGAAGGTGATTGTGGCCGGTTGGTCGGCGTATCCGCGGATCCTCGACTTCGCGGCGTTCCGGTCGATCGCCGACGAGGTCGACGCCAAGTTGTGGGTGGACATGGCGCACTTCGCGGGCATGGTTGCCGCGAGATTGCACCCCTCCCCGGTGCCGCACGCGGATGCGGTGTCCACGACCGTCACCAAGACGCTCGGCGGTGCCCGTTCCGGCCTGATCCTGGGCAAACAGGAATTTGCCAAGGCCATCGACTCCGCGGTGTTCCCCGGCCAGCAGGGCGGCCCGATGATGCAGGTTATCGCCGCCAAGGCGGTCTCACTCAAGATCGCTGCGACACCAGAGTTCGCGCAACGTCAGCAGCGCACCCTGTCGGGCGCCAAGATCATCGCGGACCGCCTCATGGCCCCAGCTGTCGCCAAGGCGGGCATGTCAGTGGTCAGCGGCGGCACGGACGTCCACCTCGTGTTGGTCGACCTGCGTGACTCCCAGTTGGATGGCAAGGCGGCTCAGGATCTACTGGAGGAGATCGGCATCACCGTCAACCGCAACGCGGTGCCCAATGACCCACGGCCGCCGATGGTGACCTCTGGCCTGCGGGTGGGGACCTCGGCGCTCGCGACCCGCGGCTTCGGGGACGCCGAGTTCACCGAGGTAGCCGATATAATCGCCACCGCCCTGATGGCCGGCGCTGCGGCCGATCTGCATGCGCTGCGGCAGCGGGTGATAAGGCTGGCCAGCGAATACCCGCTCTACGAGGGACTCGAGGATTGGACGTTGGTCGGCGGATAGCTCGGTGACGACGCCCAGACGGCGCCTGAGGCCGCGCAAAGGGCCATCGCTACGCGAAGGGAACGTGTGACCCGCACCAACTCTCGGAGCCCCTGGTATGCGCTGTGCGCGATGCTGATCGGCGCCTTCATGATCATGGTCGACGCCACCGTCGTCACTGTCGCCAACCCGAGCATCATGATCGAACTGAACACCAACTACAGCATGGTGATTTGGGTTACCAGTGCCTACCTGCTGGCGTGTGCCGTCCCGCTGCTGTTGGCCGGCCGACTCGGCGACCGGTACGGCCCGAAGAACATCTATCTGATTGGCCTGGCATTATTCACCGGCGCCTCGCTATGGTGCGGCCTGTCGGGCGGAATCGAGATGCTGATCCCTGCTCGAGTTGCACAAGGTATCGGCGCCGCGCTGATGATCCCGCAAACCCTGTTGATGATCGTGCGAATCTTCC
Source organism: Mycobacterium sp. NGS49 (assembly GCF_059812565.1). Taxonomy (NCBI): domain Bacteria; kingdom Bacillati; phylum Actinomycetota; class Actinomycetes; order Mycobacteriales; family Mycobacteriaceae; genus Mycobacterium; species Mycobacterium sp. NGS49. The sequence continues at coordinate 93,168 of NZ_JCALCX010000023.1, read as the reverse complement.
CGCCGCGGCGGCAGGGTTTGGCGTTCAGTGTGTGGGGTGCGACCGGAAGCGTCGCGAGCCTGGCCGGACCGTTGGCCGGCGGTGTGCTGGTCGACACGCTGGGCTGGGAATGGATTTTCTTCATCAATGTGCCGATCGGCATCGTCGGACTGGCGCTCGCGCTCCGGTTGATGCCGGTGCTACCCACCCACCCGCACCGCTTCGACCTGGTCGGGGTGGGGTTGTCGGGACTGGGCGTGTTCTTGATTGTTTTCGCGCTGCAACAAAGCCAGTCCGCTCGCTGGGCGCCCTGGATCTGGGTCTTGATCATTGTCGGGGTCGGTTTGACGGCGGTGTTCGTCTACTGGCAGTCGATCAACGCCCGGGAACCGCTGCTCCCGCTGGCGATCTTCAGCGACCGGAATTTCGCCGTGGCCAGCCTCGGAATGGCGGTCGGCTCGGTCGCGTCCACGGCGTCGATCGTGCCGGTGATGTTCTTCGCGCAAGAGGCGTGCGGCCTGTCGCCGACCCGCTCTGCATTGCTGACCGCGCCGATAGCGATCGTGGCTGCCCTGCTTGCCCCGGCTATTGGCAGCAGCAGTGACAGGATTCACCCACGGTGGGTGATTGGTTTCGCATTTTCAATGCTGGCGATCGCGCTGACCTGGCTCTCGATCGAGATGACCCCAGCTACACCGATCTGGCGGCTGGTGCCGCCGATCGCCGCGCTGGGCGTCGCGATGGCATGCCTATGGACGCCGTTAACTGCGACGGCCACCCGCAATCTTCCGGCACACCTGGCCGGCGCCGGATCGGGTGTGTTCATTGCGGCCCGCCAGCTCGGAATGGTGCTTGGCAGCGCCGGGATTGCGGCGTTCATACCATGGCGGATCGCAGCCGAGATGCCGTCGATTGGCGGCAGTCCGGGTCTGCGCACTGCGACCGCCGGCAAAGGCGCTGCCCTGCATGTGCCCGAGTCTTTGCGTGAACCTTTGGCCCTTGCGATGTCGCAATCCATGCTGTTGCCGGCGGCCATCGCGTTGTTGGGTGTTGGTGTGGCGCAGCTACTCACCGGCGTCGCCACTTCGACGGTTACCAGTCCATCGAGTTGAATACGCGCGGACGCCACCGTCACATGGTCGTGCGCCGCCGCGCTCGGTGATTGTCCAGTGGCGCAGAGCAGTTGGAGCGTTGCCCTCGACCGCGGCGGCACGCTGGCGGTGGCGGGCGTTCACCTCAGTGATATTCCGGCGCTCAACTACCAGCGTCATCTGTTTCAGGAGCGCCAGATCAGGTCGGTCACATCCAACACCCGGGCGGATGCCCGTGCCTTCCTGGACTTCGCCGGCCGCCATCACATCGAGGTCACCACACCGGAATACCCGCTGGCCGAAGCCGACCGCGCGTTGACCGACCTCAGTTCCGGCGAAATCGCCGGCGCCGCCGTGCTTTTGGTCTAGGTCGAAAGATGCCAGACCACCGCGGCGGCCAGGGCGCCGACGCCGTTCAGCGACCAGTGCAAGGCGATGGGCGCGATCAGGCTCCCGCTGCGCCGGCGCAGCCAACTGAACACGAACCCGGCGGCACCGGTGGCCAGCACGGCCATCGTCACGCCGGCCAGCATGCCGAACACCCCTCCGCCGAACAGGCGGGTGAAGCCGACGTTGTTGCTCGTCAGGCCCAGCGAGGTCGCGATGTGCCACAGCCCGAACAACAGCGAACCGGCCAGGGCCACCCCGCGGAAACCCCAGGCCCGGTGCAGCGCGCCATGCAGCACGCCGCGGAAAACGAGTTCCTCGGGAATCACCGTCTGCAGCGGGATGATGACCATCGAGGCGATCAGCGCGCCGGAGACGGTCGCATAGTGGTTGTTCAGGAACATCGGGCGAGTGGCCGGAAGCGCGACACCGACCGCGATCACCGACACCACCAGCGCCACGGCGGCCAGTGCATAGCCCATGCCGGACTTCCAGTGCTCGCGGCCGAGCCCGAGTTCGGCCCAGTCCAAACCGCGCCATCGAACCAGAAGTACCAGGCCGACGGCCGCCGCCGGGACCGTCGCGATGCTCGCCCAGGCCGTGGTGAAGTGCGCGACCAGATTCGTCAGCACCAGGACGGCCACCACCACCGCAATGTCAGCGTGGAGGCGCAACCGGTTCGCGGGGGGCTGGGCTTGGTCGGACATTTCCGCGAGTCTACCTGCGGGTGCGCTGCGCGACCTCGGCTTTGATTTCTGCTGAGAGCGCATCGGCCACCATGAGCCGGGGCAGTAGCTCCGGTTCGGACATGCGCGCCCGGAAGACGAGTCCGATGGTCACGTCATGGTCGGGACGATGCTCGACGGTGATGTCGTCGCCGGCGCGGACGGTTCCCGGTGAGAGCACCCGCAGGTAGGCGCCGGGGATGCCGGCCTGGGTGAACGTCTTGATCCAGCCGCGCTGCTGAAGCATCGCCGCGAAGGTGCGGCATGGCGTCCGCGGCGCGGAGACCTCCAAGACCGGGCCGTCGGTGCCGACGCGCCAGCGTTCGCCGATCCGGGACTCGGTGACGTCGATGCCATGGGTGGTCAGGTTCTCCCCGAACATTCCGTCGGAGAGCGTGCGCTTGAGCTGGGTTTCCCAGCCGTCGAGATCTTCGCGCGCATAAACGTAGACGGCTTGGTCGTCGCCGCCGTGGAACTTCGGGTTGCCAACTGAGTCGCCGGCCAGACCGCTGCCGGCTTTGCCCGGTGCCTGCACCATGACGGCGCCGTCGGTGGGGACCTTGTAAATGCCGGTCACCTTGGACTGCGCGCGCGGATCGGGATTGGTCCGGGGTTGAGCCACGTTGACGGACAACACTTTCGGCATCGGAAAAGGGTAGCGAGACCGCGGCAGCGCCGTGCGGCCGCCATGACAAGCGCGGGCCTCGACGGACAATTTCTCTGCCTCGGTGTTCCCGCCGGCCGATCTCGATGAGGCTGGCTCGTGGCGAGCGGCCGCGCTCATGTGCGATCAGCCGATACACCCATTGCGATCGGTTAATATGACGGCATCGCACAGGGTAGACGTCCGGAGGGCGTTTCGTGGTGCGGAACATAGGTCGGGGTGTGCCTTGGTAGCCATTCATTTCATCTCGGGTCTGCCGCGTTCGGGCTCGACGTTGCTGGCCGCGTTGTTGCGACAAAACCCGCGGTTCCAGGCGGGAATGTCGGGTCCGCTGGCCGGCCTGTTCGGCGCCCTGCTCGACGAAATGAGCGGGCGCAACGAGTTTTCGATGTTCATCGACGATGCCAAGCGCGAGCGCATCCTGCGCGGGTTGTTCGACGATTTCTATGCGGACTCCACCGCCGAGGTGGTCTTTGACACCAACCGCGGCTGGTGTGCGTGGATGCCCGCGATTGCCCGGCTGTTTCCCGAGGCGAAAGTGATTGCCTGCGTGCGTGAACTGCAGTGGGTGGTGGACAGCATCGAGCGGTTGATTCAACGCAACGTCTTTAGCCCGTCGTCGATCTTCAACTACAGCGCCGGCGGGACGGTCTATAGCCGTGCCACGAGTGTGGTGGCGCCCGATGGCATGGTCGGTGGCCCCTACGATGCCCTGCGGCAGGCATGCTATGGCGCGCAACGGGATCGGATTCTGTTGCTGCAGTACGAAACCCTGAGCACCGACCCGGCCAAGGCGATGCGGGCCATCTACACGTTTCTCGGTGAGCCGGTTTTCGAGCATGCCTTCAGCCACGTCGAGTACGACGTCACCGAGTTCGACGAGCGCGCCGGGACACCGGGGCTGCACACCGTGCGCCCCACCGTCGCGGCCGAACCGCGCGAGCCGTTGCTACCGCCGGATCTGTTCGACCGCTTCATCCACGACGCCTTCTGGCGCGACCCGGAGAGGATTCCCGCCGGGCTGAGGGTCGTGTGAGGTTTGTTCTCTCTTGAAGAGCGAACAGCGGCGTCGCGTGTGGCGCGCGTTTCCGCGCAGTCGCTCGCACCGGCCCACCTGGAGCGACCGGGCATCCACATCGCCTGACCAGCCCGCACATGGGCTCGGAGACTGTCCCAGGTGCGTTCATCCCATGCTCGGCAGCGGCAGCCTGATGCCTCGCGCCGAGCAGTCGCAGCACCGTATGACGGTTGGCGTTTCGATCAGCGGCGAACTATCACGGCACATTCGCGCCGGGTGTACCGATAACGACCGCTCCCGTCGCGTCGGGGGGAGCTATGAGGTCGGCGGCCCCGCCGTTGCCGCCGGTGTTGCCTGCGCCGGTGCCGCTACCGCCATTGCCGCCGGTGCCGGTGCTGGTGGTGATGGTGCCGACGCCGTTTGCGGTGAAGGTGGATCCCCCGCCGGTGCCGCCGGTGCCGTCGGTGATGCCGTCACCGCCGCCCCCGCCGGTGGTGGCGCTGCTGGTGACGGTGCCGCCCCCGGTGGCGTCGATGCGGGCGGAGCCTCCGATTCCGCCGATGCCGCCGCCGCTGCCGGCCCCGCCGACCCCGCCGGTCGCGGAGCCAGTAGTGATGGAGCTGCCCGCGCCGTTAGCGAAGATGTTGGCAGCGCCTCCGTAGCCGCCGCGGCCGTTGGTGGTGCCCGCACCCCCGTAGCCGCCGGTGGCCGTGCCAGTGACGGTCCCGCTATAAGCTCTGATCCTGGCGTAACTTCCGCGGCCGCCGTAGCCGCCGGTGGTGCCCGCGCCCCCGTAGCCACCGGTGACGGTGCCGCTGGCGGAGCTGCCCGCACCGTAAGACCGGATCAAGGCGGCGCCGCCGAAGCCGCCGCGGCCGCCGTCCCCCGCGCCCCCGAAGCCGCCGGTGGCCGTGCCAGTGGCGGTGCTGCCGGGATTAGCACTGATGCTGGCGTAATTTCCGCCGCCGCCGTAGCCGCCGCTGGTGCCCGCGCCCCCGTAGCCGCCGGTGACGACGATGCCGCTGGCGGAGCTGCCCGCGCCGCTAGCGGAAGCGAAGGCGGCGCCGCCGGTGCCGCCGCGGCCGTTGGTGGTGCCCGCACCCCCGAAGCCGCCGGTGGCCGTGCCAGTGGCGGTGCCGCCGCCATAAGTGCCGATCCGGGCTTGGCCTCCGTAGCCGCCGCGGCCGCCGGTGGTGCCCGCGCCCCCGACCCCGCCGATGGCGGTGCCGCTGGTGGAGCTGCCTGGATTCTGGGCAAAGAGGTAGCCGGAACCGCCGGCACCGCCGCGGCCACCGGTGGTGCCCGCACCCCCGACGCCGCCGATGGCCGTGCCAGTGATGCTGCCGCCCCCGTTGGCGCTGATCAGTGCCGTGCCTCCGCGGCCGCCGCTGGCGTCGTTGGTGCCGCCGGCCCCGCCGACCCCGCCGGTGGCGGTACCGCTAGCGGAGCTGCCGACACCGGTGGCGGCGAGGGTAGCGTTGCCTCCGGAGCCGCCTGTCCCGCCCGCGGCCACGGTGGTACCGGCGCCGCCGACGCCGCCGTCACCACCGGTGGCGGTACCGCTGGTAATGCCACCGCCGGTGGCTAGCACCCTGGCGCTCCCGCCGCCACCACCGCCGCCACCGCCGTAGCCCGGCCCGCCGCTACTGGGTGCGGCGCCCGCGCCGCCGGCCCCGCCGGCGCCAGCGGTCGCACCGGTACCGACAGCCCCGCCGCCGCCGCCCTGGCCGCCGTCCCCGCCGGCACCGTCGGTGCCGCCGATGCCGCCAGAAAGGCCGCCCCTGCCGCCGGTACCGCCAGCCGCGCCCCCGGTCGCGGGGGTGCCGACGCCGCCCAGGCCGCCGGTGCCGCCCCTGCCGCCGTCACCGGCGCCGCCTGTGGCACCAGCGGACCCGAAGAATCCGCCGGAGCCGCCGGCCCCGCCGACGCCACCGGTGCCGCCCTCACCGCCATTACCGCCGGTACCGGCCGCGGAGAACTGCGTGGCCGGGGCGCCCTGCGCGCCTGTGCCACCCACGCCGCCGTCCCCGCCGGCCCCGCCGGCCCCGCCGTCCGCGAACAGCCCGACCCCGTGGCCACCGACGCCACCGACCCCGCCGGGGCCGCTCCGGCCGGCAGACGCGCCGGGCGCGGCCATCGGGTCGGCGGCCGCGTCATAGCCGGGTCCGCCCTGCCCGCCGGCACCACCGGCGCCCGCGGCTCCAAACAGCTGATAGCTGGTGCCGCCGGCCCCGCCATGACCGCCCGCACCGGCCGCCGCAGTGGGCGAACCGGCCGCACCCAGTCCGCCGAGACCACCGGACCCACCGCAGCCGAGGAGTAGCCCGCCGGCACCACCGTTGCCTCCAGTACCCCCGGCTGCGCCGCTGCCCGCATAGGCGGTCCCGCCGGACCCGCCGTGACCGCCGCTGCCGAACAAGAACGCCGACCCACCGGCCCCACCACTGCCACCGGCGGGACTGGTGGCCGTACCCGGCGTGCCCGACCCGCCATTGCCGCCATCGCCCCACAACCATCCACCGGACCCACCGGCCTGCCCAGTGCCCGGCGCCCCATTGGTGCCCGCCCCAAACAGCGGGCGCCCCGTGAACTGCTGGACCGGCGCGTTGACGGCGTCTTGCACCCCCGAGGCCGCAGACCCGGCCGCTTGCAGCGGCGACGCGCTGGCGGCCTCCGCGGCCGCATACAAGAACCCACCGCCATTCAGCGTCTGCACGAACTGGTCATGAAACAGCGACACCTGCGCGCCCAGCGATTGGAACTGCTGGGCGTAACCACCAAACAGCTTCGCGATCGCCGCCGACACTTCATCCTCAGCCGCCGCCATAATCGACGTCGTCGATCCCTCCGCCGCCACATGGGCCGCCCTGATCGACGACCCCAGGCTGGTCAAGCTGGAAGATGCTGCGGAAAACTCGTCGGGCGCGGCGAACACAAAAGAAGACACGCTAACCTCCACAACGAGCGGGCGGCCCATGTCCGAGATAACTCTCAGGACCGTGTCGCGACGCTACGCCCGCCCGCCCGAATCATTGCCGCACCTCTATGAACTGATGACACAAGTCCCGTGCTCTAGGGGCTTAAGTCACACCCCCCAAAGGCCAGCAAATGGCCCGCGGCAAACACCGCGACGTTGAACGCCCCAACAGAATCGCGACGGGCAATCCCCTCACCAATCCCACGCGTCCCAACGCAGCCCTTGAGCGAAACCCCGTACTGACGGGGCTCACTCCGCCTGCCAGGTCCACCCCGAGATCTGCGGGTCGTCCTCGCCGTGCTCGCGGGTGTAGTGGCGGGCCGACAGGCGCGCATCGACCATCCGCTGGCGCAGCCCGGCCGCGCTGCTGGCCAAACCGTCCACCCGATCGATCACATCGATCACCAGGTGGAAACGGTCCAGGTCGTTGAGCATCACCATGTCGAAAGGTGTTGTCGTAGTGCCACGTTCCTTGAAACCGCGCACATGCATGTGTTGGTGGCCGACCCGGCGATAGGTCAAGCGATGGATCAGCCACGGGTAGCCGTGATAGGCGAAGATCACCGGCTTGTCCTGGGTGAACAACGCGTCGTATTCCTTGTCGGGCAGGCCATGTGGGTGTTCTGAATCCGGCTGAAGACGCATCAGGTCCACCACGTTGACCACCCGCACGGCCAAGTCCGGCAGTTCTCGTCGCAAAATGTCGGCGGCCGCCAGGACCTCCAGCGTGGGAATGTCGCCGGCGCAGCCCAGCACCACGTCGGGGTCACCGGTCGCGGTACTGGCCCACGGCCAGATCCCGAGGCCCCGGGTGCAGTGCAGGACCGCTTCGTTCATCGACAGGTAGGAAAGCGCCGGTTGTTTCCCGGCGACGATGACGTTGATGTAGTTGCGGCTGCGCAGGCAGTGGTCGGCCACCGAGAGGAGCGTGTTGCCGTCCGGCGGCAGGTACACCCGCGTCACCTCGGCGCGCTTGTTGGCGACCAGGTCGATGAAGCCGGGGTCTTGATGCGAGGCGCCGTTGTGGTCCTGGCGCCACACGTGGGAGCTCAACAGGTAGTTCAGCGACGCGATCGGCCGCCGCCACGGCAACTCGCGACTGGTGGAGAGCCACTTGGCGTGCTGGTTGAACATCGAGTCGACGATGTGCACGAACGCCTCGTAGCAGTTGAACAGCCCATGCCGGCCGGTCAGCAGGTAACCCTCCAGCCAGCCTTGGCACAGGTGCTCGGACAGCACCTCCATCACTCGGCCGTCCGGCGCGAGGTGGTCGTCGTCGGGTCCCGTCGCCGAAAGCCACACCCGGTCAGTGGCTTCGAACACCGCATCGAGCCGGTTGGAGGCCGTCTCGTCGGGCCCCATCAACCGAAAGCGGTCGGGGTTGCGCTTGATGACGTCACGCAGGAACGTGCCCAGCACCCGGGTGGCCTCGTGCGTCGCGGCCGCGGGCCGCTCCACCGGCACGGCGTAGTCGCGGAAGTCGGGCAGGTCCAGGTCGTGCAGCAGCACGCCGCCGTTGGCGTGCGGGTTCGCGCTCATCCGCCGATTGCCTTGCGGTGCAATCGCTTTCAGCTCCGGTCGCAACCTGCCGTCGCCGTCGAACAGCTCCTCGGGCCGGTAACTGTGCAGCCATTCTTCGAGTTGCGCGCGGTGCTCCGGGTTTTCGTGGGTGGCGGCCAGCGGGACCTGGTGTGCGCGCCAGGTGCCCTCCACCTGATGCCCGTCGACCACCTTGGGACCGGTCCAGCCCTTGGGGGTGCGCAACACGATCATCGGCCACGCCGGCCGCTCGGTTGCCGAACCCGAGCGCGCCGCACGCTGGATCGCCGCAATGTCGTCGAAGGCATCGTCCAGGGCGGCGGCCAGCTGCCGGTGCACGCTGGCCGGGTCGTCCCCGGCCACGGTGATCGGCCGGTAGCCGTATCCACGCATCAACGATTCGAGCTCGGCCTCCGGAATGCGCGCCAGCACCGTCGGATTGGCGATCTTGTACCCGTTGAGGTGCAGGATCGGCAGCACCGCACCGTCGACTGCGGGATTGAGAAACTTGTTGGAATGCCAGCTGGCGGCCAACGGGCCGGTCTCCGCCTCACCATCGCCCACCACGCAGGCGACCACCAGGTCGGGATTGTCGAACGCTGCGCCGTACGCGTGCACCAGGGCGTATCCGAGTTCGCCTCCTTCGTGGATGGACCCCGGCGTCTGCGCGGCCACATGACTGGGGATGCCGCCGGGGAAGGAGAACTGCCGGAACAGCTTTCGCAGGCCGTCGGTGTCCTCTTCGATGCCGGTGTACACCTCGCTGTAGGTGCCTTCGAGGTAGGCGTTGGCCACCAGTCCGGGTCCGCCATGGCCCGGTCCGGTGATGTAGATGACGTTGGCGTCGCGATTGCGGATGATGCGGTTGAGGTGGGCGTAGACGAGGTTGAGCCCAGGCGTGGTGCCCCAGTGTCCGAGCAGCCTGGGTTTGACGTGATCCGCGGCCAGGGGTTCGGCGAGCAACGGGTTGTCCAGCAGATAGATCTGACCGACCGAGAGATAGTTGGCGGCTCGCCAGTAGGCGTGGATCAGTTCCAGTTCGTCATCGGTAAGGGTCGCGGGCGCGGTCTCTGGACTCATTGAGCTCATCTACCCGATTGTCGAGGCCTCAAATGAACACCAGGTAGTTGCTCACTCCTCCCCGCGGGCGCGGGCCTCATAGGCCCGGCGTTTTTCCACGTCGATCTGATCGGTGAAGACGTGATCGCCGCCGATCATCCGATTCAATGCCTCGGCGGCACGGCGCGGCCAGAACTTCTGCGACGTGACCATGGCCCCGGCGATCTTCGTGATCCGCACCCGCGGCCTGGGCTGCGCGATCAACCCGACGATGGCGTCCGCGATCTCGGCCGGCTCGGCGTTGCGGAATCCCTTCATCCCGGAAGTACCCGAGACGAGTTCGGTATTGACGAACGTCGGCAGCACCGAGGAGAAATGTACGCCGGCAGAACGATATTCGAGCCGCGCCGAGTCGGTGAAACCAAGCACCGCATGCTTGCTGGCGACATAGGTGGCCAGCCCGACGATGTGCATTTCGCCGGCCAGTGAGGCGACGTTGATGACATGCCCATGCCCGCGGGGGACCATGCGCTGAGCCGCCAACTTGCTACCCAGGATCACGCCGTAGACGTTGATGTCGAGAATGCGGCGAGTGACGGCGTCGGGCTCGTCGATGATCCGCCCCACCGGCATGATGCCGGCATTGTTGACCAGCACGTCGATGGGCCCGAGCTGTCGTTCGACCTGATCCAGGAAATCCGCGAACGAATTCGCATCGGTGACATCGAGCTTGCCGTACACCTCGAGGCCCAGGTCAGCACCGGACTCCTTGACCGTCGCTTCGTCGATGTCGCCGATCGCGACTTTGGCACCCAGCTTGTGCAGTGCGGTTGCCGTCGCCAGCCCGATGCCCCGCGCGCCGCCGGTGATCACTACCACCTTGCCCGCGACTCTCAACCCGACCGATCCCGAATCTGTCATGGCAGACACGTTAGGCGGCTGGATACTGCAACGATGACGGAGGTGCGTGACGCCGTCCCGGCAGATGCGTACCGGGTGGCCGAGGTCCACGTGCGGTCCTGGCGGTCGGCATACCGGGGCCTGCTCGACCAGGACTACCTGGACGGCCTCACGGCCGAGGCATGGGCGTCCCGGTACGACTTCGGGCGGGTGGGCCTGCGGGTCCCGTCCACGCTGGTCGCCGTGCGCGACGACACCGTCTGCGGCTTTGCCAGTGTCGGTCTGTGCCGGGACGATGACCTCGCCGATCTCGGTGAGCTCATGGCGCTCTACGTCGATCCGCACCATTTGCGTACGGGCACTGGACGTTTGCTGATTGACGCTGCCCGGGCACGGTTGGCCGCCCGTGGCTTCACCGGTGCCGTCGTGTGGGTCCTGCGGGATAACCACCGGGCACGACGGTTCTACGAACGCGACGGCTGGCATTCCGACGGGATCCGGCGCACCCGGGTCTACGGCGGCCGGCCGGTGGAGGAGGTGCGGTACCGGCGCACGCTGGGTTGGCTACGGTGATGCCATGCCCGCAAAGCTCCTCGATGCGGTCCGCGTGGTGGACTTGTCGGTAGGTGACGCCGACGCGGTCACCCGCCTGCTGGCCGATCTGGGCGCGGACGTTCTCAAGGTCGAGCCGCCTGGCGGCAGCCCCGCCCGCGCCACACTGCCGACACTGGCCGGCACCGCCATCGGATTCGCGGTGCACAACGCCAACAAACGCAGCACGGTCCTGGACCCTGACCACGACGGCGACCGTCGGCGACTGCATGATCTGATCGCCACGGCCGACATCCTCGTCGACACCGGCCAGGTCGGCGCCTACGACACATCCGGGGCCGAACTGGCCGACCGCTATCCGCACCTGGTGGTGCTGTCGATCAGCGATTTCGGCGCGACCGGCCCGCGTTCGTCCTGGCGCGCGACCGACGCGGTGCTGTATGCCATGTCGGGGTCGCTGTCGCGTACCGGCCCCACGGTAGGCACTCCGGTACTACCGCCGACGGGGATTGCCTCGGCGACCGCGGCGGCGCAGGCGGCGTGGGCAGCCCTGGCCGCCTATTACAACCGATTGCGTTGCGGCACAGGTGATTACATCGACTTCTCGCGCTTCGACGCAGTGGTCATGGCGCTGGACCCGGCGTTCGGAGCGCACGGGCAGGCCGCCGCCGGCGTCCGCAGCGGCAGTCGCTGGCGCGGTCGGCCCAAAAACCAGGACGCCTACCCGATCTATCCGTGCCAGGACGGCTATGTGCGACTGTGCGTCATGGCGCCGCGCCAATGGCGCGGGCTGCGCCGCTGGTTGGGGGAGCCGGAGGACTTCCAGGACCCCAAGTACGAGGCCATCGGCGCACGTTTCGCCGCGTGGCCGCAGATCAGCGTCCTGGTGGAGGCGATGTTCGCCGGCAAGACGATGAAGGAGTTGGTGACCGCCGGCCAGGCGCACGGGGTGCCCATCGCTGCGGTGCTGACCCCCGCCCGGATTTTAGCGTCCGAGCACTTCCAGGAGGTCGGGGCGATCACCGACGCCGAATTGGTGCCCGGTGTGCATACTCAGGTGCCCACCGGCTATTTCGTCGTCGACGGGGAGCACTGCGGCTTCCGGACACCCGCGCCGGCCGTCGGGCGCGACGAACCCCGCTGGCTGGCCGAGCCCACGCCGGTACCGGCACCGTCGGGCGAGGTGGGCGGCTACCCGTTGCAGGGTCTGCGGGTCCTGGACCTGGGCATCATCGTCGCCGGCGGCGAGCTGGGCCGGTTGTTCGGCGACCTGGGCGCCGACGTCATCAAGGTCGAGTCCGCCGAATATCCCGACGGCCTGCGGCAGGCCCGGGCCGGCGACGCGATGAGCGAATCGTTCGCCTGGACCCACCGCAACCACCGCGCCCTGGGCATCGACCTGCGCAACGCGAAAGGAAAGGAGATCTTCTCGCGTCTGGTGAAAGAGGCCGACGCGGTGTTCGCCAACTTCAAGCCGGGAACCCTTGCCTCCCTTGGCTTTGACTACGACACGCTGACCGCGCTCAACCCCCGAATCGTGCTGGCGGGCAGCAGCGCGTTCGGCAACACGGGTCCGTGGAGCACCCGGCTGGGGTACGGCCCGTTGGTGCGGGCGACGACGGGCGCCACCCGCGCGTGGACATCCGGTGACGCCCCCGCCGAGGGCGCCCGGCACGCCTTCTACGACGCGACGACGATCTTCCCCGACCATGTCGTGGGCCGCATCGCCGCCATCCTGGCCCTGGCCGCGCTGATCCGCCGCGACCGCGACGGCGGAGGCGCTGTTCAAGGCGCCCATGTGCACATCTCGCAGGCCGAGGTCGTCGTCAACCAACTCGACACGTTGTTCGTCACCGAGGCCACGCTTGCCGCGGGCGTCGCAGACGTCCACCCCGACACCAGCGTGCACGCCGTCTGCCCGTGTGCCGGCGATGACGAATGGTGTGTGGTGTCAATCCAGTCCGACGCTGAATGGGATTGCGTGGCAGCATTTTTGGGGGAATCAGACCGCACCGAACTCATTGCGGCGCTCAAGCGGTGGACCAGCACCCGCACACCGCTGCAGGCGGCCCAGGCTCTGCAGGACGTGGGCGTGGCGGCCGGCCCGATGCACCGGCCGCCGGACCTCCTGGAGGATCCGCAACTGATCGATCGAAAGCTGTTCAGCGACATGACACATCCGCTCATCGCGCGGGTCCTGCCCGCCGAAACCGGACCGGCGCCGTTTCGCCATATCCCACCGGCCCCGCAACGCCCGGCGCCACAGCCCGGCCAGGACACCCGGGCGATCTGCGAACAACTGCTCGGGATGAGTCCGGACGACGTCGAGGGGTTGATCGAGAAGGGCGTACTGTTCGCACCGGAGGCGCAGGAGGCAAAACCATGACATCTTCGCCCGCACGGTTTTTCGTGGACGGCCGGTTCCGCACCGCGGACGACGCCGAACCGGTGGTGGAAGCGGCGACCGGCGAGCCACTCGGCGCAGGTGCCGTCGTCAGCGAATCCGACATCGACGCCGCCGTTGCCGCCGCGCGCCGGGCCTTGCCGGACTGGCATGGCAGTTCACCCGAACACCGCGCCGGAATCCTGAACGCGATGGCCGACGCGCTCAAGGCGCGCGCCAAGGAAACCAGTGAACTGGTGACCCGCGAAAACGGCATGCCCATCCGGCTGTCGCGCGGCGCCAACGGCGCATTCCCGGCGCTGCTGCTGCGGTATTACGCGCAACTGGTCACCGAGGTTCCGGTCGAGGAGATCCGGCCGAGCATGACCGGGCACACCATCGTGCGCCGTGAGGCCGTCGGAGTGGTCGGCGCGATCGTGCCGTGGAACTACCCGCAGGCGCTGGCGGCGATGAAAGTGGCGCCCGCGCTGGCCGCGGGTTGCCCGGTGGTGCTCAAGGCCTCACCCGAAACCGCTTTGGATGCCCTGGTTTTCGCTGAGGCTGCGGTCGAGGCCGGGCTACCGCCCGGGGTACTGAACGTGGTGTCGGGTGGACCGGCTGTCGGCGCCTACCTGGTGTCGCATCCCGGTGTGGACAAGGTCGCGTTCACCGGTTCGACGGCCACCGGACGGCTGGTCGCCGAGACCTGCGGACGCCTGATGCGGCCGGTGACCCTGGAGTTGGGCGGCAAGTCCGCGGCGATCATCCTCGACGACGCCGACCTGGACGCGACGATGGGCGGACTGCGCAACGCCTCCTTCGTCAACAACGGTCAGACCTGCCATCTGAGCTCACGCATCCTGGCGCCGAGATCCCGTTACGACGAGATCGTCGACGCCGTCGCGGCGCTGGCCGAGAGCATGGCGGTGGGTGATCCGCTGGATCCGGGCACCGAGATCGGCCCGCTGGTCAGCTCGCGGCAACGCGAGCGGGTGCTGGGCTATATCGACGTCGGCAAGAACAGCAGCGCCAGGTTGGTCGCCGGCGGATCGGTTCCCCAGGAGCAACCGCGCGGCTGGTTCGTGGCGCCGACGGTGTTCGCCGACGTCGACAACTCCGACCGGCTGGCGCGCGAGGAGATCTTCGGCCCGGTGCTGACCATCAGCGCCTACGACAGCGACGACGAGGCGATCGCCCTGGCCAACGACACCGAGTTCGGCCTGGCAGGCACCGTCTGGTCGACCGACGTCGACCGGGCGACCACGGTCGCGCGGGCCGTGCACACCGGCACCATCGGGGTCAACGACTACGCCCTCGACGTACGCGCTCCTTTCGGGGGAGTCAAGGCCAGCGGGATGGGACGCGAGCTGGGTCCCGAGGGCCTCGAGGCGTACCGGACGCTGAAGTCGATCTACCGGACGGGACCGGCCTAGCGCCGGTCGAGGGTGACGCTGGCGTCACACTCGTGGCCCTTCTGCGCGCTCATTCCCACCGCGATAGGTTCGACCCATGCCCGTTGACCCCAGGACCCCGGTGCTGATCGGCTACGGCCAGGTCAACTACCGCGACGACCCAGACCCCAGCGGACCCTCCATCGAGCCGGTCGACCTGATGGTCACCGCCACCCGGCACGCTGCGGATGCCCGGGTGATCGAGGCGGTCGACTCCATCCGGGCGGTGCACATGCTGTCGGCGCACTACCGCAACCCCGGACAGCTGCTCGGCGAACGCCTGGGGCTGGCCAACTTCGCCGCCAGCTACAGCAGGGTCGGCGGCAACACCCCGCAATCGCTGGTCAACCAGGCCTGTCTGGACATCCAGAAGGGCCGCGCCGGCGTCGTGCTGATCTCGGCCGCCGAAACCTGGCGCACCCGCACCGCGCTGAAGAAGCAGGGCCACCGGCTGGTGTGGACCGAGCAGGACAATTCGGTGCCGATGCCCGAAATCGCCGGCGACGACGTGCCGATGGTCGGTGACGGCGAGGTCAGGATCAAGCTGGACCGGCCCGCCTACGTGTACCCGCTGTTCGAACAGGCACTGCGGATCGCCAACGGCGAGTCGGTGGCCGAGCACGGCAAGCGGGTCAGCGAGCTGTGGGCGCGGTTCAGCGCCGTCGCGGCCGGCAACCCGCATGCGTGGATCCGCCGGCCCCACTCCGCCGAGGAGATCCGGCAGCCCAGCCCGCAGAACCGGATGATCAGCTGGCCCTACACCAAGCTGATGAACTCCAACAACATGGTCGACCAGGGCGCTGCGCTCATCCTGACCTCGGTCGAGCAAGCCACGAAGCTGCAGGTCCCCGCCGAACGTTGGGTGTACCCACTGGCCGGCACGGACGCCCACGACACCTCGGCGATTGCCGAACGCGGCGAACTGCACCGCTCCCCGGCGATCCGGATCGGCGGACGCAGGGCGCTGGAGCTGGCCGGTCTGGACATCGACGACGTCGACTACGTGGACCTCTACTCGTGCTTTCCGTCCGCCGTCCAGGTCGCGGCCGCCGAACTGGGCCTGGCCACCGACGATCCGGCCCGCCCGCTGACCGTCACCGGCGGGCTGACCTTCGCCGGCGGACCGTGGAGCAACTACGTCACGCACTCCATCGCCACGATGGCCGAACTGCTCACCGCCAACCCGGGCCGGCGGGGCCTGATCACCGCGAACGGCGGCTACCTCACCAAGCACAGTTTCGGCGTCTACAGCACCGAGCCGGGCGATGGTGAATTTCTGTGGGAGGACGTGCAAGCGGCGGTGGATTCCGAACCCACCACGGTCGGCCTGGTGGAGTGGGAAGGGACCGGGACCGTCGAAGCGTGGACGACGCCGTTCGATCGGGACGGACAGCCGGAGAAGGCGTTCGTGGCCGTCCGCACGCCGGACGGCGCCCGCGTCCTTGCGGTGATCACCGATCCCGCTGCCGCGGCCGACACGGTGCGCGACGACATCGCCGGCGCCAAGGTCGCCGTTGCCGCCGACGGCACCGCGCAACTGTAGTAACCGGCCGGGTCACGGTACAGACTCAATAGTGCGCAAGCCGGGCCGGCGTGCTTATTGTCGTGTGCATACCCCGGGGAGGTGACGCCACGTGCACGTGCTGCTGACCGACGCCGCAGGCACCGTCGGGCGGCTGGTCGCACGCCAGCTGATCGCGGCCGGACACACGGTCAGCGGCATCGCCCCCTACTCGCACGACTGCCTGGATCCCGGCGTCGACTTCGTCTGCGCGCCGCTGCGTGACCCGGTTCTGCTGCGGTTGGCCGCCGACGCCGACGTCGTGATCCATCTGGCCCCGGTCGATACCAGCGCACCGGGTGGGGAGGGCGTCACCGGCGTCGCGCACGTGGCCAACGCGGCCGCACGCGCGGGGTCCCGGCTGCTGTTCGTGTCGCAGGCTGCCGGGCGCCAGGACCTGTATGGACCCGCCGAGACCTTGGTGTCCACCGGCTGGGCGCCGAGCGTGGTCATCCGCATCGCACCGCTGCTGGGCCGCCAGCTCGACTGGATGGCCTGCCGCACTGTCGCCACGTTGATGCGCGGCAAGGTGTCCGCGCGGCCCATCCGGGTATTGCACGTCGACGACCTGGTTCGCTTTCTCGTCGGCGCGGTCGGCACCGACCGATCCGGTGCCGTCGACCTGGCCACCCCGGACACCATCAACTTGATCACCGCCTGGCGGGTGCTGCGATCTGTCGACCCGCGGTTGCGCCTGCACGGCGTGCGCGGCTGGGACAATCTGGTCCCGGATCTGGATATCACGGCGGCACAAGAAATTTGGAATTTCCAGTATGGCTGGCTGGCGTTGGACGCCGTGGTGGATACGGGCCGCGGCCTGGTGGGCCGCAAGCTCGATCCCCAGGGGGCGATCAGTGGATCCGGACAGCTCCCGCTACCGGTGGAGACGCGGCCGCATCTGGTCCCGGCCGACGAGTCGTTGCGCAGCGTTGCTCCCGACGGGCTCGAGGGGGAGTTCGACGACCGGGTCGACCCCCGGTTTCCGGTCTTCAGCACGGCCAGCCTTGACGACGCGCTCCCGGGGCCGCTGACTCCGATCACCCTGGATGTCCAGTGCAGCGGCCTGCGCGCTGCCGGTCAGGCGATGGGACGGGTGCTGGCGCTGGGCGACGTGGTTGCCCAGGAGTGGGCCAGCAGAGCCATCGCCGTCTTCGGCCACCGGCCCTACGTGGGGGTCTCGGCCAATATCGTCGCGGCCGCCCAGCTGCCGGGGTGGGACGAACACGCCGTGGCCCGCTGCACCCTCGGCTCCGAGCCGCCGGCCGATGAGTTGTTGCCGTTCGGACGGCCGGAACTGACCGGCGGTCCGCGGGGATCGGTCGCCAAGGCGGTCGTAACGGCGCGGTCGCTGGCGTTGTTGCGGCACCTGCGCGCCGACACTCAGGCGTATGTGGCCGCCGCCACCAAAGAGCATCTCGGCGGCGAGGAGCTGACCGCCCTGCCGGACGCCGCACTGGAAGTCCGGATTCGGCTCTTGCGAGACCGCATTCACCAAGGTTGGATACTGACCGCCTTGTGGGTCATCGACTCGGGGATCACCGCGGCGACGCTGGAGCACACCCGCGCGGCATCCGGCATTTCTGGCGTCGGCGTGATCATGGAAAGCGGGCGCGTCGCGGCTGAGACCAAGGCCCTCGCGGCGTTGTTGCGTGCCGACCCGCCGTTGTGCGCGCTGGCCGCCGACGGCAACGTAGGGAGCATCCGCGCCCTGTCGCCGGCCGCCGCCGCCGCCCTCGACGCTGCGGTCGCCGCTCTGGGGCACCGTGGCCGCGGGGAAGCCGAACTGGCCAGCCCGACTTTCGGCGACGACCCGGGACTGCTGCTTTCGCTGGCCGCCAAGGCCGCTGCGGAACCCGAAGCCCCGTCGATCCCCGCATCGCTGGCGCATCGACTGGCCGACAGCGCCCGCAATTCGCGGGAACTGGCCCACGACACCACCATCCGGTTCACTCACGAGTTTCGAATGACATTGCGCGAGTTGGGAGCCCGTCGAGTAGCGACGGACGTGATCGACAGCGTGGACGACGTGTACTACCTGCTGTGCGACGAACTCGTGGCCATGCCCGTCGACGCCCGGCTGCGAATCAAGCGTCGGCGCGCCGAGCGGGAACGCCTGCAAGCGCAGCATCCGCCCGACATCATCGACCGCGCCTGGAATCGGGCAGACTGACGACGCGGGCACGATCGCGGCCCTAACTCCCGTGACCCAGCATCTCCCGTAGCGACAGGGCATTACGCACCGCGTGCCCACCCAGGTCGTTGTTGAAGTACATCCACACGTCGCGGCCCTCGCTGACCCACTCGGTGATGCGATCGGCCCAGCCGCGCAGCTCGTCAGGTGGGTAGGAACCGGTGTACAGGGCGTCCTGGCCGGGGCCGTGCATCCGGATATACACCAGGTCGGTGGTGGCGCAGGGGATGCATGCCAGTCCGGCACCGCTCATCACGACGTAGGCGGCTCGGTGCCGTTCCAGCAGTGCGAAGACGGCGGGGTCCTGCCACGACGGATGCCTGAGCTCGACGGCCGTCCGGATGGACGGCGGCATGCTCCGCAGAAACGAATCGAGCCGGGCGTCGTCGCGTTGCTGGTCTGGATGCAACTGCACCAGCAACACTCCGTGCCGGTCGCCCAGCGCCTGCCAGCAGCGTTCGAACCGCTCGATCCACGGTTCGGGCGAGGCGAGCCTGCGGTAGTGGGTCAGACCGCGATGCGCCTTCACCGACATGGTGAATCCGTCCGGCACCTGGTCCCGCCATCCGGCGAAGGTCGCGTCCTTGGGCCAGCGATAGAAGCTGGCATTGAGTTCGACGGTGTCGAAGACCTCCACGTAGCGACGCAACCGCCGAGCGGATGGGAGGCCCGCCGGGTAGAGCACGTCCGCCCAGTGGTCATAGGACCACCCGGAGGTGCCGATCCGTGCCGTCATCGACCCGTCAACCGGTTACCCACCGGCGCACCTCGTCGTCGAGGGAGGCGCGCACCAGCGCCGCGGCCAGTCGCGCATTGGTACGCGGCGCGAAGACTGACAGCTTGGCCGGATCGGCGGGAAGTTTGAGCAACTTGGCGGCGTCCAGACATCTTGCACTTCGGGCCCCTTGGGCCGGGTTCTGATCGCTGCGGCGGGCGATTTCGCGCAGGTCGCCGCCGAACTCCGGGACGGCCCTCGGCGTGCGCAGGCCGGCTTTGAAGAGTTCCTTCGCGGCGCTCGAACCGATCGCGGCGTCGATCGGTTTGCTGGCCACCATACACAGCACAAGCAGTTGAAACAGCCGCATCGCCTTGTCGTCGAGACGGATGCCGGCCTGCTCCGAGTAGGTGGTGCCCGCCACCTTGAGCAGCCGCCGTACCCGCTGCTCTGAGGCATCCACACGGTCGGCGTACCCGCACCGCGGCGGGCCAAACGGATGCGGTCAGGTGGGCGGCAGGCTGCGCGCGTAGCTAATCCCACGGGTGACCCAATTCTGCAGTTGGCGTTTGGTTTTCACCCCGTAGGGAGCAACGCGCAGCCGACCAGGAAAGCCAATCACCGAACATCTGCCCTTCGTCTGTCGGCTGGGCTGCCAACAGCTCGGCGAATCCGGTTCGCGAGGTCGGTGTCGTATGCCACCGCCCGTCAGTCCAGATCCACTCGAATGGTCGACAGGTCGGTGCCCATCAAGCGCACCCCGACACCGCGAAGCCCTGGCACCCGGTGGCCGAGCCGGCGCTCGAGCCTCATGTAGCTGATTGTGCGGCGGGGACCCCCACGGCGCGCAGCACCCATTGCGGCGGGACGCTGAATGACAGCGACCGGCTTGGAATGGTGGTCAGCACGGCTTCGGGAATCGAGGTCTTGTACGTCAGCGACAGCCGCCCGGCAAACGCGGGGTCGACCTGGCTGACGTCGACGTCCAGCGAAAGGCCGTCGCGGGAAAAGTCCGCCCGGACCGGGCCCTGGCTCGGCGCACCCCAGCGAACATCGATCGCCCGCCCGGCGCGCCGGGGCACCGTCGACAGTGTGCCCACCACCCGTTGCGAGGTGATCACCAGTGCGCCGGCATAGCTGCGGATGTTGCCCTGGGAAACCGTGCCGGGCACCGAGCCGCTGAAGCGAAATGTGACGGGAACGAATTCTGCCAGGTGGATGACGTTTTCGATCTCGACCGCGGCCCGCAGGTCCGCGGGCAGCTTGCCGATTCCGAGCATCTTGCGAAGGAACACAGCCATTGGTGCACCATAATGCCTGTCTGAGCGAAGTCGCCCGCAACGAGAACAGCCGCCCCGGGTTAGGGGGCGGCTGCCTCATTGCGGTTTTAGGCGCGGCGTCTAGCCGACACTGCCGCCGCCACCGGCCTGGCCCTGGGCCCCGCCGACGGGTGTGACCACCTGGAAACCGGTATCCGTCTGGACGCCCCACTGACCGAGGTCAGGGTTGAACACGACCGGAAGCGTCACATTGGTATTGGGCAACGTATAGGTTGCCGGGAATCCGTAACGGACGGGGTCGTTGTACTGCCCGGGAGGCGGGAATCCGTTTTGCCCGGGAGGCAGCGGACTGCCCGGCCCGTAGCAGTTGGCGCCGGGCCCGATGCAACCGGCCGGCAAGCCCGGCACCTGTCCCTGTCCCTGTCCGGGAACGTTCGGGCCCGGAATGTTCGGACCCGGAATGTTCGGACCAGGAATGTTCGGACCCGGAATGTTCGGGCCGGGGTCGGCTTGCGCCAGACCAGCGCCGATCCCGAATGCCGCGGACCCTAGGCCGGCCGCCATCGCGGCGGCGGCTGCGAACTTATTGAGCTTCATGTGAACTCCTTGTCGAGCAGTGAAACTGCCACGCAGGCAGCGCAACAGCATTGACGTGTTGTTCAGTTGTTCCCGAGTCCCGCGATTTGGGCTCATCGGGATGGGGTTTCGCCCCTCACTCTCAGTTACCCGGGCCCAGGAAGGCGAAAACGTATTCATCCCGATTAATTTTCAGGAATCTCCCAGGCAGTCGACAACCAACTGACAGACTTCGCGGGCAATTGCGCGTTGCCCGGCGGTCTCAGGCCGCTAACGTGGCCGCCGGCGCGGTCGGCTGCAACGCGTGGGCGATGATGTCGGCGACGTCGGTCATCGGCCGCACGTCGAGCGCATCGAGCACCTCGGCCGGCACATCTTCCAGGTCGGGTTCGTTGCGGGCCGGGATGAAGACGGTCGACAGCCCGGCACGTTGAGCGGCAAGCAGCTTCTGCTTGACCCCACCGATGGGCAGCACCCGCCCGTTCAGCGTGACCTCTCCGGTCATGCCCACATCCGAGCGGACCTGCCGGCCGGTGGCCATCGAGACCAGCGCTGTCACCATCGTCACCCCGGCGGACGGACCGTCTTTGGGCACCGCGCCGGCCGGGACGTGCACATGGATGCGGCGGTCCAGCAGTGTGGGGTCCAGGCCCAACGCGTCGGCGTGCGAGCGTACGTAGGAGAGCGCGATCTGCGCCGACTCCTTCATCACGTCGCCCAATTGGCCCGTCAACTGCAACCCGGGTTCGCCGTCGGTGGCTCCGGCTTCGATGTACAGCACGTCACCGCCCAAGCCGGTGACGGCCAGCCCGGTGGCCACGCCGGGTACCGCCGTGCGTTCGGCCGATTCCGGCGTGAAGCGCGGGCGCCCGAGGTAGCCGACCAGATCCGGCTCGTCGACAACCAGTGGGGTACCGGTCCCGTCCGGCCTGGACGCGAGCTGGGTCGTCACCTTGCGCAGCGCCTTGGCCAGCAGCCGTTCGAACTGCCGAACCCCGGGCTCGCGGGTGTAGTCCGCCGCTATCGTGCGCAGCGCGGCATCGGTCACCGTGACCTCGTCGTCGTTGAGCGCGGCGCGCTCCCGCTGCCGGGGCAGCAGGTAGTCGCGGGCGATGGCGACCTTGTCGTCCTCGGTGTAGCCGTCGATCTGCACCAGCTCCATGCGGTCCAGCAGCGCCGACGGGATGTTCTCGATCACGTTGGCTGTTGCCAGGAACACCACGTCGGACAGGTCGAGGTCCAGATCCAGGTAGTGGTCGCGGAAGGTGTGGTTCTGCGCGGGGTCGAGCACCTCGAGCAGCGCCGCACTGGGGTCACCCCGGTAGTCGGAGCCGACCTTGTCGATTTCGTCCAGCAGCACAACGGGATTCATCGAACCCGCCTCGCCGATTGCCCGGACGATACGGCCCGGCAGCGCACCCACGTAGGTGCGCCGGTGCCCGCGGATCTCGGCCTCGTCGCGCACGCCACCGAGGGCGACGCGGACGAACTTGCGGCCCAGCGCGCGGGCCACGCTCTCGCCCAGCGAGGTCTTGCCAACACCGGGCGGACCAGCCAACACCATCACGGCGCCGGACCCGCGGCCGCCGACCGAATGCAGCCCCCGCTGGGCACGGCGCGTGCGTACCGCCAGGTATTCGACGATGCGGTCCTTGACGTCGTCCAGGCCGTGGTGGTCGGCGTCCAGGATGGCCCGCGCGCCGGCCAGGTCGGTCGAGTCCTGGGTCCGGACATTCCAGGGCAGGTCCAGCACCGTGTCCAGCCAGGTGCGGATCCAGCCGCTTTCCGGGCTCTGGTCGCTGGCCCGTTCCAGCTTGCCGACCTCGCGCAGCGCGGCCTCGCGCACCTTCTCGGGCAACTCGGCAGCCTCGACAAGGGACCGGTAATTCTCGGAAGACCCTGTCGCGTCGTCCGTTTCGCCCAGCTCTTTGCGGATGGCCGCCAGTTGCTGGCGCAGCAGGAACTCCTTCTGCGTCTTCTCCATGCCTTCCCGCACGTCTTCGGCGATCTTGTCGTTGACCTCGGTCTCGGCCAGGTGTTCGCCGGTCCACTCGATCAGCACCCGCAGCCGGGCGGCGACATCCACGGTCTCGAGCAGTTGCCGCTTCTGCACATCGCTGAGATACGAGGCGTAGCCGGACGTGTCGGCCAGCGCCGAGGGGTCGGTCAGGCTGTTGACGTAGTCGACGATTTGCCAGGCCTCCCGCCGCTGCAGGATGGCCAACAGTACCTTCTTGTACTCCGCTGCCAGCGCCCTGATCTCGTCGGTCACCTCTGTCTCGGCGACCTCGGCGACCTCGACCCACAGCGCGGCACCGGGGCCCGCGGCGCCCGCGCCGATCTGCGCACGGGTCTCACCGCGCACGACGGCCGCGCTGCCGCCCCCCGGCATGCGACCGACCTGCAAGATCTTCGCGATCACGCCGTGCGACGGATAGCGGTCGTCGAGTCGGGGTGCGATCAGCAACTGCCCGGATTCACTGGCCCGCGCGGCGTCGATTGCCGCTCGGGCAGCGTCGTCCAGTGCGATCGGCACGACCATGCCGGGCAACACGATGGTGTCGGTGACGAACAGCACGGGAACCGATTTGGCTTCAGCCATCAATCCTCCAAAGTTGAGTCTGCTTCGCTAAACCCAGCTGGGAGGTGATTTGTTCCCCGCGACGGCTCAGGCGCCGACCAGCGATGCGAGCGCCTTGACGAATCGGTCGCGGTCCACTCCCACGGGCGCGCCGAAGAACTGCTCGGCCAGGTGGTAGCCGACAATCGACATCATCACCGCGGTCGCGACCGCCTCGGCGTCCCGTCCCGGGATCTCGCCGGCGTTCATGCGGGCCCGGAGGTCCTCCGCGTCGACGCGCGCGCCGCCCTCGGCCAGGACCTCCTGGATGCGTTCGACGTCCGGCAGCGTGGGGCCCTCGCGCACCAGCAGCGCGATCAATGGCCGCATCGCGACGAGGGAATCCAGAGCGTGGCCGTATTCCGCTGCCAGGTCGGTCCCCGCGACCAAACAGGACCGCCTGGCCTCGGCGCGTTCGAGCTCGCGCGCCACGACGGCGGCCAGAACGTCGCGCTTCGAGCGGAAGTGGCGGTAGAAGCTCCCGCTGCCCGGCGAGAGCCCGGCGGCCTTCTCCAGATCGGTCACCGCAACGGCGTCGACGCCGCGCCTGACGAACTGCGACAGGGCCGCATCGAGGATCCGCGTCCGAGTGTCTCGCGCCATGGTTGCAAGATACTTCTTGCACCAGTAAGAAGGTTCTTGCATAATCGGTCGAGTGGCACTGACGCTTCCCGCCCGGCCCGCTCTCGATCCGAAAATCCTCGAGTCCGCGGCCCGCGACGTCGCTCCCACCGGTCCAATCACCTTCCTCGTCGGCGAAGACGCGGTCACCTACGGCGTCGACGGGCCGACGATTCGCATGGAGCAGGGCCGGGGCGCTGGCGACAGCGCGGCCGTCGTGCGTCTTTCCCGGCAGGCCTGGGACGACATGGCCGGCCAGATCCGCACGGTCATCAACCTGTTGCTGAGCGACGAACTCGCCTTCGAGCGGGGAGGATTCGAGCAGCTGGCCGACTGGGATCCGATCCTGCGCTACCTGCACGCCGGCATTCCGCCGTACCACCCGGCGCGGGCTGACTTCGAGGGACGCGACCCGTTGGCCGCCTTCACCCACGATGCGGACGATGCCGAGCTTGCTGCACAGCTGCGGACAATGGGCTACCTGCACGTCAAAGGGGTCTTCGGCCCCGAGGAAATGGAGGCCGCCAACCACGAGGTCGACCGCCTCGCGGCGGCCGCGCGTCCCGGGGACGACCAGTCGTGGTGGGTCACCGCCGAGGACGGCGGCAGCGTCCTGTGCCGTTTGGTCTATGCGACGCTGCGCTCACCGGTTCTGGCGGCCCTCGAGGGCGACCCGAGAGTGCACAGGCTGGGTACCCTGCTCGACCCCGCGCTGCGCACGGCGCCCGACCGGATGGAGAGCGGCACGGTGCTGATCAAGGTGCCGGGAAGCACCAGCGGGCTGTCCAACATTCCCTGGCACCAGGACTGCGGTCTGGGCGGGCACGCCGTCCTGTGCCCCTCGGTCAGCGTCGGGATTCAGCTCACCGGCTCGGATGCCTCAACCGGCAATCTGCGGGTGGTTCCCGGCAGCCACGGCCAAGCGATCCATTACGGGTGGCAGCAGCGGCTCCCGGACGTGCCGGTGGTGAGCATCGATACGGCACCCGGTGATGTCACCGTCCACGTGCAGGACCTGATGCACGCCTCACCCCGGCCGACCGGCGCCGGCGGTCGCCGGACCATGTACGTCACGCACTATCCGCCGCAGCTGTGGCGGCACATCGGGCCGGGCCAGGCCTACAACGACCTGGTGCGCAACCGGACCGAGCAGCTCGCGCGGATGCAGTAGCGCTACTGCCCGGGCACCAGACGCCGCAGCTGCGTCACGTGCTTGGGCGACAGCTCCTCGAGGCACGTCACACCCAGCAGTCGCATGGTCCGGATCACACCTTCGGACAGGACATCGATCGCGCGGGTGACGCCCGACTGGCCACCGGCCATCAGGCCGTAGAGGTAAGCCCGCCCGACCAGCGTGCAGCGCGCGCCCAGGGCGATCGCCGCGACGATGTCGGCGCCGGACATGATGCCGGTGTCCATCAGGATCTCGGTGTCTGTGCCCAGCTCCCGGGCCACCGTGGGCAGCAGATGAAACGGCACCGGCGCCCGATCAAGTTGGCGGCCTCCGTGGTTGGACAACACCATCCCGTCCACGCCGCGGTCCACCACGGCGCGCGCGTCGTCGAGCGTCTGAATTCCTTTGACGACAAGCTTGCCCGGCCACTTGGACTTGATCCAGGCCAGATCGTCGAAGGTGACACTGGGGTCGAACATGGTATTCAGGTACTCACCCACGGTGCCCGACCAGCGATCAAGGGACGAGAACGACAACGGTTCGGTGGTCAGCAGGTCGAACCACCAGTGCGGGTGCGGGACCGCGTCGAGCACGGTGCGCAAGGTCAGGGCCGGCGGGATCGACATGCCGTTGCGGACGTCGCGCAGCCGGGCCCCGGCGACCGGTACGTCCACCGTCACCAGCATGGTGTCGAAACCCGCGTCAGCCGCACGCTGCACCAACTCCATCGACCGGTCGCGATCTCGCCACATGTACAGCTGAAACCATTTGCGGCCCTGCGGGACAGCGGTCGCCAGATCTTCGACCGCGGTGGTACCCAGCGTGGACAGCGAGAACGGGATGCCGGCGGAGGCAGCGGCGCGCGCACCGGCGATCTCGCCCTCGGTGTGCATCAAGCGGGTGAAACCGGTCGGCGCGATCGCGAACGGAAGCGCGACCGGGCCACCGAGGACGTCCCAACCGGCCGTCACGTTGGTGACGTCACGCAGGATGGTCGGGTGAAATTCTATGTCGCGGAACGCTTGTCGAGCCCGCGCGAGGGACAGTTCGTCCTCGGCGGCGCCGTCGGTGTAGTCGAAAGCCGCCTTCGGCGTGCGCCGCTTGGCGATACGGCGCAAGTCCTCGATGGTCAGGGCGGCATCGAGGCGGCGGGCGGTGCGGTCGAACTGCGGCCCCTTGAACTGCAGCAGCGGGGCGAGGTCTCGAATTCTGGGCACCTGCCGTTTCACTGCCATCAGTTCATCTAACCAGTGTGCGACCGTGGAGAGATGGCAGATTTGCAGCGCTTTGTTCAGGCGCACTCCCGGGTCTACGACAGCGTGCTAGACGAACTGCGGGCCGGACGCAAACGCAGCCACTGGATGTGGTTCGTCTTCCCCCAACTGCGCGGGCTGGGCAGCAGTCCGACCGCGCAGCACTACGGGATCGCCTCGCTCGAGGAGGCCCGCGCGTACCTGGACCACTCGGTGCTGGGGCCGCGGTTGCGCGAGTGCGTCGCACTGGTCAACGAGATCCAAGGCCGCTCCGCCGAGCAGATTTTCGGCTGGCCCGACGACCTCAAGCTGCGTTCGTCGGTGACCCTGTTCGCCCGCGCCACCGACGACAACCACGATTTCCTGGCGCTGCTCGACAAGTATTACGGCGGGGAGCATGATCCGCTGACGCTGGAGCGGCTCAGCTAGGCCGCAGGATCCGCCAGCCGTGCGGTTCGATCTCCACCCTGTCGACGACCTCTTCGGGCGGCGCCGACGAACCGGCGATCAGCCGGGCACGTGTGGTGCCGAGTTCCGGCAGCGACAGCCGGAGCGGCTCGTCGTCGATGTTGAGCGCGACCAGCAGCGCGTCCCGGCCGCTGCGGGTTTCATAGACATAGTGCTTGTTCTGCAGGCGAACGGCGCTGGTGGTCGCCCTGTGCAACCAGGGGTGACGGCGGCGCAGCCCGACCAGGTACCGGTACGAAGCCCAGACATCGGCCCCGGATTCGTCCAGATGCATTGGGGGAGAGGGGAATTCGGGACGCACCGCATCGTCGCCGCCGTAGCGTTCTTCCTTGAAGCCGCGGAAACCGAACTCGTCACCGGCGTAGACGCTGGGCACCCCGCCGATCGTCAGCAGAATCACCAGTGCGTGGGCCGGATGAGCGGGATCCTCGAGACGGCTGGCGATCCGCGTGACGTCGTGATTGCCGATGAACGTCTGCGGTACAAAGGTTTCCAGGAACGCGTTGTGCCGCTGCAACGCCCAGTCCAGCTCGAAGAAATTGCCGTCGTTGAGGCTGCTCCAGATCGCTTTCCACAACTCGTACTGGGTCGCCGAGTCGAACCGCGCTTCACTCACGACCGCCGCGTAGTCGCCGTGAATCAGTTCGCCGACGAACCACGCGTCAGCGTGACGGTCACGGACCCTGGGCAGCACCTCGGCCCAGAATCGCGGTGGCACAGTGTAAGCCGCATCGAGCCGCCAACCATCGGCGCCCCGGTCCAACCAGTGCGCCATCACCTCGACGACATAGTCGGCCACCTCTGGGTCGCCGTGGTTGAGAGCGATCAGCTCCGAGTGGCCCTCGAAGGTGTCGCCGGTAAACCAATGCGACCAGTGTTCCGATCCGGACTCGCCATAGCGGGGGAAGTCCACGCCCACGTGATTGAAGACACCGTCCAGCAGCACGCGCAGGCCCCGCCCGCGCGCCTGTTCGACCAGATAATCGAAGTCGGCGTCGTCACCGAGGCGCCGATCGATCCGAAAGTGATCGGTGGTGTCGTAACCGTGGGTGCGGGATTCGAAGATCGGTCCCAGCGCGACGCCGGAGGCGCCCAGCGCTATGGCGTGGGCGAACCAGTCGACGAGCCGGCGCAACCGGTGTTCCCCCGGGCCCGGCGGGCTTTCGGAAGGAAAGGCCCCGACGAAGCCCAGGGGATACACCTGCCACCAGATCGCGTGTTCGATCCAGGCGGGCCCGGTCGTACTCAGCCGACCGCCGCCAGCGTCTGGGCCACGCTGATTGCCTGTGCCACACCGGAAACGATAGCCGCAACCTTGAGCGCCTCCAGGATGGCCTCGCGGCTCACTCCGGATTCACGCAGTGTGTGCTCGTGGGCCGCCACGCAGTGACCGCACCCGTTGATCGACGACACCGCGAAGCTCCACAGCTCGAAGTGCGCTTTGTCCACGCCGGGATTGGCGATGATGTTCATCCGCAATCCGGCGCGCAGGTCGTCGTAGGCGCCTGCCAGGAAGCCCCGACCACGGTAGAACACGTTGTTCATCCCCATGATCGACGCGGCGCCCAGCGCTGCGTTGTAGGCCTGCTCCGAGAGGATGTCCGCTGCTTCGGCGCCGATCTCGCCCAGCACCTCAGCGCTGCGGGTCGCCGCGGCGCAGGCCAGCAGGGTGCCCCACAACTGCTCTTCGTTCAGCGCGGTGGTGCGGGTGATCGAGCCCAGGTTCAGCTTGAGGTCCTTGGCGTACTCGGGCAGGGCGGCTTTGAGGTTTTCGACGGTCATCGTTTTCTCCTGTCGGCCGGATCAGGCCGAAGCCTTGAGCAGTTCACCGGCGTCGATCGTCGGGTCGCCCTTGCGCCAGTTGCACGCGCACAGCTCGTCGGACTGCAGGGCGTCCAGCACCCGCAGCACCTCGTCGACATTGCGCCCCACGGAACCGGCGGTCGCAGAGACGAATTGGATCTCGTTGTTCGGATCCACGATGAAGGTGACGCGGTCGGCGACCCCGTCGGCATTGAGCACCCCGGTGGCCTGCGACAGTTCGCGCTTGATATCCGACAGCATGGGGAACGGCAGCTTCTTCAGATCCTCGTGTTGCGCCCGCCACTGAAAGTGCACGAACTCACTGTCGATCGAGACGCCGAGCACCTGCGCGTCGCGGTCCTCGAATTCCTCGTTGAGCTTGCCGAAGGCGGCGATCTCGGTGGGGCAGACGAAGGTGAAGTCCTTCGGCCAGAAGAACACCACCCGCCACTTGCCGGGATGGTCGTCGCTGGAGATGGTAGTGAAGTAGTCGCCCGGCTGCTGGGCGTCGACCTGGGACAGGTCACCGCCGATCAGTGCGGTCAGCTGATAGGCCGGGAACTGTTCGCCGATCGTCAACAGAGACATAGTGCTCCTTATCTGGATTTATTCAAGATTAGCTGCGTCCGCCACCATGTTGCCCCGTGCCAGCCATGAAGTAAAGGTGATTTGTCGCACTACACTGATAGGTATGCCCGATAAGAGTTTCCAACCAACGCTGGCCGGCCTGCGAGCCTTCGTCGCGGTGGCACAGAAACAGCATTTCGGCAGCGCTGCAACGAATCTCGGCGTCAGCCAGTCGACCTTATCGCAGGCGCTGGCGACGCTGGAAACCGGGCTCGGCACCAATCTCGTCGAGCGTTCCACCCGCCGAGTCCGCATAACGACCGAAGGCGAGACACTGCTACCGCTGGCTCGCGCCGTGGTCGAAGCGGCGGAGGCTTTCACCAGTGCCGCCGCCGGGGCCCGCGATCCGCTGGCCGGCACGATCCGGCTGGGATTGATCCCCACCGTCGCGCCCTACGTGCTGCCCGCCGTGCTGTCCGGGCTGCCGGATCGTCTGCCGGCGCTGACCGTGCGGGTCGTCGAGGACAAGACCGAGCGGCTGTTGAGCATGCTGCGCAATGGCGCGCTGGACGCCGCACTGATCGCACTGCCCACCGATTCGCGGGGCCTGAGCGCCATCGCGATGTATGAGGAGGATTTCCTGCTGGCACTGCCGCCGGGACATCCGCTGTCGGGAAAGCAGCGATTGCCCGCCGCGGCACTGGCGGCCCTGCCCCTGCTCTTGCTGGATGAGGGGCACTGCCTGCGGGACCAGGCACTGGACGCCTGCCGGGAGGCCGGGGTGCGCGCCGAACCGGCGGACACCAGGGCGGCGTCCCTGGCGACCGCGGTGCAGTGCGTGGCCGGGGGATTGGGCGTGACCCTGATCCCGGAGACGGCCGTCGCAGTCGAAACCGCGCGCAGCCGGGTCGGCCTGGCCCGGTTCGCCACCCCGCGCCCGCACCGCAACATCGGTCTGGTGTTTCGTTCTTCGTCCGGCCGCGACGAGTCCTACCGCCGACTGGCCGGGATCATCACCGAGCTGATCACCGACAGGGGTTAGGTTCAGCGCCATGGAGAAAGTGATCGTTGCACTGCGGCGGGCCGAGTCCGACGACGAGTGGTGTGCCCGGCTGCGAGGCCCGGTGGCCACCGAACTGTCGGCGCTGGGCCTGCCCGGTCTGACGGTCAACGTCCGCGACAGCCCGGTCCGCGACTCGCTGATGACGCTGACGACGCTGGACCCGCCGGTCGCCGCGTTGGTGAGCGTGTGGACCCAGCAGTGCTACGGCGAACAGATGACGGCGGCGCTCCGGCTGTTGGCCGCCGAATGCGACCAGCTCGCCGCCTACCTGGTCACCGAGTCGGTCCCAATGCCTGGTCCTGAGCCTGAATTAGGTTCCCGCACAACGGGTTTGGCCAATATCGCGCTGCTGCGCCGACCGGCGGACCTGGACCAGGCGAGCTGGCTGGATCGGTGGCAGCTCGACCACACCCCGGTGGCCATCGAGACGCAGTCCACCTTCGGTTACACGCAGAACTGGGTGGTCCGCACCCTCACCCCGCATGCCCCGGGAATCTCGGCCATCGTCGAAGAGTTGTTCCCGATGGAAGCGGTGACCGACTTAAAAGCCTTCTTCGGCGCCGCCGACGACGATGACTTGCAGCATCGGGTGGGTCGGATGGTGGCCAGCACTTCCGCCTTCGGCGCCAACCAGAATGTCGACACCGTGCCAACCAGCCGCTATGTAATCCGGACACCGTTTTCGGCAGGAGTGAGGAAGCGCAGATGACGACACTCGACGATGCGGTGGCGCTGGCAGCGTCCGAAAGCGGGCTTGCGGTGATCTCCACGGTCCGCGCCGACTGCACCGTGCAGGCATCCCTGGTGAATGTCGGCCTGCTGCCGCACCCGGCCGGGGGACAGCCCGTCCTGGGCTTCACCACCTACGGCAAGGTCAAACTCGCCAACCTGCGGGCGCGGCCGCAGCTGGCCGTCACGTTCCGCAACGGCTGGCAATGGGCCACGGTCGAAGGCCGTGCGGAGTTGGCCGGCCCCGACGACGCCCAGCTTTGGCTGTCCGGGCCGGACCAGTTGCGGCTGCTGCTGCGCGACGTCTTCACCGCGGCCGGTGGCACCCACGACGATTGGGACGAATACGACCGGGTGATGGCGCGGGATCGGCGCGCAGCGGTGCTGATCGAGCCGATCCGCGTCTACAGCAACGGATAGGCTGCAGCGGTGACGCTGCTGATCGATGACGAGAACCGGGTCCGCACTCTCACCTTGAATCGGCCCGAAGCACTCAACGCTTTCAACGAAGCGCTGTACGACGCCACCGCGCAAGCACTGCTGGACGCCGCCGAGGACCCCGAGGTCGCCGTCGTCCTGCTGACCGGCGCGGGCCGCGCCTTCAGCGCCGGCACCGACCTCGCCGACATGCAGGCCATGATCAGCGACCCCGACTTCAAGCCCGGCACATTCGGTTTCCGCGGACTCATCGATGCGCTCAGCGCCTTCCCCAAGCCGCTGATCTGCGCCGTCAACGGCATCGGGCTGGGCATCGGCACCACCATCCTCGGCTACGCCGACCTGGCCTTCATGTCGACCACCGCCCGGCTGAAGTGCCCGTTCACCAGTTTGGGGGTGGCTCCCGAAGCGGCGTCGTCGTACCTGTTGCCCCAACTGGTCGGGCGACAGAACGCGGCCTGGCTGCTGATGTCCTCGGAATGGATCGACGCCGGAGAAGCATTGCGAATGGGACTCGTGTGGCGGGTGTGCGAGCCCGGCGAGCTACTACCGGAGGCCCGCCGCCATGCCGACATCCTTGCCGCACGGCCGATTTCGAGCCTGATGGCGGTCAAGCACACGATGGTCGAGCCGGTCCGCCCGGAGATCGCGGCTGCGACGGCGCGAGAGAACGCGCACTTCGCCGAGCTGATGGGGGCGCAGGCCAATGCCGCGGCGTTGGCGGAGTTCGGCGGCCGGCGTCGCTAACCGGAAGACGCGGCCTGCAGCTGCGCCTGATCGACGCGGGCCGCGGAAATGATCGCCCGCAGCGTGCGACGGCAACGCCCACAATCGCCCCCCGCTCCACAGAGGGCAGCGACTTCTTTCGAGGTGGAGGCGCCTCGCGCCACAGCATCACACACCGTCTGGTTGGTGGCTCCGACGCACAGGCAGACATACATCAGCAGACCCCACCCGCATTCGCAGGGGGCACGTACCGTGTCGTCATATTAGTGGAGTCTAACCTAAGTCGCTTAGTAGAGTCTAACCTAAGTAAAAACGGGTGATCACGATTGCGCCTCGGGGTGACGCGCCGACGGCGCAGTTAAGCGTGGGCTCACCCGGCATGGCTGCACTACATTGAAACCGGCACCTAACCGTGCAGCTTCACCCGCACGGCGCGCTCCAGCCCAGCCCGCCGGCGGATCGACTGACAGCCGTCACACCGTAGGAGTGATCATGCAAGGCGATCCTGACGTATTACGCCTTCTCAACGAGCAACTGACCAGCGAACTCACCGCCATCAACCAGTATTTCCTGCACGCGAAAATGCAGGAGAACTGGGGTTTCACCGAGCTCGCGCGGCACACCCGTGCCGAGTCGTTCGACGAAATGCGGCACGCCGAGCAGATCACCGACCGCATTCTGCTGCTCGACGGTCTACCGAACTACCAGCGCATCGGCTCCCTGCGCGTGGGGCAAACGCTGCGCGAGCAATTCGAAAGCGATATCGCGATCGAGATCGAGGTCTTGAATCGGCTAAAACCCGGCATCGTCATGTGTCGCGAAAAGCAAGACAGCACCAGTGCTCAGCTGCTAGAAAAAATTGTCGCCGATGAGGAACTCCACCTCGACTACTTGCAGACCCAACTGGAACTGATGGACAAACTCGGAGAGGCGCTGTACTCGGCGCAGTGCGTCTCCCGGCCGCCAACTTAATCCGGGGCCACCCGCGCGGGCTCCGAGATACGGGAGCTCATCATGCAGAGCCCGACCGCACCGGCGAACACGTCCGCCGGTACCCAGTCCCCGTGCACATCCATCAGTCCGGTACGCCGCAACGTCATCTTCTCGGCGCTGATGTTCGCCGTGTTGGTCGCTGCGATGGACCAGACCATCGTGGTGCCCGCATTGCCGAGCATCGTCGAAGACGTGGGCGACGCCGCTCACCAGTCGTGGGTCGTCGCAGCCTACTTCCTCGGCGGACTCGTCGTTGTCCCGGTAGCGGGCAAGCTCGGTGACCTGCTGGGCCGCAAACAGGTGCTGGGAAGCTCTGTTGCGCTCTTCCTGGCCGGCTCGGTGCTGTGTGCGTCTGCGGACTCCATGACCATGCTGTCAATATGCCGCGCGCTGCAGGGCATCGGAGCCGGCGCGATCTCGGTCACCGCCGCCGCGCTGGTCGGTGAGGTTTTCCCGGTCCGCGACCGGGGCCGCTATCAGGGCATTCTGGGCGCGGTGTTCGGCGTGACCACCGTGGCCGGGCCGCTGTTCGGTGGCCTTTTCACCGACTACCTGAACTGGCGGTGGTCGTTCTGGATCAACGTGCCGCTCTCGATAGCCGTCCTCGCGGTCACTGCCACCGCCATCCCCGCGTTACCGCGCCGCCCCAAGCCGGCCATCGACTATCTCGGGATACTGCTGATTGCGCTGGCCATGACCGCGTTGATCATGGCCACGAGTTGGGGCGGGACGACCTACGCCTGGGGCTCGGGGCAGATCATCGGGCTGTTCACCGGCGCTGCCGCCACACTGGCCGTCTTCGTGTGGGTGGAGACCCGGGCCGCAGCGGGCATCCTGCCGCCTCGGCTGTTTCGCAGCCCGGTTTTCGCCGTGTGCGCCGTCTTGTCGTTGCTCGTCGGTTTCGCCATGCTCGGCGCCCTGACCTTCGTGCCCATGTATCTGCGCTATGTCAACGGCGTCTCGGCCACGGCGTCGGGTCTGCGGACGCTGCCCATGGTGCTGGGCCTGCTGACCACCTCGTTGGCAGCGGGCATTCTGGTCGGCCGAACGGGCAGATACAAGATCTTCCCGCTGGCAGGAACCGCGCTGATGGCCGTCGGATTTCTGCTGATGGCACGCATGGACGAGTCGACGCCGTGGCCGGTGCAGGCGTTCTACCTGGTCGTGCTGGGAGCCGGCATCGGCTTCTCCATGCAGGTGCTGATCCTGATAGTGCAGAACACCTCGCGGTTCGAAGACCTCGGCGTGGCCACCTCGGGTGTGACCTTCTTCCGCGTTGCCGGCGGCTCATTCGGCGCCGCGATCTTCGGCGCGCTGTTCGCGAACTTCTTGAGTAGGCGAATCGGTTCGGCATTGGCGGCCGGCGGTGTACCCGCCGATGCCGCGAATTCTCCAACCGCTCTGCACCGTCTCCCGCAGGAGGTCGCCGCTCCCATAGTCCGGGCTTATGCCGGGTCGCTGGGTGAGGTGTTTCTCTGCGCCGCGTTCGTCGCCCTGGCCGGATTCGTCTTCGCGCTGTTTCTGAGTGAGTCCCCGCTCAACGATATTCACGACAGCCCGGGCTGCCTCGGTGACGGGTTCGCCGTACCCAGAACCAAATCACCCGAGGATGTCCTGGAAATTGCGGTGGGCCACCTGCTCGCCGAGGCGCCGAAGGTGCGATTGGACGATCTCGCCAAGCAACCGGGTTGTGAGCTCGACGTGGCCGGATTGTGGGGGGTACTGCGCATCTGCCAATACGAGCGGTTCTTCGAGACGGCACTGCTCACCGATATCGCCAAGCACCTGCACGTACCCCCACAGGTCCTCGAGCCCGTCTTCGACCGCCTGGTCCAGACCGGATACGCAAGCCGCGACGGCGACCGGCTTTCGCTCACCCCGGCCGGCCAGCGCCAAGTCGACTCCCTCGGTGCGCTGATCCGCCGGTGGTTGACCGACCACCTCGCCATCTCCGCGGAATTCGCCGATCAGCCCGGCCACGAGGAGTTCAACGCCGCTCTACAGCGCGTCACCGATGGTGTCCTGGTGCAGCGCGACTGGTACCAAGACCTCGATGAGCTGGCGGAGCCGCGCGCGCTGGCCGGTTGAATCGGCGGAGGGCGGTTACTCACACAGCTGATCAGCCGCCCGAACCGCAGCGGCCAGCCGCCGGAATCCGCGCGACGGCTAAGCGCCGAGAGCGCCGGCTGAGTCTGCGCCGCACGCCGGTGGCCCGGGCGTACCATCTCGCCATGAGCCGAATCGGAACTTTCGCTGACGACGACGTGGCCGGCTGGGTGTTGAAATCCCCTGAACTCGGTGGCGCGATGGCCAACTTCAGCCGGGCTGTGTACACCAGCAACCGGCTGCCGTTGCGCACCCGCGAGATCGCGCGCGCGGTGATCGCCGACAACAACGAATGCATCGTGTGCGCCAACACCCGTGACGCCGACGGGCCGGCCGCCGGCGTCGACGAAGAGCTCTACGACCACGCGACCGAGTGGCGGACCTGGCCGGGATACAGCGAGCAGGAACGGCTGGCCGCAGAGTTCGCGCACCGCTTCTCCACCGACCACACCGCGCTGCGCGACGACGAGGACTTCTGGAACCGGGCCGCTGAACACTTCTCCGACGAGTTGCTGGCCGATCTGGCGATCTCGTGCGCGTTATGGGTGGGCATGGGGCGAGTGCTGCGCACCCTGGACATCGGTCAGGCGTGCAAGCTGACCTTGCCAAGCCGGGCCTGACCGCGACGAGGCGGCAGGCTCAGGCCGGGACCAGGGCCGGAAGAATGGCCGCCATGGATGCCACTCCGCTCGCCGCCGCCGCCATCGCCCAGCTCGAGGCCGAGGGCGTCGACACCGTCATCGGCACCGTGGTGAACCCCGCCGGGCTCACCCATGCCAAGACCGTGCCGATCCGGCGCACCAATACCTTCGCCGATCCGGGGCTGGGTGCGAGCCCGTCGTGGCACGCCTTCGCCATCGATCAAACCGGCATCGCCTTCACCGACGACGTCGGCGTGGTGGGCGATCAGCGCCTGCGCATCGACCTGTCGGCGTTGCGCCTCATCGGTGACGGTCTGGCATGGGCGCCCGCCGGCTTCTTTGAACAGGACGGCGACCCGGTGCCGGTGTGCAGCCGGGGGACACTCGGCCGGATCGAGGGCGCACTGGCCGACGCCGGCATCGCGGCCCTGGTGGGCCACGAGATCGAGTTCCTGCTGGTGGGTCCCGACGGTGGGCGCTTACCCGCGACGCTGTGGGCGCAATACGGGCTGGCCGGGGTCCTCGAACACGAAACGTTCGTCCGCGATGTCATCGCCGGCGCAACGTCGGCCGGCGTGGTGATCGAGCAGTTCCATCCCGAGTACGGCCCCAACCAGTTCGAGCTCTCGCTGGCGCCGCAGCCGCCGGTGGCCGCGGCCGACCAGCTGGTGCTGATGCGGATCATCATCGGCCGCGCCGCCCGCCGCAACGGGATGCGGATCAGCTTGTCGCCCGTACCGTTTGCCGGCAGCGTGGGTTCCGGTGCCCATCAACATTTTTCGCTTACCGAGCGGGGGTCGGAGCAGTCGCTGTTCTCCGGCGGCACCGGGCCGGGCGGAATGACCGCGGCAGGGCAGGCCGCCGTGGCCGGGGTATTGCGCGGGCTCCCGCAGGCGCAGGCAATCCTGTGCGGTTCGATCGTGTCCGGCCTGCGGATGCGCCCCGGCAACTGGGCCGGCGCCTATGCCTGTTGGGGGATCGAGAACCGCGAAGCCGCAGTACGCTTCGTCGAGGGTGGTCCCGGCAGTCCGCACGGCGCCAACGTCGAAGTGAAAATCGTCGATCCCTCCGCCAACCCCTACCTGGCGTCGGCGGCGATTCTGGCGCTGGCACTTGACGGCATCAGTGACGAAGCGACGCTGCCGCCGGAAACGACGATAGACCCCGCGCAGCTGTCCGAAGCGGAGCGGTCCGCCGCCGGGACCCGGATGCTACCCGGCGAACAGGTCAAAGCCATTGCCGCACTTGATGAGTCGGCACTGATGCGGCGGTTGCTGGGCGATCCGGTGGTGGACATGGTGACGGCGGTGCGCCGGATGGAGCACGACCGCTACGCAGACCTCGAACCCGAGGCACTCGCAGACAAGTTCCGGATGGCCTGGAGCCTATGACCGCGCAGGCAGATTCCGCGCTGGAGGAGCACATTCGGCACGTGCCGTTGATCGACCAGCACGTGCACGGCTGCTGGCTGCGGGCCGGGGACCGGCGTCGTTTCGAGAACGCACTCAATGAGGCCAATACGCAGCCCCTTGCCAACTTCGATTCCGGCTTCGACACCCAACTGGGCTTCGCGGTGCGCAACCACTGCGCCGCCATCCTGGACCTTCCCAGACATGTTGACCCGCAATCCTATTGGGAGCGCCGTAGCCGGTTCAGCGAGAACGAACTGGCGCGGCTGTTCCTGCCGGCCGCGGGAGTGAGCAACTGGCTCGTCGACACCGGATTCGCCGAAGGTGTGACAGGTGTCGCCGAACTCGGCGAACTGTCCGGTCGCCGCGCCTACGAAGTGGTGCGTCTCGAGCAGGTCGCCGAGGAGGCCGCGCAGGCCGGCGGTGACTACGCGTCCGCATTCGAAGAGATCCTGACCCGTCGCGCCGCCGCCGCCGTCGGCACCAAGTCGATTCTGGCCTACCGGGGGGGCTTCGACGGCGACCTGAGTGAGCCGCCGGCGACCCAGGTCAGAGCCGCCGCGCAGCGCTGGCGCGACGAGGGTGGCGTCCGATTGCGCGACCGGGTGCTGCTGCGATTCGGGTTGTACCAGGCGCTGCGACTCGGTAAACCGCTGCAGTTCCACGTCGGTTTCGGCGACCGGGATTGTGACTTGCACAAGGCGAATCCGCTCTATCTGCTCGATTTTCTGCGCAGTTCCGGAGACACCCCGATTGTGTTGCTGCACTGTTACCCCTACGAACGCGAGGCCGGTTACCTGGCCCAGGCCTTCAACAACGTCTACCTCGACGGCGGACTGGCCGTGAACCATCTCGGCGCCCGGGCGCCGGCGTTCATCGCCCGGTTGCTGGAATTGGCTCCGTTCCGCAAGATCCTGTACTCGTCAGACGGTTTCGGGCCACCCGAACTGCATTTCCTCGGAGCAGCCCTGTGGCGCAACGGGATTCATCGGGTCCTGCGCGGCTTCGTGCAGGCCGGCGACTGGAGCGAAACCGACGCCATCCGGGTGGTGGACCTGATCGCTCACCACAACGCGGCGCGCATCTACCGCTTGGCCAGCGGCGACCCTCGTGGCCCGATTACCGCAGCGGGATGAACCGGCGCAGTTTCCCGCTGCCCCGATGACGCTCCAGGCTCTCGGTCAACCGGATCCGGATGGCGGGCCGGGCCAACCCATAACGTTGCAGGGCAGCGGTCAGGGCGTCGGTGAGCGTCCCGGTATCGGGTGCGCCGACCACGGCGATGTCGGCTCCGGTCGCGGTCTGGACGACCTGGTACTCCGTGACGTGCGAATCGCTTCCCAGCACGTGGCGAAAGGCCAGTGCGGGCACCGTGACGTTGTCGTACTGAAAGTCGTCGTCGCGGCGGCCGGCGATATCGGCGATTCGCGCGAACGCGCTACCGCATGCGCATGCGCCGTCAACTGCCAGCACCTGATCACCGAGGTCATAGCGGATGAACGGAAAGGAGCGGTTGGCCAGCCCGGTGGCAAGCGTCCGCGCCGCGGGCTCGTCGGGACCCACCGGCATCCCGTCGGCGTCGACCCGCTCGAGTACCACTTCGTCCTCGCACACGTGCAGGCCCGCACCACGGCCACAGCCCACGGCTTGTACGCCGATTTCCGTTGAACCCCAAAGATTGTGGATCATCGGTCGCCAGGCTTCGACGATCGCCCGCCGGTCTTCGTCGAGCAGCGGCTCAGAGTTGGTGCTCACCCGTACCGGGGCTATGTCCAGTTGACCGGCGGTCACCGCGCGGGCCAGGCGCCCGATCACGCTCGGGTAGCCCACCAGATGCGTGGGTTCAGCGGCCGCCACCGACGCCAGCACCTCGTCGAAGGGTGCACCTACCGAGATGACGACGGTCTGCATCCCGGGGGTGGTCGGCACATCGAACAGCGGGGTGCTGGCGTGCGGTGG
Organism: Mycobacterium sp. NGS49; assembly: GCF_059812565.1. Taxonomy (NCBI): domain Bacteria; kingdom Bacillati; phylum Actinomycetota; class Actinomycetes; order Mycobacteriales; family Mycobacteriaceae; genus Mycobacterium; species Mycobacterium sp. NGS49. Next base: position 53,550 of record NZ_JCALCX010000023.1, on the reverse strand, counting down.
GACACCGGCCGACAGCACGGCCAACCGCGCGGAACCGGTTGGCGCACGGCGCTCTTCGCGGGCCTGGGCCCGCCAGGCCAGGCAGGCCGCCGAGATGAAGAAATCCCAATCCCACAGGTAGACCCCGCGCACCCCGCTGGAGCCGCCGGAGCTGAACACCTGTTGCGATCCCACATACGAAAACCACTGCTGCTCAGCGAGAACTCGTTCGGCCCCGGCCCGGTCCAGGCCGGGGGTGGTGGTGATGGCGTCCCAGTTCTGCTGGGCGTCCCGTTTGGTCATCACCGGAATCGACGCCAGGTCGGCGACGGTGCAACGGGACGGATCGAGCGCCGCCAGTCGCCGCGCATGGAAGGACGAGCGCTCCTTGGCGTAAGCGAGTAACGCGCGCAATCGGTAGGTCTGATAACGCTCGATCCGATGTCGCGGCCAGTCCAGGCGTGCGATGTGGTCTTCCAGCGCGGCCTGCACTGCCGCCAAATGCGCTGCGCGCATTGCCTCGTAGGCCGCGTGCGGGATCGGCAACAGCGTCTACACCAGGGCGCTGGCGTCGAAGATCCAGGACGTGTCGCCGCCGGCCAGATTCTCGAAGTGTTGCGGGGGAGCAAACGCCGCCAGGCTGTTGAAGTCCCAATAGTCCTTCCAGACCGTGATCTTCCCGTCGACCACCCGGTGCACCGTGACGAATCTCAGCTTCCCCTGCTCGCCGGTCTTGAAGGTCCAGGTCTCGGAGTGCTCATACATGACATCGGATCCGTTGGACAACAGCACGCCGTCGTGATTCTCATAGTCCGCCAGCTCGGCGAGGCCGATCTTGAGCCGCGTCACGATGTGCTGCGGACCACGAGCCGACACCGCCGGGACCGGCATGTCGACATAGAGGCAGTCCTCGGACAGAAAAGCCTGCACGCCATCCCAGTCGCGCCGCGAAAGCGCTTGCCACATCCCGGTCACGACATCTTCGGCTGCGATCGCTTCTGGCATACCCGTCAATAAACTCGGCCGCCGCGCGGGTGTCAACCGCAGCGCCGCTGCGCACACTGCGCCTGCGCTGACCTACCGCGCAGTAGGATCAGTGCGCCAGACCGCGACCGCTAGCGAGGACCGTTGCCGTGCAGACAAATTCCGAGCCTGTCAGGGGCACCAAGAGGCGCGGACCGGTCGCGGCGCTGGGCACCATGGTGGGCGCACTGGGTGTCGTCTTCGGCGACATCGGCACCAGCCCCATCTACACCATTCAGACGGTGTTCAACCCTGACGACCCGCACCCCGTCCCCATCAGCACCGAAAACGTGTACGGCGTTGTGTCGCTGATTTTCTGGTCGGTGATGATCATCGTGACGTTCACCTACGTCAGCTTGGTGCTGCGCGCGGACAACCACGGCGAGGGCGGCATCATGGCGCTCATCACGCTGCTGGGACGATACGGCGGCCGCCGCACCGCGATTGCCCTTGCCGGGCTGGGGCTCTTCGGTGCCGCGCTGTTCTTCGGCGACAGCATGATCACACCGGCGATTTCGGTGCTGTCTGCCGTGGAGGGAATCAAGGTCATCGCACCCCGGATGGATTCGTGGATCGTGCCGCTCACCGCGGTGATCATCGTGATGTTGTTCTCCGTGCAGCGGCACGGCACCGGCGCGGTAGGACGGTTCTTCGGCCCGGTCATGATCGCCTGGTTCACGGCGATCGGCGCCTGCGGACTGACGGCAATCGCGGACAACCCGGAAATCCTCAAGGCGCTCTCACCGGTCTATGCGGTCAAGTTCATGGTGGGCCACTTTCACTTCGCTTTCTTCTCGCTCGCGGCCGTCGTCCTGTCGGTTACCGGCGCCGAGGCGATTTACGCGGACATGGGTCACTTCGGCCGGCGGGCGATCACGTCGGGGTGGTTGTTGCTCGTGTTGCCCGGGAGCGCGTTGAGCTACCTCGGCCAAGGGGCGCTGTTGCTCAAAGACTCCAAGGCGGCCAGCGCGCCGTTCTTTCTGCTCGTCCCGGACTGGGGGCGCCTGCCGATGGTGCTACTGGCCACCGCGGCAACGGTGATCGCATCGCAGGCCGTCATCACCGGGGCTTTCTCGGTGGCGTCACAGGCGGCGCAACTCGGTTACCTGCCGCGACTGCGGATCGCCCACACGTCGGAGTCGACGATCGGTCAGATCTACGTTCCGTGGATCAACGGCCTGTTGCTGGTGTCCGTCCTCACGCTGGTCTTCGCCTTCCGCAGTTCTGCCGCGCTGGCGTTTGCCTTCGGCATGGCGGTCACCGGCACCATCACCATCACCACGCTGCTGTTTCTGTACGTCGCCCGCATCAGATGGTCGGTGCCGCGGTGGCTCATCGTCGGCGGCGGCGCGGCTCTGTTGTCGGTCGATCTGATGTTCCTGGCGGCCAACCTGACCAAATTGGTGCACGGGGCCTGGCTGCCGCTGCTGATCGCGGTGATCGCGTTCACCGTGATGACCACCTGGCAGCGCGGTCGCGAGATCGTCACCGGCACAAGGGAGCAGGCCGAAGGCTCGTTGCGCGCGTTCGTCGACGGCCTCGCCCACCGGGCGCAGCCCTTCACCCGGGTACCGGGAACGGCAATCTTCATGAACCGCGGAAAAGAGACCACGCCGCTGGCGATGCGGGCCAACGTCGAACATAACCATGTGCTGCACGAGCAGGTGGTCATCATGGCGGTCGACACCTTGCCGGTGCCGCGGGTGCCCGAGGCGGAGCGCATCGACGTCGACGCTCTCGGCTACGCCAAGGACGGCATCATTCACGTGACCGCCCACTTCGGCTACATGGAGACGCCGAATATCCCCGCCGCCCTGCGTCTGCTCGAACCCGGCCAGACCGAGGGTCCGATCGCCCTCGACGACGCGTCCTATTTCCTGTCCAAGCTCGAACTGGTCAAAGGCTCGGCGCCCACCATGGCAGGCTGGCGCAAACGCCTGTTCATCGCCACCTCGTACACCACGGCGGACGCCGCGCAGTACTTCGGGCTGCCGCCGGAGCGCACCGTGGTGATGGGTTCACGGATCGAGGTGTGAGCTACTGGGTGGCCATCGACCGGGCCGGGCCGAGCTGCACCGGAAGCGTGGACCAGCCGCGTAACACCCGGGTGCTGCGCCGGCTTCCGGCACCCGCGGCCTGCACCTCGGGGAAGCGGTCGAAGAACGTGCGCAGCCCCACTTCGCCCTCGGCCCGCGCCAGCGCGGCTCCCAGGCAGAAGTGGCGGCCCGTGGAGAAAGCGAGATGCTTTCCGGCATTAGGTCTTTCGATGTCAAAGCGGTGCGGGTCAGTGAACACCGACGGGTCGCGATTGGCGGCGGCCAGGTAGATCACCACCACCTCGTCTCGGTAGATCGGCATCCCCGCCACCTCGAGGTCATGGCTGGCTACCCGTGCCGTCAGTTGCACCGGCGAGTCGAGCCGCAGGATCTCCTCCACGGCGTTAGGCCACAGCTCCGGTCGCTCCCGCAGCTTCTTCAGCCCGTCGGGATGGTCCAACAGCATCCGGATTCCGTTGCCCAGCAGATTGACCGTTGTCTCGAAGCCGGCCACCAGCACCAGGCCGGCAACGGCCTGCAACTCGGAGTCGTCGAGATAGTTCTCCGCGTCACCGCTTTGTGCGGTCTGGATCAACTGGCTCATCAGGTCGTCACCCGGGTTGCGCTGCAATTGGCGCAAGTGCTGAACCAGCCACGCGTTGAATCCCGCGACACCTCGCTGCACGCGGAGGTACTGGTGCCAGGGCAGCCCGATGTCCAGACTCGGCGCGGCCAACTCGCCGAACTCCAGGACGCGCCGCCGGTCGTACTCGGGGACACCGAGGATCTCGCTGATGATGGTGATCGGCAGCTGGGAGCAATATCGCCCGACGATGTCGACTGCGCCGGACCGGTCGACCAGCCGGTCGAGCAACTCGTCCGCCGCCTGCTGGACCCGGTCGCGCAGCGCGGCCACTGCCCGCGAGGTGAACACGGCCGAGACGGTCTTGCGGTAGCGCGTGTGATCGGGGGGTTCGACTGCCAGCAGGGAGGGCGGCCGCATCGGATGCAGTTTGTCGTCGCGGGTGTGCGCCTCCAGCCAGCGCAACGGTTTCGGCAGGCTGTCACCGAACGTGACGACGTGAAAGTCGTCCGATCGCAGCAGATCATGGGCGATGCGGTGGTCGACCGTTATCAGGTTCGCCCGGCTACGCACCAGGGGCCCGCGGCGTCGGACCTCGTCGTAGAAGGGCACCGGGTTGTCGGCGACAGCGGGATCGGCGATCAACCGGGCCTGCAGGTCGCCCCGCCGGACCCCGCCTTTCGCGATGCCGCGGATCACACCGTGCATCGCGAACCAGTGCAGTCTGTCTTTCACGGTTGCTCCATCGGTCGAGTGTTATGTCCGCCAGGGTAAGGCGTTCAGCACTCGGCCCTGATCTTGAAGTCTGTTGTCACGACCTTGTTCGGGTTGTCGTTGTTGATGCCCGATGCGCTGCCGGTGATGGTGTAGGCGTTCTTGTCGACGACGACGCGTGCGTTGCCCACCCCGCCCTCGTAATAGCTGCCGGTGAACCCGTCGACGTTGCGGATCTTGACGAACTGCGGGATGACCCGGTCGCCGCTGATCAACATCACCGCCTGCACGTGGCCGTCCCGCTCCCGGATGTCGATGGTCCGGTAGGCCTCGATCTGGCTGCACGCCGGCGGACGTGTCGTGTGCGCGGCACCGTCGATGGTCACCTGCGCGGCCTTACGGGGCATGATCTGGGCCCCGCCGCAACCGGATACGACGCCGGTTACTGCGAGTGCGATTCCTGCCGCTGCGACCATCCGGTTCTGCACCAGCACATTATGGCTGCTTCGGGTCAAGCCTGGGCAGGGCTTTCACGATGCGACTTCGAACGAACTCGGGGCTGATGCCCTTGAGCCGATCGATCCAGCGAATGCTGGCCGGCACGTACCAGTGCAGGCGGGTCGGGTGCTGGTAGGCCTGCCAGGCCACCTCGGCGACGCTGGAAGCCGGCAGCAACCGAAACATGCCCCGCTTGGGCGCCGCCGCACGCAGGTCGTCCCGGGAGATCTGGACCTCCGACCCGTCGGAATGCTGCGGCGTGGCGGTGAGTATGGCGGTATCGATCAGCCCGGGCAGCACGTCCGCGACCCGCACACCGTGGCGCTGCCATTCGACACTCAGCGCTTCGGTCAGTCCCTTGACCGCGTGCTTGGTCGCCGAATAAACGGCGATGCGCGGCATGCCGTAGGTGCCCGAGGACGACGACGTCGAGAACATCAGGCTGCCCGGCGCCTTCTTCAGGTAGGGGAGTGCCCCGTAGGCGCCCGTCAGCACGGCCTTGAAGTTCACGTCGACGACTCGCATGGCGGCCTCGTACGGCACGTCCTCGAACCAACCGCCCTCACCGATCCCGGCGTTGTTCCACATCATGTCGAGTCCGCCACCGACGTTGCCGGCACAGAAGTCGGCCAATGCCGCATCCAGTGCCGCTTTGTCGGTGACGTCGACGACGCGGGTCCACAGCCCGGCGCCCAGCTCCACACTGAGCGCGGCCAGTCCGTCGTCGTTGCGGTCAACAGCCCCGACTCGCCAGCCCTTGGCGTGGAAAAGCTTGACGCCTTCCCGGCCCATCCCGCTGCCCGCACCGGTGATGAATATCGTCCTCATCGATCTGGTCTCCGCCCAGCCCCTCAGCCTGCTTCGACCACATCCTTGATGCGGTGCAGCGTCTTCGTCATGTCTCGTATGTTGCGACGTTTACGTAAGAAGCCTCCCAACACCAGGTAGACGTGGTTGAACGGGGACGGTGCGAGCCGAAAAGACTCGGTCACATCCGTGGACTGCCCATCCGGCCCGGCCGGCTCCAAGCGGTAGTGCCAGTTGTTCACCACCCGGTCGCCCACCAAGACAGCAAACCCGAACTCGCGACCGGGTTCGCAGGCTGTCACCTCGCAGGTGGTCCAGTACACCGGCCCGACCTCGTTGCGGCGGACGTGGCCGCGAAAGCGCGCTCCGAGCTCCGGACCGGTCGCCCCACCCAACCACTCGGCCTCGAAGGTCTCCGGTGAGAAGCGTCCGGTATTTCGAATATCGGCAATTAATTCCCAGATCTTGTCCGCCGGCGCCGCCATGTGAACTGTTGCTGAACCCTCCATAGGAGGATCCAATCACGTTCCATGTAACGAATCGCGCCGGCCCGCCGATAATCACTGTTTGGGGGTGAACAACCCGATGATCTGCGTGATGGTCTGGGTCAGCGTCTGACCGGGTTTGGGCACTGCGGCGATCCCGGGGCCCATGCCGCCGGCGCTGGCGCACTTCGGCCACGCGCCCGGTCCCTGGCCGGCCAGAACCCGGTTCGCGACGGCGATTTGTTGCTGCTTGGAGGCTTTCGCCGGGTTTCCGACCCCGCCGAACTCCTCCCAGGTGGCCTGCTTGAACTGCAGACCGCCGTATGCACCATTCCCCGTGTTGGCGGCCCAGTTGCCGCCCGACTCGCATTCCGCGACGGCTTCCCAGTTCATGGTGTCGGCTTCGGCGGTGCCGGTGGACAACGACATGCCGGTCGCGATGAATCCGGCGGTGATCGCGGACTTGATGAGGGGCTTTGCGAGGTTCGTCATGACCGGCATTTCGCCGGACGTGTTCAAAGCGTTACCCAGAAGAGAAATTTATGAGATCAGTCGTCTACTGCATTGAGATTGGCGCAAACGCCGTTGCCGCGGGTGTCTCAGGCCGGTTGCCGAGCCTGGCAGTAAGCGGTGGTCGCCGCGGTAAGCGCACGTGAGTACAGGTCGTCCAAGGCGCGCAGCCGTATCGTGTCAGCACGGGCGGTGCGCAGCGACCGGGCGCACCCGGGGGAGTTCAGCAAACCCCAGTTAAGCGAAATGTGAGATAAAATCTTAGTGTTCAAGGCGTCGATGGCGGCCCGTGACGCGGCCAGGTCCGCCGGCGCAGGTGGTACCGCGGCCGAGTCGAGCTTCCAGTCCGCGAACCGGCGGTACTCGATGGCCTCGGTGGCGGTGATCTGGTCGGCGAACACCCGGGCAACGTAATCGGGGTCGATGCCCGTCGCCTCGGCATCCGCGCGCAACGTGGCGAGTTCCTGCTCGACGCGGACCGGGTCCTCGATCGCGCCGTGGGAATGCCATTTGTACGCGGCCACCGGCTCGGCGATCGCCAGCCGCTCGGCGAGCGCGTCGACCAGCGCGTCGAGTGGCCCGGCGCCGTCGGCCCGGGACTGCGGCGCCCCGCCGACGACCACCGACGCCAGGGCGATCAGGACCGTGCAGCACGCCCGGCCCGGCCCGCACCTACCTGAGCCCACGTCAGCTCCGGCGCGCGTCGACCGTGACGATCGCGTCGATCACCGCGGCCGGGTTGTCCAGCGCGACGAAAGTTTTTGCACCGGGCACTTCGATCATGGTCGCGTTCGGGAACAGCGCCGCCATCCGGCGGGCCAGCGACGGCGTGAAGCAGCGGTCGCCCATTCCCCAGACGAGCGTCACCGGCCTGCTGAAGTGCGCGAACCTGGTCGAGAGGTCGGTCAGATCGGTGACCGCGACATGGCGCAGCAGCTCGGCAAGGTTGCGGCAGATGCGCGCGTCGTTGCGGCAGGGCATGGTCCAAGACTTCGTCAGCTCCGCATCGGGCCGGGCCAGCAGCAGGCCGTAGCCGATCGGGGAGTGCCGCAGCGGGGCCCACTTCATCATCGCGAACAGCGTCTTGATGGATACGGGGCCCCGCAGCAGCGCGAAGACCAGCGGGAACGGGAAAGGCGGGAACTTGTCGAAGGCGTCGCAGTTGGTGAGAACCAGCCGGCCGATCCGGTCAGGATGGCTGTCGATGAGGAACTGGCACAGTCCGCCGCCGGTGTCGTTACCCAGCAGCGTCACGTCGGTGAGGTCCAGGGCCACGATGAAGTCGTGGATCATGGCCGCGATTCCGCGCGGGGACAGGTCGGCACCCTCGTTGACCGGGATGGTGTGCGAACCCAGCGGCCAGGTAGGCAGAATGCACCGGTACCCCAATTCGGCGAGGCCTTCGGCCACCGGAACCCAGAGACGTTCGTCGGCAAGGATGCCGTGCACAAAGAGCACCGGGGGATGCGCCGAGTTCTCCGGCCCCAACACCCGGTAGGGAATCGTGGCCTGCTTCAGAACGACATGGGGCACGGCGACCTCCTCAACCAACTTACAAACTCTCAGTATGTAAGTTACGTGCAGTCTGCACGGAAGTCAAACGGGATTGTTGGATGGCCGGGTCCGGGGCGCCGCTGCGGCTGGCGAACAATGGTGGCATGCGTGCGAACTGGTTGCGCTCGACCCAGGCCCGGTCCCTCCTTGCCGTGACCCTGGGAACCTCGCTGCTACTCGGCGGCGCATTCCTGGCCGTAGACCAGTTGCACGCCACGCCCGCCGATGCCCTCGACCGTCCGGGCCCGGCGCTTTCCGACCAACAGAGCCGGGTCCAGGCGGTGGGGGCGGCCAAGGATGTCGTCGCGGCCGCGCAACTGCATACCACGTCGGCGGGCTATCTGTTGATGTCGTGCCGGGACCGGGAGAACCCGCCGTACCAGGGGGCGGTGTACCTCAGCTTCACCATCCCCGCCGGTACCCGTGCGGACGTCTACCTGCCGGGCGTCGCCAAGGCGCTGGTCGCCGACGGATGGGTGGAAGGCCTGGCCCCCGGCGGCCACCCGTACGGCAAGTCGTTGTCCAGGAACGCGGTCACCGCGCTCATCTACCGCGACGACGACAACGCGAACCTGGGTGTGGCACGGGTGTACGGCGAGTGCCGCAACACCAGCGATCACCGCCGTGACATGACAGGGTGGGTGGATGTCACCGGCGAGATCAATCCCGGCGGTTGAACCCCGGGAAAAGCACTACTGCGCTTGACGGCCGTGGCCGTCAAGCGCAGTAGCAGCGGTGTAGAGCGGGTCAGCCTCAGCGGGCGCCCAGGGCGCCCTGCAGGTCACCCTTCATGGCCACCAGCTGTGCACCCCAGTACTCCCAGCTGTGCGTGCCGTCGTTCTGGAAGTTGAAGACGGCGTTGTGGCCACCGGCCGCGGTGTAGGCGTCCTGGAACTTGATGTTGCTGCTGCGCACGAAGTTCTCCAGGAACTCGGCGGGCAGGTTCGCGCCACCCAGTTCGCTGGGCTTTCCGTTACCGCAGTAGACCCACAGGCGGGTGTTGTTGGCGACCAGCGTCGGAATCTGGATCGTCGGGTCATTACGCTGCCACGCCGGGTCGCTGGACGGCCCCCACATGTCGGCCGCTTTGTAACCGCCCGCGTCACCCATGGCCAGACCGATCAGCGACGGGCCCATGCCCTGGGACGGGTCCAGCAGCGCCGACAGCGAGCCGGAGTAGATGAACTGGGCGGGGTGGTAGGCGGCCAGGATCATGGCCGACGACCCGGCCATCGACAGACCCACCGCGGCACTCCCGGTCGGCTTGACGCTGCGATTGCTCTGCAGGTAGGAGGGCAGCTCGCTGGTCAGGAAGGTCTCCCACTTGTAGGTGGAGCAACCGGCCTTACCGCAGGCCGGGCTGTACCAGTCGCTGTAGAAGCTGGACTGCCCACCGACCGGCATGACGATCGACAGACCGGACTGGTAGTACCACTCGAACGCCGGGGTGTTGATGTCCCATCCGTTGTAGTCGTCCTGCGCACGCAGTCCGTCGAGCAGGTACACCGCGGGAGAATTGTCGCCGCCACTCTGGAATTGCACCTTGATGCTGCGACCCATCGCTGCCGACGGCACCTGCAGGTACTCGACTGGCAGACCTGGCCGGGAGAACGCTCCCGCGGTCGGCGCGCCACCGGCGAGTCCGATAAGGCCCGGCAGGGTCGCGGCCGCGGCCGCACCGACCAGGAGTCGGCGACTCCAGGCCCGAATCTTCCCGCTCACGTCTGTCATACCTGTGCCCCTGTCCTTATGTCTTTGTTTCCCGGCAGAACTTACCGCGTGACTGGGCCGAATGTCGATTCGGACGCAATCACATTCCAGTTCTGTATCGGTTACCGCCGGTGGATACAGCAACTGTGTTACCGCAACCTCGTCGGATGGCCGCATTCGTTATAGCCCGCCACCGACACGCCCGGACGCGACACACGCCGCGGCGTTATGCAGGCGTTACGCACTTGACATCGGGCCTTGAGATCGCGCGGTCGCCGGCGCGCAAGGAGCCGGAACGCTCCGGGCGGCGCTTCGATCGGACCCGCGTGGCAACCTATGGCGGATTCACCGGCCGGGCGGGGCCGGTTTGGGGCCCGCAGAAAGCGCACACCGAATGATTGAGAGTCACCTGCGCGTTTCCCCGGAACTTGAACACCGGCCAAGACGAACTCGCGCCGAGCGCGTAGGCTCGCTCGGAGCAAGCCGACGGATACACACGCTATCCCGGGCCGTTTCGGCACTCCCGCCTCACAGCACCTTGCCCCTTGGTGCCCGTGGTTCGCGGCTGAGTGCGGTTGGCTCCGGGAATGATTGAGGTGCGACAAATTTGGATACGGTACTTGGGCTATCTGTGACACCGGCAGCCGTCGGGTGGGTCCTCGCTGAAGGGCACGGTGCCGACGGTGCCATCCTTGACCACCGCGAAGCGCAGTTGCGCGACGGCATGCAGGGCGGTCCCGGGTTGCGTGCCGTGAGTACCGCCCAGCAGGTCATGGCCGAAGTGTTGCGGGCCCGCGAGACCGCCGTCGCGGACAATCACCGGTTGCGTGTCGTCGGCATGACGTGGAGCGACGAGGCCTCGGCCCAGGCGGCGCTGCTGCTGGAAGCGCTCACCGATGCGGGGTTCGACAACGTGGTCCCCGTCCGCCAGCTCGACGCCGTCGAGACACTGGCGCTGGCGATCGCGCCGGTGATCGGTTACGAGCAGACCGCCGTATGCATCCTGGAGCGTGAGTGGGCCACCGTCGTCATGGTGGACACCCACGACGGTGAGACGCAGACCGCCGTCAAGCACGTACGCGGCGGCTACGACGGGCTGACATCCTGGCTCACCGGGATGTTCGACCGCAGCACCTGGCGCCCGGGTGGTGTAGTGGTGGTCGGTTCCCAGGCCGATGTGAGCGACTTCTCCTGGCAGCTGGAAAAAGTTCTGCCGGTACCGGTCTTCGCGCAGACCATGGCGCAGGTGACCGTCGCCCGCGGCGCCGCCCTGGCCGCCGCCCAAAGCACCGAATTCACCGACGACGAACTGCTGCCGGACACCTTGGCGCCCGTTGCGGTGACACCAGCGCGGTCACGGCAGTACGCCGGCGCGGCGACCGCCCTGGCAGCGGCCACGGTCACCTTTGTGGCATCGGTCTCGCTGGCCATAGGCCTGCAACTGGCGCCGGGCAAGGAGTCCGCACCCACCCCGCACAAGTCGACGACGCCCATGGCCGAGGTGGCTTCCTCACCGGTTCCACCCCCCGTGCAGGTGATCCCCGTGTCGACGGCCCAGGCTCCGGTACAGCAGGAACCGGTGCGTCTCACCGCCGGTGAGCAGGGTGAGGAATCCGCGCCGGACACTCAACCCACCGGCGCGGTGCCCGAACCGGATCCGGCCAACGGCCCACTGCGGCTCAGTAGGGTGCTCGAACACATTCCGGGGACCTTCGCCGAGCCCGGACGGCCGCCGGAATAGCAGTCAGGCCTTGCGCCGGGTGGCGGTGAAGGACACCGTCACCTCGTCGGCCACCTGCAGCGATCCCATCAGCAGTGAGTACGGCTTCACGCCGAAATCGGACTGGCGAACCGTGGACTGCAGCGACAGGCGCCACGAGTCGGCGTGCTCCTCGGTGCGCAGCTCGACGGCGTGTTCGCGCTGCTTGCCCCGGATCTCCAGGACCCCGTTCAACCGGTAGCCGGCGTCGGTCTTGGCGATGGTACTCGCGTTGAAACGGACCTCGGGAAATTTATTGGCGGACAACGATTTCAGCGCATTGGAGCGAACCAGCGCCTTTTCCGGACCGGACAGGCCCTTGACGCCGCCTTCCCCGCGCACCACCTCCAACGAATCCACCTCGACCACGAGCGTTGCCGTATCAGGTTGACCACCAACCCAATTCACGCCTGCCTGCCACCGGGTCAACGCGATGGTCAGACGGTGGCCCATCCGCGCCGCGCGACCGGCGACCCCGGTGTTCAGGGTCAGCTCACCGTCGGCAGGACCAAACGTCCACGAGGCATTCTTGTCGGTACCCACGGGTCAGACGGTGAGGACGGTCCGGTAGTGCGCCCGACCTTGCTCCAGCGCTGCGTAGCCGTCGGCGGCCGCCGCCAGCGGCAGCTCTTCAGTCCATGCCCGAACACCGGAGACGACGGCGAAATGCATGGTCTCCTCGATGTCTTTGGCCGTTCCCGACGGATGACCGATCACGCTGATCCCGCCCATGATCAGCTGTACCGGACTGATGGGCAGCGGCTCCGGGGTCACCCCGATGATGACCAGTTCACCCTGGGGGAGCAACCCGCCGACCGTGTCACCCATGGCCCCCGAGTTGCCCGCCGTGGCAAGCACAACCGTTGCGCCACCCAGTTCACGCAGCGCTTCGGCGACGTTGCCGCTCGTCGAGTCGATGTAGTGATGGGCACCCAGTGTCTTGGCGTCCCGCGCCTTTCCGGTGCCGCGCGCAATCGCGATGGTCTCGAAACCCATTGCCCGGGCGAACTGCACGCCGAGATGACCCAGACCGCCGACACCCAGAATCGCCACCCGGTCACCGGGCAGTGCCCTGGTGTGGCGCAGCGCGTTGTACGTCGTGACTCCGGCACAGCCCATGGGGGCGGCTTCAACATCGCTGAGCCCGGCCGGAACTCGCGCCAGCGCCGTAACCGGGACCGTCACCGATTCGGCATATCCACCGGGATACTGCCAGCTCGGAACCTTCATATTGGCGCAGTGAATGACATTGCCCTTGCGGCAGGGATCGCAGTGGTTGCAGTTGCCGCCGAACCAGCCGACCGCGACCCGGTCACCGACCGCGAACTCCTCCACACCGTCGCCGAGTTCGGCTATGGTTCCGGCGATTTCGTGGCCAGGGGTCAATGGCCAGGACATGTCGGGAAAGCCGCCGTTGACGAAGTGCGCGTCGGTGCCACAGATGCCGCAGGCGGTGACCGCTATGCGTACCTCGTCGCGACCGGGTGGTGTCGTCTCGACTTCGTTGAGTTCCAAAGGTGCGCCCACTGACTGCACGTGGACGGCCTTGTGCGACGGCATGCGTATCCCCATTCGTTGTGTCTGTCCCCGTGCTTTGGGCGTGTCCATTGTCGGTGTCAGTGTGTCACGGGGCATTGCCGACCGGGTGCTGTTCCGACGGTGTGGTAATCGACCTGCCAGTGCTTTATCCCGTTGAGCCAGCCAGAACGCAACCGCTCGGGCTGGCCGACCGATTCCAGGTTCGGCATGGCGTCGGCGATCGCGTTGAACATCAGATCGATCGTCATGCGAGCGAGGTTGGCACCGATGCAGTAGTGCGCGCCGGTGCCACCGAATCCGACGTGCGGGTTGGGGTCGCGCTTGATGTTGAATGTGAACGGGTCTTCGAACACGTCCTCGTCGAAATTGGCTGAGCGGTAGACCATTACCACCCGCTGACCCTTCTTGATCTGCACCCCGGACAGCTCGTAGTCCTGCAAGGCGGTGCGCTGGAACGAGGTGACCGGCGTGGCCCAGCGGACGATCTCGTCGGCCGTGGTGACCGGTCGCTCCCGCTTGTACAACTCCCATTGGTCCGGGAAATCGGTGAACGCCATCATGCCCTGCGTGATCGAGTTGCGGGTGGTCTCGTTGCCGGCCACCGCCAGCAGGATGACAAAGAAGCCGAACTCGTCGTCGGTGAGTTTGTGGCCGTCGACGTCGGCCTGAACCAGTTTCGTCACGATGTCTTCGCCGGGGTGCTGAGCCCGGTCGGCAGCCATCTGCATGGCGTACATGATCAGTTCCACCGAGGCGGTGATGGCGTCGTTGGTGGCGAACTCGGGATCCTGGTCACCCACCATCTGGTTGGACCAGTGAAAGAGTTTCATCCGGTCCTCTTGCGGCACCCCCAGCAGCCCGGCGATGGCCTGTAGCGGCAACTCGCAAGACACCTGCTCGACGAAGTCTCCGGAACCCTGCGAAGCCGCTACTTCCACGATGCGGCGCGCACGTTCGGCGAGGTCGTCGCGCAAGCGCTCGACGGCCCGGGGAGTGAAACCCCGGGAGATGATCTTGCGCAGGTGGGTGTGCTGTGGGGCGTCCTGGTTGAGCAGAACGAACTTGCCCCGTTCGATCTGCTCACCGACGGTGCCGTCCTTGTAGCGGGGCAGGGCGGTCTTGGCCAGGCTGGAGAAGACGTCGCTGCGCCGGGAGATTTCCTTGACGTCGCGGTGTTTGGTCACTACCCAGAAGCCGCCGTCGTCGAACCCGCCCACTCCGTAGGGCTGCTCGTTCCACCAGATGGGTGCGGTGCGCCGTAGTTCGGCCAGTTCCTGCACCGGCAGACGCTCGGCGTGTATGTCGGGGTCGGTGAAATCGAACCCGGGCGGCAGGTTCGGCCTGGCTTGCGGTTCGGCTGGCGTCGTTGACAATGCCTACTCCTCGTAACCGTCTTCACTGGTCGTCTGGTGCTATTAATTCATTGCTACACCGCGGTTGGGAAGCATGGAAGCAGAAGACACGAAGCAGAACTGAAACGTGTTCACCGGGCGCTTGATGCCGAGGCCCATTGGCGCGTCGATCCCGTATTCCGTGATTTGCGGCTCGATGCCTACACCCGTCCAGCGGCGGCCCGTCTGCGTCAACCACCAGCGAAGCCGCACAGCAAATAGTGCCGTTGTGGTATTGCAAACCCTACGTTGCTCAGTCGCGTGACCGGGCAAACAGAAGCGACCGTCCACGCCGGCGGCGGACGTCGCTCGCCGATACGGCCTTGTGGCGGCTGCAGCAAACGTTATGCTCTTTGAACAAGGCACCGGTGCCAGGAAAGGACGAGCGAAAGACATGATTCGCGAACTACTCGCCGCCGCCGCGATCACGGGTTCGGTGATCGGAGTGGCGCCGGTCGCCAGTGCCGATAACGGACGTTGGGAGGGCGACGTACCGGGGATGAACTACGACGCCTCGCTGGGCGCGCCATGTGACAACTACGAACGCTTCATCTTCGGACGCGGCCCCAGCGGCCAGGCCGAGGCCTGCCACTTCCCGCCGCCCAATCAGTTCCCGGCCGCCACCACCGGATACTGGGTCATCTCCTACCCGCTCCGCGGTGTCCAGCAGATCGGTGCGCCCTGCCCTGGTCCGAAGGTTGCGGCCCAGTCGCCGGCCGGTCTGCCGATGCTGTGCCTGGGCGCACAGGGCTGGCAGGAGGGGTGGTTCACCGGAGCCGGGTTCTTCCCGCCTGATCTGAGCGACTGACCCGATGGCGGACGCCCCGATTCCGCGATGGTTGCGATTCGTCTTGGCGTCCGACCGTGCCGGGTCCGCGTGGTACATCGGCACCGGATTCTTCTTTGCCCCGATACTGGCTGTGGCGTCACCGTGGCCGACGGTGACCGCGGTGCTCTGGTGGATCATCGGACTGGCGGGGTTATGGCTGGGCCTACTGGGAATAGCGATGGCCGCCGGGCTGGCCCGGGTGTTACGGTCCGGCGGCGAGATCCCCGAGGACTATTGGCGCACCCTCGTCGACTACTGACGGCCACCACCTACAGTCATACCCAGCTGTCACGTCCAACAGCAGCCCCGAATAGGAGATTTACCATGGCCTTCGATCCCAAAGATGCCGTCGACGCCGTCCGCGACATCGCCACCAACGCCGTGGAGAAAGCGTCGGACATCGTCGAGCACGCCAGCGACATCATCCGCGGCGACATCGCCGGGGGCGCCAGCGGAATTGTGCAGAACTCCATCGAGATCGGTACCCACGCCGTCGACCGGGTCAAAGAGGTCTTCACCGGCAAGGATGACGACGAACTGGACTGAGCGCCCGGCTTTCGCGGATGCTCAGCCTCAGATGGCGGCGGCGGTGTTGAGTTCGTCGAGCCGGGTAGTGGCCTCGAGGTACTCCTGCACCCAGCGCTCGATCACCGCTGAGGTCTTTTCCACTTTCTGGAACTGACCGACGACCTGTCCGACCGGGTTGAAAGCCACATCGACGGACTCGTTGGGATACCGGTTGGTGGCCCGCACGGCCATCCCGGAAACCATGTACTGCAGCGGCATTCCCAGCGGCTTGGGGTTGTCCGGGTGCTCCCACGCCTCGGTCCAGTCGTTGCGCAGCATGCGGGCCGGCTTCCCGGTGAACGACCGGCTGCGCACGGTGTCCCGGCTGCCTGCCTTGATGTAGGCCTGCTGCTGAACCGGGGTGTTGGAGGATTCCTCGACCATCAGCCACTGCGAACCGGTCCACGCACCCTGCGCGCCCAGCGCCAGGGCCGCGGCGATCTGCTGACCGCTGCCGATGCCGCCGGCGGCCAGGACGGGCACCGGCGCCACCTCTTTGACCACCTGAGGCCACAACACAATCGAGCCGACCTCGCCGCAGTGACCGCCGGCCTCACCGCCCTGCGCGATGATGATGTCGACGCCCGCGTCGGCGTGCTTGCGGGCCTGCGACGGCGAACCGCACAGCGCCGCCACCTTGCGCCCTTCGGCGTGAATGTGATCGATCATCTCCGCGGGGGGAGTGCCCAGCGCGTTGGCGATCATCGTCACCTTCGGGTGCTTGAGTGCGACCTCGACCTGCGGGGTGGCGGTTGCCTCGGTCCAGCCCAGCAGCTGCAGGCTGTCACCATCGCTGTCTTCGACGGGGACGCCGTGGTCGGCGAGGATCTTCTTGCCGAAGTCCAGGTGCTCCTGCGGCACCATCTTGCGCAGTGTGTCGGCCAGTTCCTCGGCCGACAGGTGGGAGTCCATACCCTCGTACTTATTCGGGATGACGATGTCGACGCCATAGGGGTGGTCGCCGATGTTCTCGTCGATCCAGTTCAGTTCGATCTCGAGCTGCTCAGGGGTGAAGCCGACAGCGCCCAGTACGCCGAAGCCGCCGGCCTTGCTCACCGCGACGACGACATCGCGGCAGTGGGTGAAAGCGAAGATCGGGAATTCGATACCGAGTTGATCGCATAAGGCGGTATGCATGCCTACTCCTGTGGGGCGCGGGACCGACGCAAAAATTGAAACGTGTTCTAGTTTAATACCAGTCTTGTCGACAAGGCCAGCCAGGTCTTGTGTGTTGCGACTAGGCCCCTTCAGATCACCAGGCCGTACGCCACCCACAGCACCAGGAATGCGAGCATGCAGGCAAAGCAGACGAGGTGATCGCGGCACACGGCGCGCGCCAGGCGGCTCTGCACGGCCGGCGGGTCAACACGACCGCCCAGACGAACCGCGGTGGGTACGGTGTGCGCCAGTGCCAGCCCTACCGGAACACCCGCCGTCCCGGCCGACGTGAGCAGCAGCCAGCCTGGGCCGTTGCCGTGCACCGCTTCAAATGCCAACGCGCTCAACAACATCACCATCACCAGTCCAATCAGCCGGCTCATCGGCCGAGAGGTGGTGGTGGCGCGGCGATAGTAGCCCGAAATGGAGGCCAGCACGGTTTCGGGCAGGTCGGCGCCGTTGCGGTGCCCGAACACCTGCACATCGAAGATCAGGTCCATCCACAGCACGGCGAGCAGAAACCCACTGCAGGCGGTCAGGAGCGGTGCCATCTAGTGCCCGCCTTCCGTTGTCGCGGCCGGGGAGCTAACCGTCGCCGGCCCGCCGTCGCTCGATCATGCGCCAGGCGAACAGGGCGGTGCCCAGCACGAACGCGACCAACAGGGACTGCAGCACGCCGATCGCGAGAATGTTTGCGTCATACCCACCTGCCTCGTCCAGGCACTGAAAGGCCACGCTGGTGCTCGACCGGCCGGACTTATCGGTAACGCGCGAGGCGGTGTACGCCAGGTCGGCCCCGCCGCGGCAGACGATTGGGCTTGTCCACCCAGCGGTGGCCGGGACGACCGAGGTCACCGCCGCGGCGCCCCCCACGCAGATCCCGAAGAGCAGTGCGACCTTGGCGGCGGTCTCACCGATGCGTTCCCTGCGGCGCGCACGCTGGGCGCAACGTGCGCGGTGGGGATCGAACGTTGCCCCCGACGACGCCCGCAACGCCGCAGCCACGGCGTCGGCGATGCGTTCTTCCGGGCCGTCACGCTCCACGGAGAGATCGTCGCACGCACCGGGGCAGGCGGACACCCTTGAACCGGGTATGGCACCGCGGGTACCGTAAGGCTGCCAATTACGAAACGAAGCGTAGCGTAATTGCGACCCACCGAAAGGACCGCACCAGATGCGCAGCCGGTACGCCGGGGAACCCTTCACCACGTCCACGCCGGACGTCGCCGCGGCACTGCAGGATGTCAGCATCCCGACGCTGCTGCTGTCGCTGGTGCACATCACCGGCGACCCGCGCTTCATCCGCGACTTCAAGCAGATGGGCCTTTTCCTCAACGAGGTGCAGGGATTCATGTCCGAGGAGGACAAAGCCAGGGCGCGGGCCGAGGCGCTGCCGGTGCTCACCGACTACCGCGATCGCGGCTGTCCGGAACCGGCGCCGCTGAGTGACGACCTGATCCGCGAGATGCTCGACTGGGCGGCCTGCGAGCACGTTCCCGATGACTATCTGCCGCTGGCGCGCGAGGAGATGGACCTCGAGGGAGTTGACCCGCGCCGTCCCGTGGCGTTGCCACCCGAAAGCATGGCCGGCTTCCCGGTGGTGGTGATCGGATGCGGTGAATCCGGAATCCTGGCCGGAATCCGTTTGCAGCAGGCCAACATTCCGTTCACGATCCTCGAGAAGAACGACGGGCCCGGCGGGACCTGGTGGGAGAACAGCTACCCCGGCGCGCGGGTCGACGTGGCGAATCACTTCTATTGCTACAGCTTTGAACCCAACAACGACTGGACGCACTTCTTCGCCGAGCAGCCCGAGTTGCAGAGCTACTTCACCGCGGTGATGGCCAGGCACGATCTGGACGTTCATGTTCGGTTCGGCACCGAAGTTCTCGGTGCCGAATGGGATGACGTGAAAGCCGTGTGGAACGTGTCGTTACGCGGTCCCGACAGCGTGGTCAACACGATCCGGGCGCGGGCGGTCATCACGGCGGTCGGTCAGCTGAATCGACCCTACGTTCCCGATTTCGCGGGAGCCGCCACCTTCGCCGGGCCGTCGTTTCACTCTGCGGCCTGGGATCACTCGGTGGACCTCACCGGCAAGCGCGTCGCCCTTGTCGGCGCCGGTGCCAGCGGGTTCCAGATCGCTCCGGCGATCGCCGGTCAGGTCGAGCACCTCACGGTTTTCCAGCGCACCGCGCAGTGGATGTTCCCGAACCCGATGTATCACGACGAGGTCGGCGAGGGCGCGCGCTGGGCGATGCGACACCTGCCGTATTACGGGCGGTGGTACCGGTTCCTGCTGTTGTGGCCGGGTGCCGACAAAGGACTGGACGCGGCCCGCAGCGACCCGAACTATGCCGGTCAGGACTATGCGGTCAGCGACATCAACGCCGCGGCACGCATGATGTTCAGCCAGTGGATCACCAGCCAGATCGACGAGGGCTCCCCGGAATTGCTGGCCAAGGTGATGCCCGACTACCCGGCCACCGGCAAGCGCACCTTGCAGGACAACGGCAGCTGGCTGCGGACCCTGCAGCGCGACGACGTCGACTTGGTCCGCGCACCGATCGAACGGATCACGCCGAGCGGCATCGTCACCGAAGACGGTGTCACACACGACGTCGACGTGATCGTCTACGCCACCGGCTTCCGGCACACCGACGTCCTGTGGCCGCTGAAGATCATCGGCCGCAATGGAATTGACTTACGCGAGTGGTGGGGCAGCCGGCCCTACGCGCACCTGGGCATCACGGTGCCGGGATTTCCCAATCTCTTCCTGGTCTACGGGCCGGGTACGCACCTCGCACACGGCGGCAGCCTGATCTTCCAGTCGGAACTGCAGATGCGCTACATCAACCGGTGCCTGCAGCACATGGCCGAGCATCACATCGTGGCACTGGAGCCCACCGCCGACGCGGCCGAGCGGTGGCATCGCCGGACCCAGGCCGAGATCAAGAAGATGGTGTGGTCGCACCCCGCCGTCAAGCATTCCTATTTCAAGAACGCCGACGGGGAGATCCACACCGTCAGCCCGTGGCGCCTGCACGAATACTGGGCGGCGGTGCGGGAACCGGTCTGGTCCGATTTCGTTCTGCGACAGGAGAAGTGAATGCGTACCGTAGTCATCGACGGGCCCGCCAGCATCCGGGTCGAGACCCGGCCCGACCCCGCGCTCACCGGACCGGACGGTGTGATCGTCGCCGTGAGCGCCGCCGGCATCTGCGGATCAGACCTGCACTTCTACGAAGGCGACTATCCACTGCCCGAACCGGTGTCGCTTGGTCACGAAGCCATCGGCACGGTGGTTGAGGCCGGCCCTGACGTTCGCTCGGTCAAGGTGGGAGACGACGTGTTGGTGTCCTCGGTGGCCGGCTGCGGTGCGTGTCCCGGGTGCGCGACCAATGACCCCGTGATGTGCCACTCGGGTCTGCAGATCTTCGGCGGCGGCGCGCTTCCCGGCGCTCAGACCGATCTGCTCGCGGTACACGCCGCCGACTTCCAGGTGCGCAAGATTCCCGAGGGCATCACCACCGAGCAGGCGTTGCTGCTCACCGACAACCTGGCGACCGGATGGGCGGCGGCACAGCGGGCCGACATTCCGCTGGGCGGCACGGTCGCGGTGATCGGTCTGGGCGCGGTCGGCCTATGCGCGTTGCGCAGCGCGTTCGCCCAAGGTGCCGCAACCGTTTTCGCGGTCGATCGCGTCGCGGGGCGGCTGCAGCGCGCCACCGGTTGGGGTGCCACCCCGATCGCCTCATCGACCGTGGAGTCGATCCTGGCCGCTACCGGAGGGCGTGGCGCCGACGCGGTGATCGATGCCGTCGCGACGGACGCGTCCCTGACCGACGCGCTGTACGCGGTCCGGCCGGGCGGCACTGTTTCGGTGGTCGGCGTCCATGACCTGCAGCCGTTTCCCTTCCCGGCATTGGCGTGCCTGATTCGCAGCATCACCGTGCGCTGGACCACCGCACCGGTGCAGCGCACCTGGCCGGAGTTGATCCCCCTGTTGCAGTCCGGCCGCCTGGATGTCGACGGGATATTCACGACGACACTGCCACTGGACGAGGCGGCCGAAGGCTACGCGACGGCGGCGGCGCGATCCGGGTCTGACGTCAAGATTCTTTTGAAGCCCTAGCCGGGTGTGGCAGCATGGCCTCTATGCGCTGTGCCGCAATCCAACTCGAAGCGGTGCCGGCCGACGTCGACGCCAACCTGGCCAGCGTTGAGCAGTTGGTCGAGGAGGCGGTTGCTGCCGGTGCGCAGACCGTCGCCCTGCCGGAATTCTTCACCACCGGTATCGGATTCTGGCCCGAGCTGGCCGATGCGGCGCTGCCGGTGGATGGCAAGGCCACCGAACTGCTGGTGGCTCTGGCGCGGCGCCACGAGGTGATGATCGGAGGCTCGCTGCTGGTGCGGGACGACGACGGCGATGTCCGCAACGCTTATCTGGTCGTGACGTCGGACGGCGTGGTGGGCCGGCATGACAAAGACCTGCCGACCATGTGGGAGAACGCCTTCTACGTCGGCGGCCATGACGACGGCGTCATCGAGGTCGGCAACCTGACGGTGGGCGCGGCGGTGTGCTGGGAGCTGATGCGCACCCAGACGGCACGTCGGCTGCGTGGCCGGATCGATCTGGCGATGACCGGTTCGGGGTGGTGGTCGATCCCGGACTGGTGGCCGCGGGCGGCCTTTCGCCGGATGGAAGAGCGCAATGCGTCCACAGCCCGGCGGGCGGCCGCGTCCTTCGCCGGCTACGTGGGTGCCCCGGTCCTGCACGCGGCACACGCGGGCGCTGTGCGGTGCCGGATGCCATGGCTGCCCTTGGGATATGCGGGTCGGTTCGAAGGCGGCACCATGATCGTGGCGGCCGACGGCAGCGTCCTGGCCGCGCGCGCCGAGGGCCGGGGGGTCGTCGTCGCGGACGTCGCGGTTGGGCGTCGTGAGCCCAGTTCAACGGTGCCGGAAAGGTTTTGGTTGCATCACCGGGGAGCGCTGCCGTCAGCGGTATGGCACTACCAACGCATGCACGGCCGGCGCTACTACCGACGCCACGTCGCGCGCGCCGCGTTCGGACCGGTCAACGGGTCGCCGTGACGTATTGCGAGCGCATGAAACCGTCGATTTTCACGTCGACGGCGGGCGGGGTCAATCCGTAGCCGGCCTGCAGGTTCAGCGTGTTGCGGACGGGCTCGACAGACCATCCGTGATCCCTGAGCCACTGCGCCGGATCAGCGGGGTTGCCGTAGGTCAAGGCGGAGAAGTCGACATCGCCGGACATGTTGACGCCGGGGTGCGCTTGTTCCAGTTCGGCGAGTTGCTCGTGGTCCAGACGAGATCCCAGGGCGCCCAGGGCGAGCCGGCTTCCCGACGCGCTGTTCTCGTGGATCTGGGCGAACAGGTCTTCTTGGGCATCGCCGGTCAGGTAGGGCAACAGACCCTCCACCGACCAGGCGCTCGGGACCTGCGGGTCGAAGCCGGCCGCGGCGAGCTGAGCGGTCCAGTCGGCGCGCAAATCGGCTGCGACCTCGACCCGGCGCGCCTTGGGCTCGGCGCCCATCTCGCCGAGCACGCGCGACTTGAACTCCAGCACCTTCGGTAGGTCTACCTCGAAAACCGTTGTGCCCGAGGGCCAGTCAAGGCGATATGCCCTCGAATCCAGCCCGGCGGCGACGATCACGGCTTGGTCGATACCGATTTCGCCGGCGTTGGTGAAGAAGTCGTCGAAGAATCGGGTTTGCACGCCATACAGACGCGGGAAGGTGGTTTCGTCTGCTGAGGTCCCGGGATTGGTGAGCAATCCGGTGAGGTACGGGTCGCCGGCCGCGGTGATGAAATGCTGCGCGAATTCGTCGCGGACCAGCGGCCGCGCGCTCAGGGCGTGCACCGCACGCCAGCCCGCGACGAGCAGTGCGGTGTAGCCGACGCCACTGACGATGTCCCACTGGTCGTCGTCGGAACGCAAAGATCCGAATTCCGGCCCTGATTCAGGCCCTGATTCAAGCGGAGTCATACACCCGAACGTACCCGTCAGAGTTCGAGCAACAAGGTCACCGGGCCGTCATTGGTCAACTCCACCTGCATGTGCGCGCCGAAGGTCCCCGTCTCGACGTGCGCACCCAGGTCGCGCAGCGCTTCGGCGAAGGCGGCCACCAGGGGCTCGGCCACCGCCCCCGGCGCTGCGGCGTTCCAGGACGGCCGGCGGCCCTTGGCGGTGTTGGCGTACAGGGTGAACTGGCTGACCACCAGGATCGGTGCGTCGACGTCGCAGGCCGACTTCTCGTCGTCGAGAATCCTTAGCGTCCAGAGCTTTTCAGCCAGGCGCCGCACCTGCTCGGGACCGTCGCCGTGAGTGACGCCGACGAAGGCGAGCAGGCCCTGTCCCGACGGCTTGATGGCGCCGACCACCTGGTCGTCCACCACCACCGCGGCCGAGACGACCCGCTGCACCAAAACCCGCATGGACTTCGATGCTGCCATGCCACGGCCGGTACGCTCGGCGGGTGTCTGTGCTCGTCGCGTTCTCGGTCACGCCGCTGGGTGTGGGGGAGAGTGTCGGCGAGATCGTCGCGGAGGCAGTCCGGGTGGTTCGCGAGTCGGGGTTACCCCACCAGACGGATGCGATGTTCACCGTCATCGAAGGCGACAGTTGGGCCGAAGTGATGGCCGTGGTGCAGCGGGCGGTGGAGGCGGTGGCCGCGCGGGCACCCCGGGTCAGCACCGTGATCAAGGCGGACTGGCGCGCCGGGGTGACGGACGCGATAACGCAGAAGGTGCGTTCCGTGGAGCGGCACCTGTCTGACGGCTGAGGCTGTCGGCAAGGCCTGCCCGGCGCGGGAGGCCATGGACGGTATAGCCGGCAGTCAGTTGATTGTCGCTCGAATGGGGTAGCTTGACGCGGACCGGGGAACTCGCCCGGCTTACAGGAGGCACACACTATGGCTTACTTCGTCACGAAGCCGGCTGGGAACGCATGACTGCGGGGCAGGGCGGTGCGGGAGGACGGGGCGGCGCCGGTGGCGCCGGCGGCCGGGGCGGTGCCGGTGGCCGCGGCGGCGATGGCGGCCGAGGCGGCGACGGCGGCCGAGGCGGCGACGGTGGCCACGGCGGCGACGGCGGCGAGCCCGGCCTTGGCGGTGCCCCCGGCGAGGGCGGCCAAGCGGGCGGCGACGGGAGGCCCGGTCAACCAGGGCAGCCGGGACAGCCGGGACAGCCGGGACAGCCGGGACAGCCGGGACAGCCGGGTCAACCTGGTCGGGTTGACGGCGAATAGCGGGTAGCGGCCAAGCCCCGTTCCCAACCGGGGCTTCGGTCGGGACACATGTGCGGATGCGCTTTGACCGGTTCGCAAATCACCTGAAATTCAATTGATCGATACGGTCAATTTTGCCGTAGCGGCTGGTAATAGTTGTGGGCACATTTTTGCCCATCGGGTCGCCAGTCGGGAGCCACACGATGTCATTCGTGATCGCAGCACCGGAATTGTTGACAGCAGCAGCAGCACAAGCGGCGGGTATCGGCTCGTCATTGACTGCGGCCAATTTCGCCGCCGCAGCGCATACCACCGGACTGCTGGCCGCGGCCGGGGACGAGGTCTCGGCCGCGGTTGCCGAGTTGTTCTCCGGCCACGGTGTGGCTTATCAGTCACTGAGCGCCCAGGCGGCTGCATTTCAGTCGCAGTTCGTGCGGGCGTTGAGCAACGCGGCATCGTCCTACGCGACCGCCGAGGCCGCCAGCACCACGCCGTTGGGACTCATCGAAGAGGGCGTGCTGGGGGTGATCAATGCTCCGACCAACCTGCTGCTAGGGCGTCCGCTTATCGGAAACGGCACCAACGGCGCAGCCGGGACCGGCCAGAGCGGCGGAGCGGGTGGGATCCTGTGGGGCAACGGCGGTGCCGGCGGATCGGGCGCGCCCGGTGGGCCCGGCGGTGCCGGCGGCGCGGCAGGACTGATCGGCGCCGGCGGAGTGGGCGGTGCCGGCGGAGTGGGTGGCGGGGTGGGTGGCACCGGCGGCACGGGCGGATGGCTCTGGGGCAATGGCGGTGCCGGCGGGGCCGGCGGGATCGGGGCGATCGGCACCAACGGCGGTGCCGGCGGCAGCGGCGGCAGTGCACTGCTGTTCGGCAACGGCGGGGCCGGCGGCACTGGTGGCGCCGGCGGGGCCGGCGCCGTCGGTGCTGCGGGCGCCGCGGGCACCGCCTTTGTGGCGGGCGGCCCCGGGGGACCGGGCGGTGGCGGCGGGAATGCCGGGGCAGGCGGGACCGGGGGCAATGGCGGCGTCCTGTACGGCTCGGGTGGTGCAGGTGGGCAGGGCGGGGTTGGCGGTGCGGGTGGAGTCGGCGGCGTGGGCGGCGCCGGTTGGGACGCCAACACCGACGGTGCAAACGGCGGCGCCGGCGGCAACAGTGGCACCGGGGGCGATGGCGGCAACGGTGGAATGGGCGGTGCCGGCGGACGCGGTTCGGCCCTTTTCGGCACGCAGGGGGTTGCCGGCGACGGCGGGGCCGGCGGTGTCGGCGGAAACGCCGGGGCACCCGGCGATGGCGGTACCGGTGGCATCGGGAACGCCACCACCCTTGCCGGTAAGGGCGGCAACGGTGGCGATCCCGGCAATTTCGGACTGGGTGGTAGCGGTGGTGCGGCTGGTGGCGCTGGTGCCCGCGCCGGAGCGAACGGGGTCGCGGGCACCATCATCGCGGGTAACGGCGGCAATGGCGGTGCCGGCGGCCACGGCTATGACGCCACCGCTGCTGCTCCGGGCACCTCCGGGGGCAACGGCGGCGCGGGCGGGAACGGTGGCAGCTACGGCAACGGCGGAATCGGCGGTGCCGGTGGTAATTCGGCGCCGGGTTCCGGTGCCGGAGGCAACGGCGGAGCGGGCGGCAGCAGCGGATTGATCGCCGGGATCGGCGGCAATGGCGGTGACGGCGGTGACGCCGCCGGCACCGGCGCCGGTGGCAACGGCGGCACGGGTGGCGGCGGCCAGAGCCTCGGCCCGGGCAACGCAATCGGCGGCGACGGCGGCAAGGGCGGCACCTCGGGTAGCGGTCGCGGGGGTAACGGTGGCGCCGGTGGCACCGCCACCAACTCAGGAACCGGAGACGCGATCGGCGGTGCCGGCGGGGTGGGCGGTACTGGACCTACCGGCGGTGGCAACGGCGGAAACGGCGGCACCGCAACGAACAACGGCACCGGAAACGCGACCGGGGGCGCCGGAACCGACGGCACCAGCGGCGGCAATACCGGGACCGGCGGCAACGGTGGCACCGGCGGGAACGCCGTGATCAACAACGCCGTCGCCACGGGCAAGGCCGTTGCCGGTGATGGTGGAGCCGGAGGCAGCGGCGCCGCCGGCGGCGGTGCGGGCGGCGGCGGCGGTAGCGCCAGCAGCACGTCAGCCACCGTCGACGTCACCGGTGGCGCCGGTGGCGACGGTGGCAGCGGTGGCACCTCCGGCAAAGGCGGAATCGGCGGAACGGGTGGCGACGGGGACATCACGAACGCCTCTGCTACGGGAACGGCCATCGGTGGCGGTGGCGGTGCCGGTGGTAACGGCAGCGTAGGCGGTTCGGGCGGCGGCGGCGGTAGTGCCCGACTGATTATCGGAGGTTCCGGCAAAGCCATTGCAGGTGCGGGCGGAAACGGCGGCGACGGCCCCGGTGGCGGTGGCGATGGCGGTACGGGCGGTGGGGGAGACTCTGCGAACGCCAGTGGGATCCTGATCGGTGGCGACGGAGGAAAAGGCGGCAGCGGCGGGACAACAGGCAACGGCGGCAACGGCGGCAATGCCGGCAGCATGCATCTCTTCGGGAGCACCGCCACGGGCAACGTGACCGGCGGCAACGGCGGTGCGGGTGGCGACGGCACCGTGGGCGGCAACGGGGGCAATGGAGCGGTCGTTTCCAACGATGGAACCGGATCCGCTACCGGCGGCGCCGGCGGGGCCGGCGGCAACGGCACCACCGGTGCCGGCGGCAAAGGCGGTGACGGAGCCCTCGCCGTCGCTGCGACCGGATCGGCCATCGGCGGCGACGGCGGGACCGGCGGCAACGGCGCCGGGGGCGGGGCCGGCGGCGGTGGCGGCCAAGCGACCGTTTCCAGCGCGGCCGGAGTCGGCAGCGCCAGCGGGGGTGCCGGTGCAAACGGCGGCACCGGCAGCACCGGATCCGGCGGCAGCGGCGGCAATGGCGGTTTGGCCAGCAATACCGGTACGGGGCCGGCCAGGGGCGGGACCGGTGGCGACGGCGGGGCCGGAGCCACCCTCGGCGGCAACGCCGGCGCAGGTGGCTCCGCGTTCGTAACCACGGCGGCCGGCGGCAACGCCGCCGGCGGAGACGGCGGAGCCGGTGGGGTCGGTGGCACCTTCGGGGGGCAGGGCGGGGGTGGCGGTCAGGCTTCGAACAGCGGAGTCGGCACCGCCGCCGGCGGCACCGGCGGCGCTGGCGGCGCCGGCACCGCCAACAACGGCGGCCAGGGCGGCAATGGTGGCCTGGCCACGATCGTCAACGCTGCCTCCACGGCTACCGCTACGGGCGGCAAGGGCGGGATCGGCGGAGACGGCGGCGCCTTCGGCGGGGTCGGCGGGAGCGGCGGCAACGCGTCCACCACCGGGACCGGCAGCGTTGTCGCAGGCAACGGCGCGGCGGGCGGTCAGGCAGGTACGGCCGCCGGCGGCGACGGCGGCAACGGCGGCACCGCCACCATCAGCAATTTGGCCTCCGCCGGCGCCGCCACAGCCGGCAATGGTGGAGCCGGTGGCACCGGCGCCAACGGCGGCAACGGCGGAATCGGTGGTTCGGTGACCACCAACGGGACCGGCAACGCCACCGCAGGCGCCGGGGGAGCGGGCGGCACAGGCACGGCCGCCGGCGGCGGGCACGGCGGCCAGGGAGGCAACACGTCGATACTCAGCACGACTTCTAACGTCAGCGCCATCGGTGGCACCGGAGGGGCCGGCGGTGCGGGCGTGGACAACGCCGGCACCTTCGTGGGCAGCGGCGGATCGGGTGGCCACGCGTTGTCCAACAGCAGCCTCGCCACCACCACGGCCACTGGCGGCCGGGGCGGCGCAGGCGGTGCGGCCAGCAGCGGCGCTGGTGGCGGGGGCGGCGGCGGCGGGACGGGTACGCACGGCGGCGCTGGCACCGCAACGGGCGGCGAAGGCGGCGTAGGAGGCAGCGGTCCGGCCAGCGGCGGGGTCGGCGGCACCGGTGGTATTGCCGTCAACAGCGGCACCGGCAATGCGATAGGCGGCGCCGGAGCACTGGGCGGTACCGCCGGTAGCACCGGCACCGGTGGGTGGGGTGGGGACGGCGGTAGCGCGCAGAGCACGAATGCCACGTCCAACGGCACCGTCACCGCGGGCAACGGCGGCGACGGCGGCAAGGGCGGCGCCGGCGGGCGCGGTGGCGACGGCGGTGTCGCCACCCACGACGGAACGGGAAACGTGATCACCGGCGCAGGCGGCCAGGGCGGCGAGGGAACCGCCGGCGCCGGCGGCAACGGCGGCAACGGCGGCCTGGGCGCAATCGCCAACTCCCTGTCCAACGGTGCCATTACCGGGGGCACCGGCGGCAACGGTGGAAACGGCGTCAGCGGAGGCGACGGCGGCAGCGGCGGTGGCGGCGCGACCGCAGGCACCGGCAACTCCACGGGCGGTACCGGCGGCGCCGGTGGCACCGGAAGCACCGGGACAGGTGGTGCCGGCGGCATCGGGGGAACAGCGGCGATAGCCAACGTCGCTTCGACGGCTACCGTCACGGCCGGGGCCGGTGGAGCCGGTGGCAATGGGAGCTCCGGCGGCACCGGCGGCGATGGCGGTACCGGGTTCACCGAGGGCACCGGGCCCGCTATCGGTGGCAACGGCGGCGACGCCGGCGATAGCTCGGCCGACGGGATCAACGGTGGTGCCGGCGGAGACGGCGGAGATGCATCCTCGGCCAACGTTGTCAACGCCTTACCCGGCAGCGGCGGCGCCGGCGGCGCCGGCGGTCCCGGCGCATTTCCGGGTCCGTCGGGCCTGGATGGAACGGTTGTCTGACGGCCTGACCGCACTTGCGTAAGCCGTCACGGTGAGCGCACGCGCAGGCATCGTTGGTCACCGGCACCGAGGTTCTGACCGGACGGGTCCAGGACGCGGAGGTCAGCCAGGGTAGCCCGACCAGCCTGGCTGAAACGATTGGAACAGAACGAGCAACTGGGAAATACGCCGGCTGAGTTAGTCGACGTTTCCTACATTTAACGCCTCGTCGTCATTTCCGTAACACCGACTCCTCCGGAATGGTCGTCTGCGGCTGCGAGTAGTGGCGGCGACGGCCCGGTCTCGTTGGTTCGGAAGGCGCGGGCGACCCTGTGGAATGCGATGGTTTGACTGGCCCTGCGGACCGAATTGGCGAATACTTTTGAATGTGATTTGCGTATTGTGTGTCAGCCTGGGCTCGACACTTTCGCCAATGGCTGTACTTCGCCGTATTATATGAATTCAATTTGATCCCAAGTGTGCGTGGCGCTGCCGCATCGCGATCATCGGATGACGCGGATTCTTCATGGCGCCAGCGACCGACGCAATCCGCTGGCGCCGCAACGCGGTAGCGGTGGAAGATCACCTGAAGGTAACCTGCCGGCACCGGCCAGCTATAGCGTATGTCACTGTTAAACAACAGAACTCACTATCAGTGGAGCGGTCAATTGTGTCGCTGTGCTGCGACATGCCGCGGTTGCCCGGCCGGCGGTCGAGGTCTCGATGGCGAAGTATCCGCAGCAAGAATTGATGTGTCGCACGGTTGTTTTCGGTAGCGCATCCGCACAGGGCTGGTCAGTGCCTGAGAACTGAATTCATTCCAATCAGAGTGCGCTTCCCTCGTTTCGACAACCCGCGCGGAATCAATTCATCGTCGATTGGCGCCTGACACGGACCAAAGAGGCTCGGATAAGTCTTTCGCTGTTGGCCAATCCGGCATACGATCGGCCGGCCGATATAACCGACCGGGGGCTGTGGAGGTAACGATGTCCTATGTCCTGGCAATTCCGGAGATGCTGTCGGCGGCCGCAGCTGATGTGGCAAGCATCGGTTCGTCACTGAGCGCGGCCCAGATATTGGCTGCGGGTCCGACCACCGGGATGCTGGCCGCTGCCGGTGATGAGGTGTCGGCGGGAATCGCGGCTCTGTTTTCTGACCACGCCCGCCAGTATCAGGCGATCAGTGCGCGGGCGGCGGCGTTCCATGCGCAGTTCATCCGGGCATTGAACGCTGCCGGGGGTTCGTATGCGCTGGCCGAAGCAACTGGGGCCACACCGTTGCAGACCCTGGAAGAAGCCGTGCTGGGCGTAATCAATACCCCCACCAACGCGTTGTTGGGGCGTCCGCTGATCGGGCCCGGCACCGATGGGGCACCGGGTACCGGGGCAGCCGGTGGGGCGGGCGGGATTTTGTGGGGCAACGGCGGTAACGGGGGTTCAGGTGCGCCGGGGCTGGCCGGCGGGGCCGGCGGCGCAGCGGGGCTGCTCGGTGCTGGTGGTGTCGGCGGTGCAGGCGGGGTTGGTGGCGGCGCCGGCGGTGCCGGCGGGACCGGTGGGTGGTTGTGGGGTGATGGCGGGGCCGGTGGCGCCGGCGGAGTTGGCGGTGCCAGCGTCAAAGGCGGCGCCGGCGGACTCGGGGGCAGCGCGCTGCTGTTCGGCAACGGTGGGGCCGGCGGAGTCGGCGGGGCCGGGGCTGCGGGGACGCCGGGTGGTCCTGGCACCCCGGGCACCCCGGTATCTCCGAACGGGACCACCGGCATCGGCGGCAGCGACGGGGGCCCCGCCGGTACCGGCGGGGCCGGCGGCAATGCCGGGCTGTTATTCGGCGCCGGCGGCGCCGGGGGCGCGGGTGGGGTCGGCGGGGCCGGGGGCGCCGGCGGGTCTGGCGGCGATGGTTGGAACGCCACAACTCTGGGTGCCAACGGCGGCAACGGAGGCGACAGCGGCAACGGCGGCAGCGGCGGTTCCGGTGGGATGGGCGGTGCTGGCGGTAAAGGATCGTTGTTGTTCGGCGCTGCGGGCGTAAACGGCGACGGCGGGGCCGGCGGTGCCGGCGGGGATACCGGGGCGCCCGGTGACGGCGGATCTGGCGGGGCCGGCCCGAACGCAGCCACTGCAGGTGGCCGCGGCGGCAACGGGGGCAACCCCGGCTTGGTGGGCGGCGGCGGCACCGGAGGGGCGGCCGGCGGCGCCGGAGCGATGGCCGGCGCGACCGGTGTGGGCGGGGCCATCATCGCCGGCGGCGACGGTGGGACGGGTGGCGCCGGCTACAACGAAACCGTCAGCGGCAACGGCGGCCAAGGTGGGGCCGGCGGCGCTGGCGGCACGCACGGCAAAGGCGGCAACGGCGGGAACGGCGGCGATGCCGCTGGTACCGGCATCGGCGGTAACGGCGGGGCCGGCGGTAACGCCGGTTCTATGGCAACGGCAGCTACCGGCGGCAACGGCGGGGATGGCGGCAACGGAGCTGACACCGGCAGGGGCGGCAACGGCGGCAACGGCGGCAACGCAGTTCAGAACGCATCCGGGACCGCCACCGGTGGTCGGGGCGGCGCCGGTGGCGACAGCGGCGCCAACGCCGGTCCTACCAGCATCGGCGGAATTGGCGGCAACGGCGGTCTGGCACAGATCACCAACACCACCTCCACCGCCACGGCTACCGGCGGGGCGGGCGGGGCTGGCGGTGACGGCGCCACCAACGGCGGAAACGGCGGGATCGGCGGGGCCGCATTGACCGTCGGGATCGGAGACGTCGCACCCGGAACAGGCGGCGACGGCGGCACCGGTTCCACCGGGAACGGCGGCAGCGGCGGCACCGGCGGTAACGCAAACATTTCCAATGCCGCGTCGACCGCGACCGCCAAGGGCGGCGCCGGCGGCAACGGCGGCACCGGCAACAACAACTCATCGTTCTCGGGCCGCGGCGGGGCCGGTGGGAACGCGTTTTCCAGCAGCAACAGCGCTGCAGCAATCGGCGGCACCGGCGGCAACGGCGGCAACGCCACCACCGGCACCGGCGGCGGCGGCGGCACCGGCGGTCAAGCGTCCCACTCCGGGGCGGGCGATGCCTTCGGCGGGGCCGCCGGCACCGGCGGAACGGGACCCGGTGGTGGCGGGGCCGGCGGCGGTGGCGGTTCGGCGGTCAACGGCGGCACGGGGAACGCCACCGGCGGGGACGGCGCCGATGGCATTAGCGGAGGCCCCACCGGCATCGGCGGCAACGGCGGCAGCGGCGGTCTTGGACAGATCAACAATGCCGCATCTTTCGCCACGGCTACCGGCGGCAACGGCGGTGACGGCGGTGACGGCACCACGGGCGGAAACGGCGGCAGCGCCGGGTCGGCCTCCACCGCTGGGATCGGAAACCTCAGCTCCGGCGCCGGCGGCAACGGCGGCACCGGCACTACCGGCAAAGGCGGAAATGGCGGCTTCGGCGGTACTGCGTCGATCAGCAGCGCTGTCTCCACGGCCACAGCCACCAGCGGCAACGGCGGCACCGGCGGTGACGGCGCCACCAACGGCGGCAACGGCGGCAGCGCCGGGTCGGCCTTCACCACTGGGATCGGAAACGTCAACTCCGGCGCCGGCGGCAACGGCGGCACCGGCACCACCGGCACCGGCGGAAACGGCGGCACCGGCGGTACTGCGTCGATCAGCAACGCCGTCTCCATGGCCACAGCCACCAGCGGCAACGGCGGCACCGGCGGTGACGGCGCCACCAATGGCGGCAACGGCGGCACCGGCGGGTCGGCCTCTACCAGTGGGATCGGAAACGTCAACTCCGGCGCCGGCGGCAACGGTGGCACCGGCACCACCGGCGCCGGCGGAAACGGGGGCACCGGCGGTACTGCGTCGACCAGCAACGCCGTCTCCACGGCCACAGCCACCAGCGCCAATGGCGGCAACGGCGGTGACGGCGCCACCAATGGCGGCAACGGCGGCAACGGCGGAACGGCATCTTCCACTGGGACCGGGAACGTCAACGCCGGCGCCGGCGGGGACGGCGGCACCGGTACCACCGGGGGAAAGGGCGGCAACGGCGGTAGTGCATCGATCAGCAATGCTGCCTCCACCGCCACGGCCACCAGCGGCAACGGCGGTTCCGGCGGAGACGGCGCCACCAACGGCGGCAACGGCGGCAACGGCGGCAATGCGACGATCAGCAACGCTGGCTCCAAGGCCACAGCTACCAGCGGCAACGGCGGTCAGGGCGGCGACGGCGCCACCAACGGCGGCAACGGCGGCAACGGCGGATCGGCATCTTCCAGTGGGCTCGGAAACGTCAACTCCGGCGCCGGCGGGGACGGCGGCACCGGTACCACCGGCAGCGGAGGAAAGGGCGGCACCGGCGGCACCGCGCAGATCAGCAACGCTGGCTCCACAGCTGCGGCGACCAGCGGCAACGGCGGCGACGGCGGTGACGGCACCACGGGCGGCAGCGGCGGGGTCGGCGGTTTCGGGACCACCACCGGAGGTGGGTTCGGCACCGGTGGTGATGGCGGCAAGGGCGGCGATAGCTCAGGCAAGGGGATTAGCGGCGGCAACGGCGGCAACGGCGGCAATGCCAAGGCGGGCGTCGGCGGCACTCCGACACCGGGTGTCGGCGGTGGCGGCGGCACCGGCGGTGCCGGCGGTGCGGGCGGAATTACGGGCCTAAACGGCATCGTCGTGTGACCGTCCAGCTTGCCGAGCCTGGATCGACGTCGCGATGAAGTGTTGCTGACGCGGTAATAAAAGACACCTCCGATCAGCTGCGCCCCGGCGAGTGCTCGGTGACGTACGGGCCGCCAGGGTGCGTAGGCTCGTCACGGTGAGCGCACGCGCAGGCATCGTGGTCACCGGCACCGAGGTTCTGACCGGACGGGTCCAGGACCGCAACGGCCCGTGGCTGGCCGACCGGCTGCTGGAATTGGGCGTCGAACTGGCCCACATCACCATCTGTGGTGACCGACCCGCCGACATCGAGGCTCAGCTGCGGTTCCTGGCCGACCAGGGTGTGGATCTGATCATCACCAGCGGCGGCCTGGGCCCGACGGCCGACGACATGACCGTCGAAGTGGTGGCCCGGTTCTGCGGGCGCGATCTGGTGCTCGACGAAGCGCTGGAGAATCGGATCGCCGAGATCCTGAAGGCCATGATGGCCCGCAATCCCGCCTTTGCCGCACTGATGGAACCGGGCAAGTTCGAGTCGGTGCGGGCGGCCAACCGTAAACAGGCGATGATTCCCCTGGGGTCGCAGGTCCTCGATCCGGTCGGCACCGCACCCGGCGTGGTGGTGCCGGGCCCGCCGACGGTGCTGGTGCTTCCAGGGCCCCCGCGCGAGCTGCAACCCATGTGGCGCAAGGCAATCGACACCGCCGGGGTGCAGGAAGCGATCGCCGGCCGCACCGTCTACCGGCAGGAGATGGTGCGGATGTTCGGGCTGCCCGAGTCGGGGCTGGCCGAGACCCTGCGCGACGCCGAAACCGCCATCCCCGGCTTCGCCGCGCTGGAGATCACCACCTGCCTGCGGCGCGGCGAGCTGGAAATCGTGACACGCTACGAGCCCGACGCGAGCGAAACCTACGCGCAGCTGACCCAGTTGCTGCGCGATCGGCACGGCGACCAGGTTTTCTCCGAAGACGGCTCGCAGGTCGACGATCTGGTTGCCAGGTTGTTGACGGGCCGCCGGATTGCGACGGCCGAATCCTGCACCGCCGGCCTGCTCGCGGCGCGGCTGACCGAGCGCCCCGGATCGTCGGATTACGTTGCCGGCGGGGTGGTCTCATACTCCAACGACGCCAAAACGGAACTGCTCGGCGTCGACGCCGCATTGATCGAAGCCAACGGCGCGGTATCCGAACCGGTGGCCGAAGCGATGGCCGCGGGCGCGCTGAAGCGCTTCGAGGCCGACACCGCCGTCGCCATCACCGGAATCGCCGGCCCGGGCGGTGGAACCGATGAAAAGCCCGTCGGGACAGTCTGTTTCACCGTTGCACGAAGCGACGGCCCGAACGTCACCCGCACGTTACGGCTGCCGGGCAACCGCTCCGACGTCCGCGAACGCTCGACCACCGTGGCCATGCACCTGCTGTTGACCGCACTCTCCGGTGGCGAATCTCAGTAGGCGATTCGGCGGGCCAGCGGCGAGCATCTTTATGCCTCCGGGTGATGCTAAGGTGATACGT
Organism: Mycobacterium sp. NGS49; assembly: GCF_059812565.1. NCBI lineage: Bacteria > Bacillati > Actinomycetota > Actinomycetes > Mycobacteriales > Mycobacteriaceae > Mycobacterium > Mycobacterium sp. NGS49. The sequence goes on along the minus strand of NZ_JCALCX010000023.1, from coordinate 18,221 downwards.
GCGCACCACCATCAGAATCGATGACGAGCTCTATCGCCAGGTGAAGACACAGGCCGCCCGTACCGGGCGCACCGTGGCGTCCGTCCTGGAGGACGCGGTACGTCGCGGTCTCACGGCATCAGAGCAGCGCAGCGCAGGACCCTACGTGGTCCGGACGTCAGGCCGGGGCGGGCTGCGGGCCGGGGTGGACCTGTCGTCGAACGCTGCCCTCGCCGAGTCGATGGACGAAGGCGCCGAAGTCGATGCTGTGCGTTGACGTCAACGTCCTGGTGTATGCGCACCGGGAGGATCTGCCGGAACATTCGGACTATCGACGGCTGCTCGAGCGGCTGGCCAACGATGAACAGCCCCTGGGTCTACCCGACCTGACGCTCAGTGGTTTCGTACGGGTCGTCTCCAACCGCAGGATCTTTTCCGAACCGACGGCTGCCAATGAAGCGTGGCAAGCGGTCGACGCCCTACTTGCCGCCCCGGCGGCGATGCAGCTGGCGGCCGGGCGGCGCCATTGGGGCTTGTTTCGCCAGCTCGCCGCCGACGTCGACGCGCGCGGCAACGACATCGCCGATGCCTACCTGGCGGCCTACTCACTGGAGAACAACGCGACGTGGCTGAGCGCGGACCGTGGATTCGCACGCTTCCGCCGTCTGCGCTGGCGTCATCCGCTGGAAGTCGGGTGCTGAGTGCCGAGTCAACCGCTCACTTAGCCGGCAGAAAGGCACTCTCGGAGGAACCGAACCGTATTCCGGTGGCGTCCTTTCCGACCAGCGTCAACAACGCCACCATCACCAGCACCGGCACGATCGTCACCGCCAAGGCGAAGGGATAGCCGTGCGTTTCGGCCAGATGCTCCTGGATCGGCAGGTTGAACGCGGCCAGCAGGTTGCCGAGCTGATAGGTCACGCCCGGGTACAGGCCGCGGATGGCGTCGGGGGACATCTCGGTGAGGTGCGCCGGGATCACGCCCCAGGCGCCCTGTACGAACAGTTGCATCAGGAATGACCCAAGGCACAGCATCGCCGCGGTGCGCGAATAGGCGAAGATCGGCACGATCGGCAGCGCCGATACCGCACAGAACACGATCGTGTAGCGGCGGCCGAAGCGCTGGGACAAAGTTCCGAACGCCAGCCCGCCGATGATGGCGCCGACGTTGTACGCGATCACGATCCACCGCGCGGTGGCGCTCGACAGCGCCGCGCCGTGGTCATTGGTCGCCTTCAAAAACGTGGGGTAGACGTCCTGGGTGCCGTGACTCATCCAGTTGAAAGCCGTCATCAGCAAGACCAGATAGCAGAATCGGCGGATCACCTTGGCTTCGCGTAGCACGTCGCGAAGTCGGGTCTGCGTCAACCGCATACGATCCTGCGCCGCCTCCCATACTTCGGACTCCTCGACCCGATACCGGATGATCAGACTGATCAGGGCGGGGATGATGCTCAACGCGAACAGCCAGCGCCAGGACAGACCCAACCCGTTCATCACCACCAACGAGGCCACGCTGGCCAGCAGATATCCGAACGAGTAGCCCTCCTGCAGCAGGCCGGAGAAGAAGCCGCGGCGCTCAGTGGGCACCTTTTCCATGGCCAGTGCCGCGCCCAGCCCCCATTCCCCGCCCATCCCGATGCCGTAGAGCAATCGCAGAATCACCAGCACCGTGAAGTTGGGGGCGAAGGCGCACAGGAATCCCACCACCGAGTAGAACAGCACGTCGACCAGCAGGGGGAGCCGGCGGCCGACGCGGTCGGCCCACAGCCCGAACACCAGGGCGCCGACGGGTCGCATCACCAGCGTGGCCGTCGTGACGAACGCTACTTCGGTCTTACTGCGGTGGAACGTCTCGGCGATGTCGGCGTAGACCAGCACGACGATGAAGAAGTCGAAAGCATCCATCGTCCAGCCCAGGAACGCCGCCAGAAAGGAGTTGCGCTGGTCACTGGTCAACCGCTGTGTGGCCACGAGAGCATCGTGGCCTAACCGTCGCGATACCGCGAGTCCGCCGCGCGGCGGAGTATGTTCCCGACTTATGCGGATCATCGACGCCGATGGACATGTTGCCGAGAACTCCACCCTCGCGTTCGAAGCTTTGAAACGCTGGCCCGATCGAGTGCAGCTGAGCAATGATCGCCGGCCGCGGCTGACGATCGAAGGGCGCAACTACCCCGAAGACGAAGGGCCGGGCGCGGGATGTCCCCCCGAACACGGCATCACCAGGGCACCGGGCATCAATTGCTCGACCGCAGAGGGGGTGCTGGCCGACGCCGAGCGCGACCACCTGGACACGATGGTGCTCTATCCCAGCCTCGGGCTGTGCGTGCCGAGCCTCGAGGATCCCGATTTCGCCGCCGGTTTCGCCCGTCTGTACAACCAGTGGATCGCGGATTTCTGTGCCCCGAGCCACGGCCGGTTACGCGGGGTCGCCGTGACGCCGATTGAACACGGAGCGGTGGCCGCTGACATCATGGCCGAGGCCAAAGAGCTCGGGTTGGTCGCCACCCTGGTTCCTCCGGCGCTGAAGACGCGCAATCTCGATCACCCCGACCTCGATGCCTTCTACGCCGCAGCGGTGCGACTGGACATGCCGCTGGGCATTCACGGCGCGCCCGGCGTTCACCTGCCGAAGATCGGAGTCGACCGCTTCACCAACTACATTCAGGTGCACTGCATCAGCTTTCCGTTCGACCAGATGACTGCGATGACCGCACTGGTCTCCGGGGGTGTCTTCGACCGCCATCCCGATCTGCGGGTCGCTTTTCTGGAAGCGGGCGCCGGGTGGGTTCCGTTCTTCATCGATCGCCTGCACGAGCACTTCGAGAAGCGCGGCGACTGGATCGAACGCGGCTGGCGGCGGGATCCGCATGACTATCTGCGGGCCGGCAATATCTGGGTGACCTGCGAACCGGAAGAGCCCATCCTGCCCGGCGTGATCGATGTGCTCGGCGACGACTTCATCATGTTCGCCAGTGACTACCCACATTGGGACGGGGAGTGGCCGGAAAGCACGAAGCATTTGCGGCAGCGGCCCGATATCAGTGAGCAGTCGCGCGAGAAGATCGGCGGTCTCAACGCGCTGCGCTTCTACGGGCTGAATTGAGCGTCCCGCCGCCGGGTGCGGTGGCAAGATCGGCGCATGGTGCCATTTCTGCTGCGCGCGGCATTGACCGGGCTCGCGTTATGGATCGTCACCCTTCTCGTGCCCGGATTGACCTTCGTCGGCGGTAACACCACGCTGCAACGAATCGGCATCGTCTTCGTCGTCGCGGTACTCTTCGGATTCGTCAACGCCATCGTCAAGCCGATCGTCCAAATTCTGGCGATACCGATGTACGTACTGACCCTCGGCCTCTTTCACATCGTCATCAATGCGTTCATGTTGTGGATTACCGAACAGATCACCAAAGACACCACCCACTGGGGGCTGCAGATCGACCACTTCTGGTGGACCGCCATAAAGGCAGCGATCGCATTGTCGATCGTTAGCTGGCTGCTGTCGCTGCTCACTCGGCGAGCCACCCGGCGGCGGAACTGAAACGGCCGGCCACCTCAAGAAATTTCGCGTGGACACCCTATGTTGTCAGGCCCTGTTGCACATATGCTGATTAACACCGTGCTTACGAAGACCGCCTGCCAAGTCCGCCGAACATCTACGCTGTCTCTCGGCACGTATACGAACCACGCTGCCCTACGAAGACGGGATACCGCCGAAGATGAACACTGTCGCGATCGGGTCATCGCCAGGTCCTTCGAGTACGCGGCTCAGTACGCAATTGACCGACCCGAACAGCGGATTGCGGGCGGTAACCGAGTGCACCGGGTCGGCAGTGGTGGTGCATGTCGGGGGCGACGTCGACGCCAGTAACGAGACCGTCTGGCACCGGCTGGTGAGCAGGAGTGCCGCGATCGCGATTGCGCCCGGGCCGTTCGTGATCGACATCCGCGAGCTGGATTTCCTGGGTTCCTGCGCCTACGCGGTGCTGGCGCAGGAGTCGGTGCGTTGCCGTCGCCGGGGCGTCAATCTGCGGCTGGTCAGCAACCAGCCGATCGTCGCCCGCACCATTGCCGCGTGCGGCCTGCGCCGTCTGCTGCCGATGTACACGACTGTCGAGGCGGCGCTGGCTCCGCCTGCCTGAACACGGCGTATCAGGCTCAGTGACCGCCGGGGGCGAGCAGCCCGTTGAGTATTCCGAGCCCGGCCTGCAGCTGCGGACCCGAAACGTCGGGCGGGGGAGCATCGCTGGAGGGCTGCCAGGGCTGGCATCCGCTGGTCTTGAACGTCTTGTCGGTGGGCAGGATCTGAACGACCTGAGGCTTCTTGGTCATCGCGTTGTCGACGAGCGCGCCGTCGGGGTTGCCCGTCCGCTTCCAATAGCAGGTGCCGGTACCCACCGGCCCCGCCGAGCTGTAGGTGCCTGGTGCGATATCGGTGCCAACGTTGTAGACGCCGTCGTGATCGATGGTCGTCTTGGGCGATCCGGCCGGCGCCGGTGCGCCGGGGGCCGGAGTGGGAGCCGGCGAAGGCACCGGGTCGGGATCGGCGCCGGCGACACCCGCCGCCGCGAGCCAGCCGACGATCGTCAGCGCTGCAGCACCAGCGCGTACCGCCCTTTGCTTAGAGCCCATAACTAATCAGCTTAGCGGCCGGTGCGGCCGATTTCTAACCCGGCGTTGCGCGTGCATCCCACTCGTCCCAGAAGGTGATCGTTTCGGCCGGCGGCCGCGCCGCAGGCCGGAAATCCGTCCCAATCGTGTAGGCCACCGGGAACAGGGCGGCCTGGGTGACGGTGCTCGGAATGCCCAGCACCGCAGCCACCTCACGTTCCTTGGCCAGGTGCATCGTCGTCCAAGCTGAGCCCAGACCGCGCGAGCGCAACGCCAGCAGGAAACTCCAGCCGGCCGGAATGATCGAGGCCCAGGCCGACGCGGCGACCAGCCGATTGGTTTCATCGATGGTCTGCAGCAGGCACGGAATGACATGTACCGGGACCTGAGCGAGCGTGTCGGTCAGGCGCAGTGCGCTGCGGTAGACGCGCCGGGTCTGCGGATCTGCCGCGTTCGCTTCCGCGTGGACCAGATACTCGGCGCCGACACTGCGATAGATATCGGCGATTGCGGCACGCTTGTCCGGGTCGCTGACCACCAACCAGCGCCAGTCCTGGGCGTTGCTGGCGGTGGGCGCCTGCATCGCCAGGCGAATGCATTCCATGATCACGTCACGGCTTACCGGCCGGGTCAGGTCGAGGCGCTTGCGCACCGCCCGGGTAGTGGTGAGCAATTCGTCGACCGAAGCGATGTCCATCCGTCCCCTTCACTGAGCCCGTCCGCGTCTGAAAATACCGCGGCATGCTCGAACGGCCTCGGCGCTGCAATTCTGGGTGGCAATTGACGCCGGGGTCGACCCGACTTGGACATCAGGAATCGCTGCTACTACCGTCCTGCCCATAGCGAGCGGGCGTTCGGAAGGCAGCGCCGCGCGGGAGGTAGTGGCGTTGCTTTTCATGCACGAGGTCCACACGGTGCGAGGCCGCAGCGAGGACGAATTCGAGACTGCATTTCGCGACGGCTGGATGCCCATGCTGGGTGCCGGCGACGAAGCGCGACTGCTCTGGTATACCAATCAGGCCCAAGGCAGCGGACCCGCCTATACCGTCATCACGGTAACGGCGGTGCGCGACGGAGCAGCCTGGGAGCGGTTGACCAAACGGGTCCAGCAGGGTGACCTACGGGACTGGATGCGTCACACCGACGAGCTGCGGCACGGCGTCGATGCCAAGTTGATGGTGCCGCTGCCCTGGTCGCCGATGCAGGATGTGAATTTCGATGAGGTGCCCGTCGACGGGCGTGAACACGACATGAGCCTGTACATGGAAGACACCATGTGGCCCTACGAGGACAAGTTCGAGGAGTACATCGTCCGGTGCGGCGAGGTGTACGCCCGCAGCCTCGAGCAGCCGTCGTCCATGCTGACGATGGACGCCTCGTTCCAACCCGCGCTGGGCAGCCACCTGCGCAGGGAAGTCATTCTGATGCAACGGATCAGCCGGCCCGAGGCGCTGCTCGACCTGCTCCGAACCCACATCCCGGCCGAATACCGCACACCCGGCACCTGGCTGCACGACGCGCTGGACCTGCGCGACCAATGGACCAGCCGACTGCTGCGCACGTCCACCTGGTCGCCCCTGTCCTGAGACCCATGAATCTCGGGACCATCATCGACGCCGCCGCGGCCGCAGACCCGCAGCGGATTGCACTGATCATCGACGGTGAGCGGATCAGCTACGGCACGCTCGGTGTAGCCGTGCGGCGGTGCGCTGCGGGGCTGCTCGCGGCCGGGGTCAGAGCCGGTGATCGGGTCGGCGTCGTCGATGCGGCGAGCCCGCCGGCGATCGCGTCGCTGCTCGCCGCGGCGCGCATCGGTGCGGCCGCGGCACTGATGAACCCCGCGCTGACTCCGGTGGAGGTGCGCGCACTGCTCGACAGCGCCGGTTGCTGCGGGGTGGTGGTGGCAGGGGAGGCGTTCCAGGACCGGCTCCCGGCGACCGCGACGACGCTGACGGCCGCGGATCTCATCGGAGTGGACGTGCCCGAACTGGCGGACCCTGCCTGCGACGACGGTCGTGCGGCGATGGTCCTGTTCACCAGTGGCACCACCGGCTTGCCGAAGGCGGTCGAGATCCGCGGTCGTCAGCTGGCCGCGCGCCTGGGCAGGACGTCGCAGGCCTTCTCGCCGGACACACCACCCGTCCCGGTGATGATGTGTGTGCCCTACTTCCACGTGGGCGGTTCGCTGGGGCTGCTCGCCAGCCTGTACTCGGGCAACACGCTGGTGGTGCAGAAGCGGTTCGAGGCGGGCGAGTGGTTGCGCCTGGCGTCGCAGCATCGGGTCACCGGCATGTTTCTGGTGCCGACGATGCTGCACCGGATTCTGCAGCATCCCGACTTCGCCGACACCGATCTGTCGTCGCTGGCCGGGATCACTTACGGCGCCGCGGCCGCGCCGACGGCGTTGATGCGCAAGGCCATAGCCGCTCTTCCACAGGTGGCGTTCACCAACGTGTTCGGCCAAACCGAGACACTGGGGACCTACGCGCACCTGACACCGGAGGATCATCATGATCCGGCTCGGGCCGGGTCGGTCGGACGGCCGCTGCCGGGAGTCGCGGTGCGAGTGGTCGACCCGGAAACCGGCGCCGACGTCGAGCAGGGCGCGGTCGGGGAGTTGTGGGTGAACTCCCCGGTCAACGCGGTTGCGGGATGGTTGCGCACCGGCGATCTGGGCCGCGTCGATGCCGACGGGTACATCTATCCGAGCGGCAGATTGCGCGACACCATCAACCGCGGCGGCGAGAAGTTCGGGCCGATCGAAGTTGAGGAGGCGTTGCGCTCCCACCCGGCGATCAGGGACGTCGCGGTTGCCGGAATGGCTGACGACGAACTGGGCCAGCGGGTCGGTGCTGCGATCGTGACCCGGGCGCCGGTGACGCTCGAAGAGTTGCGGGCGCACTGCCGCACCACGATCGCCTACTTCAAGCTGCCGGAACGGCTGGCCGTCGTCGACGACATTCCGTACAACGCCACCGGCAAGGTCGATCGGAACCTGCTCGCCGAATTGATTTCTCAACATTCTTGAGCGTTGCCGCGGTTCAAGATTCGAGCCGCATCGGTCACCATTGCCGACACGATGCCGGCCGCGGGCAGCACGTCGTGGATGAGTCCGGCGGCCTCACCGACCAGCACGGTGTCCACATCGAAGTCCTCGGCGGCGACGCCCTTCTGATAGGCGGCGACCGCATCGGGCAGCTGTGCCCGCAAGTCGTCCTCGTGGCCGTGCCAGCGCCGGATCAGCGCGTTGCTGACCAACCGCAGATCATAGCCGTCAGGCCAATCTCGTTGCCGCACCATGTCAAAGACCCGCGTGCGGATCGTGTCGTCGCCGCCGGCCGCGATGGCCCGCTGTCGAGCTCGCGGCGACACCAGCGCCTCGGTGGCCGCCCAGAACCTGGTGCCCACGAGCACGCCGTCGGCACCGAGCGCCAGCGCCGCCGCCAGCCCGCGGCCGTCGGCGATTCCGCCGGCGGCCACCACCAGCGTTGCGGCGGACCGAGCGTGCACCAGGTCCACCACCTCGGGCACCAAAGTGAAGGACGAGCGCACGCTCATCCCGTGCCCTCCCGCTTCGCCGCCCTGGGCGACGATGATGTCCGCGCCGGCATCCAGGGCGCGTCGCGCCTGGGCGAGGGTCTGCACCTGGGCGGTCAACGGCACGCCGGCCCGGTGGATGCGCCCCGCGAACGGCTCCAAGTCGCCGAACGACAGCATGACCGTCGGCGGGTGCTGCGCCAGGACCGTCTCGAGCAGCTCCGGTGCGCGCGCGAGGCTCCAGGTGATGAAGCCGTATCCGACGCGCTCACCTTTGGCCCGGGCGATCTGTGCCTGCAACCATTCCGGATCGCCGTAACCACCGCCGACGATGCCCAGGCCGCCCGCCGCGCTGACCGCTGCGGCCAGCCGCCCGCCCGACACCATGGCCATCGGCGCCAGCAGGATCGGGTGTGCGATGCCGAAGAGATCGGTGAGACGGGTTCTCAGCGTCATAGTTGTGTTAACGCCGCCGTCGGGCCAGGCAATCCCGCGGTGCGAGCCGGGCGGGGCAGACGTTTGTCCGGCGCGGCCGTCAGCAGCACCTGGCCAACCCGGAGCGAACCAGGTCCAGACTGCCGGCCACCAGCGCGCCGAGGTCGTCATGGCAACCGTTGCGGCCCCAATGCTCAACCGCCACAACAAGAGCCGCCGCCAGCGTCGCACCCGCCACTTCGGCGGCCAGCTCGATGTCGGGCAACTCGGGGTGCCGGGCCCGAACGAAACCGGTGAGGACGGCGGCGAATGACGCCTGCACCACCCGCAGATGCACGGCGATGCGCTCGGCACTGATCAGCTCCGCGCGGGCGGTGGCGGCCTGCCGGACCACTTCGAGATCGTGCGGGAAGGCGGCAACGCTCGCGAGCACCGCGTCGAACAGCGATTCCGATGCCGGCCGTTGCGCCAGCGCCTCGGACAGCCATTCCAGCTGCGTTTCGTAGTCCTGGAACAGCACCGCTTCCTTGGTCGGGAAATGCCGGAAGAAGGTGCGCTCGGTGACACCTGCCTCGCGCGCCAACTCCGAAACGGTGACGTTCGCGAATCCCTTGCGGGCAAAGCTTTTCAGCGCCGCCCCCCGCAGCGCCTCGCGCGTCGACCTGCGACGGATCTCGTGACCGTTCATCGGCGCGCGCAGCTGCACACCGGAAGATATCCGACCCGAACTAGTCAGTGCTGACATCTTCCGATTGTGTCAGTACTGACATAATCTTGCCACACGCAGGGTCAGCGAGGAGGTCGGCGCGGTGACTGATTACGACGCGATCGTGGTGGGAGCGGGGCACAACGGGCTTACCGCCGCAGCGATCCTGCAGCGGGCGGGGCTGCGCACGGTCTGCCTGGAAGCCAACACCTACGCCGGGGGAATGGCGGCGACCGTCGAGTTGATCGACGGCTTCCGGTATGAGATCGCCGGTTCGGTGCAGTTCCCGACGGCGCACCAGATCATCAAGGAGCTCGGTCTGGACACGCTGCCCACCGTGGAACCCGAGGTGATGTCGACCAACATCGGCGAACATGGGGAAGAGCCGATGGTGTTCTACCGCGACCCGATGCAGTTGATGACGCACCTGGGCGAGAAGCACGGCTTCGAAGCGGTCACCGGAATGGCCGAGCTCATCGCCTGGAGCCAGGGCCCCGCGAAGGCGTTGGGACGCTTCGATGTTCGCACACCACCCAAGACACTCGACGAGATGTACGCCTGCGCGGCCAACGAGCCGGAGCGGCGGGCGATTCACGAGATGCTGTTCGGGTCGGCGATGGACGTCATCGACCGCTGCCTGCCGGACAAGGACAAGCATGCGGTGATGCGGGGCATGCTGGCGTTCCTTGCGGTGAATTCCACCTACCGAGGGCCCTATACGCCGGGTAGCGCGACCTGCCTGGCCTTCGCCCTGGCAGTGCCGGACAACAGCACGTCGATGATGACCAAGCTCAAGGGCGGCATCGGCGCGCTGACCGAACACCTGCGCGAGCTTTTCCTCTCGCATGGCGGCGAAATCCGGTTCCGTGCCAGGGTCGAGCAGATACTCGTCGACCACGGCGCGGTGACGGGCGTTCGGTTGCGGAACGGCTCGACGGTCAACGCGCCCGTTGTGGTGTCGAACCTGGCGCCCGATCTCACCCTGACGGGCTTGATCGATCCCGAACATCTTCCGGCCGAACTTATTTCACGCGTCTCGGACCGGGATCACCGGGCCTCCTTCATCCAGATGCACTTCGCGCTCGACGGACTGCCCGAGTTCGCGCCGCCCTACGAGCTGTTGAACGGCGAGGGCATGCAGATGTCGGTCGGCATCTTCGGCTCACCGGAAGAGCAGCAGCGGCACTGGGAGAACTGTCGCCGCGGCATCGTGCCGGACAACCCGTCGATGGGCCTGCAGATCCCGTCGGTGCACGACCCGGGCCTGGCACCGCCCGGCAAGCACGCCGCCAGCGCCTATGCGTACGCGTTCCCGGTGGAGGTCCCCCGCGACCGGCACGGGCATCTCAAAAACGAAATGGCGCAACGGGTTATCGACAAGATCAGCAGATTCGCGCCGAATTTCAAGGACATCGTGATCCGCCACATCACGTTCGCCCCCTATCACATGGACACCATGTTCGCCGCCCCCGCCGGGGACTTCTGCCACGGGCTGCTGCACCCGGACCTGATGGGGCCAAATCGTCCCGGGCCCAACGGATTCCTGGATCTCCCGATACCGATCACCGGGCTCTACCTGGGCGGCGCGGGATGCCACGGCGGACCCGGCATCACCTTCACGCCGGGATACAACGCCGCATATCAAGCACTCGAGGACGCGTCCAGCGCGAATTAGCCGCCCTTTTTCACCTTGAGGACCCGCTTGCGCAGGCCTTTGGTGGCCGTGTCCATCAGTGCTTTGGCACCCTGCCGGACGAAGAATCCGGGCACCGGCGCACTCAATTCGACCGTCAGATCGAATCGCACGCGCGTCGAGTCGCCGTCGGGGGTCAGGGTGTAGCGCCCCTCCTGAGCCTTCTGCTGCTTGGCCTCGAGCAATGTCCAGCTCACGCCGTCGTCGTGGACGACATAGGCCAGCACCTGCTCTTCGGTGAATCCTACGAGTTTGACGACCTGCCGCGACTTGAGCGGGTGACCCTGGTCATCTCGCTCCAGGACTTCGATCGTCTTGTGCACCGACGACCAGTCCGGCAGCGTCTCGATGTCGAGCAACACATCCATGATCTCGTCAGGCGTCGCCTCGATGACGACCTCCCGGGACTCGGTGACAGCCATGCCGCAAACATAACCCTGCCGGCGCCGAATGAAACCACCCGCTAGGGAACCAGCACTACTTTGCCGATGTTCTCCCGGGCCGCCAGGATTCGATGCGCTTCCGGAGCCTCCGCGAACGGCACGGCGGCATGCACGACGGGCGACACGGTCCCGTCGTGCAGCGCTTCACTCAGCGGCGCGATCCAGGGCCCGAGGTTGCCCCGGTCATCCCACAACTTGAGCATGTTGAGCCCGATGACCGTCTTCGACTCCGAGAGCTGGTCCAGGAGGTTGAAACCGCGCAGCATGGCCAGAGCGTGTGGCGCGGCCCTGCGCAGCGACCGCTTTTCGCCTTCCTGCATGTTGGAGATCCCATAGCCGACCAGCCGTCCGCCCGGGCGCAGCAGGTGATAGGACCGCCGCAACGAGGTGCCGCCCAGTGCGTCCAGCACGATGTCGTAGGGCTCCAGGCCCTTCCACCAACCGTCTTGGCGGTAGTCGATTGCGCGGTCCACGCCCAGTTCGGCGAGCCGCTTGTGCTTGCCCGGCGATGCGGTGCCGTGGATTTCGGCGCCGGCCGCCTTGGCGAACTGGATGGCGGCAATGCCGACACCACCGGCAGCGGCGTGGATCAACACCCGTTCGCCGGCGCGCAGCGACCCGTAACCATGCAGACCGGCCCACGCGGTGGCGTAGTTGACGGGTACCGCGGCGCCCTGCTCGAAGCTCACCGCGTCGGGCAGCGCCACCGAGTCGGCGGCGGCGACGTTGACGATTTCCGAGTAGCCGCCGAAGCGCGTTCCCGCCAAGACCCTCTGGCCGACACGGCCGGGATCGACACCGTCGCCGACAGCGCTCACCGTGCCGGCGACCTCGTAACCGACGACCGCGGGGAGCTTGGGTGCGTCGGGATACAGGCCGACCCTCGCCAGGTGGTCGGCGAAGTTGACGCCGGCAGCCCGGACCTCGACCTGTAGCTGGCCCGGGCCCGGCGGTGGCGGATCAGGCCGCTGTTGCACCTGCAGGACCGACGGGTCGCCATGCCTGGTGATGACGACTGAGCGCATGTGGTTCCTCCTTGGTTCGGAATCTCTGAACCGCCGGTGGCGGTCTACTCGTTGTCTGCCTTTTCCGTGCGCGCCACAAGCCTTGCCCGCCAGAGTTTTTCGAAAGGATGCAACCAGTCACCGAGCTCGGCCAAGGGTTCCGCGGTCAACCGGTAGATGCGTCGACGGCCCTGTGCCTCATCGGCGACCAACCCGGCATCGCGGAGCACCTTGAGGTGTTCGGCGACGGCGGGCCGGCTGAGCTCGAACCGTTCACTGAGTTCCCCCGCGGACAGGGGCTGACAGCTCAAGATCTCAAGAACGCTGCGCCGCACCGGATTTGCCAGCGCCGTGAAGATCCGATCACAGATGCGGTCGGAGTTGGCCACCCGCTGAATATATGTCGGGAAATTCCGACATGTCAACTTCGTCCGACGCCTCAGGTCGCGTGTGGGTCAGCTTTGCCCGCGACGACCACCTCTTCGCCGTCCGCCTCGTGAGCCGGCAGCAGTGGCGTGATGCCGTAATCGGCGCGCAGCTCGTCCAGGTCGCGTGCGGCGACCGCCCAGAAGTCCCAGTCCGGCGACAGCACGTCGGCGGTTGTGGACGCGCCGCGCTGCCAACTCACCAGGAACTTCTCCGGGTCCAGCGCGCCCTGTTGCGCGCCGATACCGTTCACTTCGTGGCCGACATGCCACTCGAAGATGACCGGCAAGATATGCGCGCGCAAGGCGTCGCGTCGATGCATTGCGCCGGTGAATGTGCTCACCAGAAGTTCGCCCTGGATCGAGGTGCTGTAACCCGACAGCACGTGCAAGCCGTCGTGCGGCACCGCGAACAGCCCTGTGAATGCCTCCTTTTCACCCGGAAAGCCGAAGCCGTGCCTACGGAAGTGTGCCCAGAACTGATGACCGAAGGTGGCCTTGGGCAGTTCCTCCAGCTCCAGGAAGCGCGCCGCCAGGCGCTTGTCGTCGTCGGTCTGCGCCTCATAGGGCAGCATCGGCGGCATGGTGTCGTCGGGGCGCGCCCAACCGGGGAAGGTTGACACGTTGCGCCTCGCCATGTCGGCCATCGCCCAGGCCAGCCGGCCCCGAGCCACCTGCAGGACGTCTCGCACCCACCCCTCTCGGACATGCATGGCGTGTGCATACTCGACAACCTTGCGCAGCCGCTGCGGGTCGATCTGCCCGTCGGCCAGCGACGCGCAGGCAATGAGCGCCGCCGCATGCTCGGCCAGATCACGGTCCGATCCGACGGCACGCGCCAAGTCCTGCGGTTCGATTCGCGGCAGGGCACCGACCTCGACGTCAACGGCCGGGCGGAAAAGCAACCGACCGGCGGCTACGACCACGCCGTCGCCCCGACCCGAGCGGGGATCGGCGGGATCGGTCGCGTGTCGGACCACGCGGTGCGCGGCCGCGAGGATCGCACAGGCCTGCTCATGAGTCGCATCCTCGAACACGTCTCCTTAATACACGCCGGATGGCTACCCGCAACCGGATGGCGGCCGCCATCTAGCGTTTCGCAGGTGAGCGACGACTCGCAGATTCCGGTTTGATGCACCACGTCTGGGAACACCTCAGCGACGGCGTGTACCGCTGTCGCCTGCCGTTCTGCGACGTCACGATCGGCCTGGTCTGCGGTCACACCGCAACGCTGCTCATCGACACCGGTACCACCCTGGAAGAGGCCCGAGCCGTCGCGGCGGACGTCCGCCGGCTGACCGATCGCCCGGTGAGTCACGTCGTGTTGACCCACCAGCATTTCGACCATGTATTGGGCTCTTCGGTTTTCACCGGAGCCCAGATCTACTGCGCACCCGAGGTGCAGGACTACCTTTCCTCGGCCACCGAACAGTTGCGCGCCGACGCGTTGGCACACGGTGCGGATGCCCAGGCGATCGATCGCGCGATCGCGGCCTTGCGGGTACCGGAGCATGGAATACGGGACGCGGTCCTCGATCTCGGTGACCGGACCGTCACCGTCGCCTACCTGGGCGCCGGCCACACCCGCGCTGACTTGGTCGTCAGGGCGCCGGCCCGCCGACGGGAGGATCCGACCGTGGTGTTCACCGGAGACCTGATCGAGGAATCCGGTGATCCGGCAATCGACGCCGATTCCGACGTGACGGCCTGGCCGGTCACCCTCGGCCGGCTACTGACGATCCCAAATGCCATTTACGTGCCGGGACATGGCAGCGTGGTCGACGCGGAGTTCGTCCGCAGCCAACAAAATTGGCTGCGCATGCACGCCGCGGGTCACGGCGACTGAGCTGCGTGCTACCGGGCAGCCGAGGTACACGCCGAGACGAGCGCGTCGGGTTCGGTGACGCTGAGCATCAAGGAACTGACCATCATCGACTTGAGCCAGAACTTCACCGGAGCCGGCGGGTCGATCGTCAGCTCCACCAACCCTTTACGCGAACCGTTGACAAGCCACCGGGAGCCCCTGAAGTGCACACCCGCTTCGAAGACCCGCGCATTGCTCGCTTCAGCCTTCTTGATCGACGTCAGCGGGATGTCGGTAGTGAACGCCCACCCCATCTTGACGTGGAGGTTGCCGGCCTCGACCCACAGCTCACTGTGTCCGGGTCCGAGCCCGAGCGGCACCGCTAACGGGAGAAACCACCGGTCAAAGCGCAATTCGGCCTGCATGAACGGGTACGGTACGCCTGCGCAACCGACTCCGCGAGGGGTTTAGCGCGGCCGCCGCGTAGCCGAGGTGTTTGATGCGAAAGCCATTGTCAGCGAGAGTTTTTGGCGGTCTCTTCCGGCAAGCGAAACGTGCGGATCCGGACCACTGCGGGTTCCGGCCACCCCAAACCGGCTCAGTAGCACGTCGGACTGAACCGATCTAGTAGCCGGGGGGCACTGCGCGGGCCTCGGCCGGTGATCTAGCTCACGCCCGGGGGGCATACACTCACTGCGTCAGCGGAACCGGGGCTTAGGAGGAGCGAGAAGGCCATGGCCATCGCCGAAACGGACAACGCAGTCCAATCACCGTTCGAGCAGGACTTAGCCGCCACCCAGCGGTACTTCGAAAGCCCGCGATTCAACGGCATCACCCGCCTCTACACCGCCCGACAGGTCGTCGAGCAGCGCGGCACCATCCCCACCGACTACGCCGTGGCACGCGAAGCGGCCGCCGCCTTCTACGAGCGCCTGCGCGAGCTGTACGCCGAGCAGAAGAGCATCACCACGTTCGGCCCCTACTCACCGGGCCAGGCCGTGAGCATGAAGCGGATGGGAATCGAGGGCATCTATCTCGGTGGCTGGGCGACCTCGGCGAAGGGTTCCACGACCGAGGACCCCGGGCCCGACCTGGCCAGCTATCCGCTCAGCCAGGTGCCCGACGATGCCGCGGTCCTGGTGCGTGCCCTGCTCACCGCCGACCGCAACCAGGAGTACCAGCGGCTCAACATGAGCGAGCGGCAGCGGGCGTCGGCCACCTGGTATGACTACCGGCCGTTCATCATCGCCGACGCCGACACCGGTCACGGCGGTGACCCGCACGTTCGCAACCTCATTCGGCGCTTCGTCGAGGTCGGCGTACCGGGTTACCACATCGAGGACCAGCGCCCCGGCACCAAGAAGTGCGGCCACCAGGGTGGCAAGGTGCTGGTGCCGTCGGACGAGCAGATCAAGCGACTCAACGCCGCCCGATTCCAGCTCGACATCATGCGGGTTCCCGGCATCATCGTGGCCCGCACCGACGCCGAGGCCGCCAACCTGATCGACAGCCGCGGCGATGAGCGCGACCAGCCGTTCCTGCTGGGCGCCACCAACCTGAGCATCCCGTCGTACAAGAGCTGTTTCCTGGCCATGATGCGGCGCTTTTACGACCAGGGTGTCGAGGAGATCAACGGCCACCTGCTGTATGCGCTCAGTGACGCCGAATATGCGGCCGCCAACGCGTGGCTGGAACGCCAGGGAATTCTCGAACTCGTCACTGAGGCCATCAACAAGTGGCGTGACAGCGCGGAACTGTCGATCGACGACGTGTACGACGAGGTCGAGTCGCGTTTCGTCGCCGCCTGGGAGGACGCCGCCGGTGTGATGACCTACGGCGACGCCGTGGCCGAGAAGCTCGAATTCGGCGAGAGCGAAGGCGAACCGTCGGGCATGAGTCCCGCGGAATGGCGGGAGTTCGCCTCCACCGCGTCCCTCTTTGCCGCGCGCGCCAAGGCCAAAGAACTGGGTGCCGACGCGAATTGGGATTGCGAGCTGGCCAAGACCCCCGAGGGCTACTACCAGATCCGCGGCGGCATTCCCTATGCCATCGCCAAGTCACTGGCCGCCGCACCCTTCGCCGACATCCTCTGGATGGAGACCAAGACCGCCGACCTCGCTGACGCGCGCCAATTCGCCGAGGCGATCCATGCGGTGTTCC
This sequence comes from Mycobacterium sp. NGS49, assembly GCF_059812565.1. Taxonomy (NCBI): domain Bacteria; kingdom Bacillati; phylum Actinomycetota; class Actinomycetes; order Mycobacteriales; family Mycobacteriaceae; genus Mycobacterium; species Mycobacterium sp. NGS49. The sequence continues at coordinate 1,421 of NZ_JCALCX010000023.1, read as the reverse complement.
CCGACCAGATGCTCGCTTACAACCTTTCGCCGTCGTTCAACTGGGACACCACCGGGATGACCGACGACGAGATGCGCCAGTTCCCCGTCGAGCTCGGCAAGATGGGCTTCGTCTTCAACTTCATCACCTACGGCGGGCACCAGATCGACGGGGTGGCCGCCGAGGAGTTCGCGACCAACCTCAGGCAGGACGGGATGCTGGCGCTGGCCCGCTTGCAGCGCAAGATGCGTCTGGTCGAATCGCCCTACCGCACCCCGCAGACCCTGGTCGGTGGGCCGCGCAGCGACGCGGCCCTGGCCGCGTCGTCGGGTCGCACCGCGACCACCAAATCGATGGGCAAAGGCTCTACCCAGCACCAGCATCTGGTGCAGACCGAGGTGCCCAAGAAGCTGCTGGAGGAGTGGCTGGCGCTGTGGAGCGAGCACTACCAGCTGGGCGAGAAGTTGCGGGTCACGTTGCGGCCCCGCCGCGCCGGCTCGGACGTGCTGGAACTCGGAATCTACGGCGAGGGCGACGAGCAGCTGGCCAACGTCGTCGTCGACCCGATCAAGGACCGGCACGGCCGCAGCATCCTGCAGGTGCGCGACCAGAACACCTTCGCCGAGAAGCTGCGGCAGAAGCGGCTGATGACGTTGATCCACCTCTGGCTGGTGCACCGGTTCAAGGCTGACGCGGTGTATTACGTCACGCCGACCGAGGACAACCAGTACCAGACCGAGAAGATGAAGTCGCACGGCATCTTCAGCGAGGTCTACCAAGAGGTCGGGGAGATCATCGTCGCCGACGTGAACAAGCCGCGCATCGAGGAGCTGTTGAACCCGGACCGGGTGGCGCTACGGAAGTTGGTCCTCAAGGAGGACTGATCGTCCCTGTCGCCACAACGCAATTCGCGCCTCCCGGTAGGGCAGGCGCGAATTGCGTTGATGGGGTCAGCTTTATGTCGTGCTGAGGAAGAACAGCCCCGACAAGTTGTTGCCGACGTTCGCAAAGCCCGACACGAAACTGCTCAGCGCGAGATCGAGGACGCCGGTGTTGGCGATTCCAGAGACACCGCTGCCCAGGTTGTTGAGGCCCGAGATCAGGCCGCCGTAGTTCTGGAAGCCCGATCCGCCCAGCAGGCCCGGACCATTGGAGTTGTACCACCCCGACAGGCCAGAGCCGTTGTTGACGAACCCGGAGTTGCCACCGGCGCCGGAGTTGAAGAATCCGGATGACGGAGTTGCGCTCGAGTTCAGGTATCCCGGTGCGGCGGGAATGTTGAATTCGGTGATCAAAGTGCTTGGCAGATGGATACTCGGGATGGTCAGTGGCGGCGTGTTGAACGGCGCCAGACCGATCGGCGGGATTTGGATCGGCGGCGTCGAGAACTGCGCGGTGGTGATGTCGGGCAGCGTGAACGCACCCACCCCGATCGGGTCGAT